>CALXCP010000055.1 GCA_944386845.1 uncultured Oscillospiraceae bacterium | reverse complement strand
CCTGTGGACCTACTACGGCTACCCCAACTCCAACTACGAGGGGGTCAACGTGGAGGTCATGCGCTACCGCAACGGGGCCATCATGGCCCGGGACGACAAGGCCCGGGGGCTGGCCCAGGACCTGGACTACGTGGCCGGGGTGCCCGACTCGGGCCTGCCCCACGCCATCGGCTACGCCAATGAGAGCCACATCCCCTTCGCCCGGCCCTTCGTGAAGTACACCCCCACCTGGCCCCGGTCCTTCATGCCGGCCAACCAGAGCATCCGCAACCAGGTGGCCAAGATGAAGCAGATCCCCGTCCCCGAGCTCATCGAGGGCAAGAAGCTGCTGTTCGTGGACGACTCCATCGTCCGGGGCACCCAGCTGCGGGAGACGGTGGAGTTCCTGTACGAGTCGGGGGCCAAGGAGGTCCACATGCGCTCGGCCTGCCCCCCTATCCTGTACGGGTGCAAGTATCTGAATTTCTCCCGGAGCAACTCGGACATGGAGCTGCTGGCCCGGCGCATCGTCCAGGAGCTGGAGGGCGACGAGGGGCAGCAGCACCTGGAGGAGTACGCCGACGCCAACACCCACCGGGGCCAGTGCATGCTGAAGACCATCTGCGAGAAGTTCGGCTTCAGCTCCCTGGGCTATCAGTCTCTGGACGGCCTGCTGGAGGCCATCGGGCTGGACCGGGACAAGGTGTGTACGTACTGCTGGACTGGCAAAGAATAACGGCTGTGCCGTTATTCTTTGCAATTAGGAATTAGGAATGTGGAATGAGAAATTCCGGTGTCCGGCTCCGCCGGACGGCGTTCCTGATCACGCGCCTGCGGTGCGGCTCCGAAATTTCTAATTCCTAACTCCTAATTCCTAATTTCTAATTTAAGAACGGAGGTTTGGTATGAAAAACTCCCACTCTGAGTCCTACGCCGCCGCGGGGGTGGACGTCACCGCCGGGTATGAGGCGGTGGAGCGCATCAAGCCCATGGTGGAGTCCACCTACATCCCCGGGGTGCTGGGCACTCTGGGCGGCTTCGGCGGCATGTTCGCCCCCGACCTGACCGGGATGAAGGAGCCGGTGCTGGTCTCGGGCACCGACGGCGTGGGCACCAAGCTGAAGATCGCCTTCCTCATGGACAAGCATGACACGGTGGGCATCGACTGCGTGGCCATGTGCGTCAACGACATCGTGTGCGGCGGCGCCTCTCCCCTGTTCTTCCTGGACTACATCGCCTGCGGCAAGAACGACCCCGTCCGCATCGCCCAGATCGTCTCCGGCGTCACCGAGGGCTGCCGCCAGGCGGGCTGCGCCCTGGTGGGGGGCGAGACGGCGGAGATGCCCGGCTTCTACCCGGTGGACGAGTACGACCTGGCCGGCTTCTCGGTGGGCATCGTGGACAAGTCCAGGATCCTGGACGGCTCGTCCATGGAGGAGGGCGACCTGCTCATCGGCCTGGGCTCCAGCGGGGTGCACTCCAACGGCTTCTCCCTGGTGCGCAAGGTGCTGGGGGTGGACCGGAAGGTGCTGTCCACCTACTCCGCCGAGCTGGGGTGCACCATCGGCGAGGAGCTGCTCAAGCCCACCCGCATCTACGTCAAGGCGGTGAAGGCGCTGCTCCAGGGGGGCGTCGCCCTCCGGGCCGTCAGCCACATCACCGGCGGCGGCCTGTATGAGAACGTCCCCCGGATGATGAAGGCGGGGCTCACCGCCCGCATCAAGGTGTCCTCTGTCCCCGTCCCCCCCATCTTCGACCTCATCGCCAAGGAGGGGAACATCCCTGAGCGGGACATGTACAACACCTTCAACATGGGGGTGGGCATGATCCTGGCCGTCCCCAAGGACCAGGCGGGCGCCGCCGTGGACCTGCTCACCCGCATCGGCGAGCGGGCCTATGTGGTGGGCTCGGTGGTCAAGGGCAACGCCGGGGTGGAACTGGTGTAAACAGAGTGAAGATAGAAGAGTGGAGAGTGAAGATATGCTCACACTGCCAATCTCAGCCTCTCCACTCTCAACTTTCCACTCTTCACTCTTACTTTGGAGGTGTTCCCTATGTCGAAACGTATCGCTGTCCTGGTCTCCGGTGGGGGCACCAATCTGCAGGCCCTCATCGACGCCCAGGGGCGGGGGGAGCTAAGGGGCGGGGAGCTCGCCCTGGTGGTGGCCTCCAAGCCCGGGGTGTACGCCCTGGAGCGGGCGGCCCGGGCCGGCATCCCCAGCCGGGTCATCGCCCGGGCCGACTACCCCTCCGCCCAGGCCATGACGGCGGCCTATGTGGACTGCCTCCAGGCCGAGGGCATCGACCTGGTGGTGCTGGCCGGCTTCCTCACCATCCTCACCGGCGAGATGGTCCGGGCCTATCCCAACGCCATCCTCAACGTCCACCCCGCCCTGATCCCCGCCTTCTCCGGCCCGGGGTGCTACGGCCTCCACGTCCACGAGAAGGCGCTGGAGTACGGGGTGAAGGTGTCCGGGGCCACGGTGCACTTCGTCAGCGAGGAGTGCGACGGCGGGCCCATCGTGCTCCAGAAGGCGGTGGACGTCCTCCCGTCCGACACGCCGGAGACCCTCCAGCGCCGCATCATGGAGCAGTGCGAGTGGCAGCTGCTGCCCCGGGCGGTGGCCCTGTTTTGCCAGGGCCGTCTGCAGGTGGAGGGCCGCCAGGTGCGCATCCTGGACGGGGCCGATTGACAGGGCCCGTCCCACCATGATACAATAGACAGGCGATATGACTGACGGAAGTGGAAGGACCACGGGGAGTATCGCCGAGAGAACTGCCGACCGTCTGGGCGCACCCGTTTTACACAGCGTGGTGCGCCCTTTTTCAATGAAAAAAGGAGGTTTCTTCATGGAAAAGCTGGACCTGCTGGACTATCTGCGCCAGCGCCCCTACCCCGGCCGGGGCATCCTGCTGGGCCGGTCCGCCGACGGCAAAAACGCCGTCATCGCCTACTTCATCATGGGCCGCAGCGAGAACAGCCGCAACCGGGTCTTCGAGGCCACCGAGGACGGCATCCGCACCCGGGCCTATGACGAGAGCAGGATGACCGACCCGTCCCTCATCATCTACCACCCGGTGCGCCTGGCGGGCCGGGGGGTGGTGGTCACCAACGGCGACCAGACCGACACCGTCCGGGACTATCTGCTGGAGGGGCGCACCTTCGCCGAGGCGCTACGCACCCGCTGCTTTGAGCCCGACCCCCCCAACTACACCCCCCGCATCTCCGGCCTGCTCTCCCCCGACGGCAGCTTCAAGCTGTCCATCCTGAAGTCGTCCGACGGAGACCCCGGCTGCAACCAGCGCTTCTTCTACGAGTACGACGCCCCCCTGGCCGGGGAGGGCCGCCTCATCCACACCTATCAGGACAACGCCGACCCCCTGCCTTCCTTCGAGGGGGAGCCCCGCCGGGTGTCCCTGGACGCCCCCGACGCCCGCACCCTGGCCGACCGGATGTGGGAGAGCCTCAACGAGGACAACAAGGTGTCCCTGTACGTCTGCTACCGGTCGCTGGAGACCGGGGAGATGGACGCCGTCATCCTCAACAAGCACGTGTAAGGACCATGGGACTGGAGGTTTTACCATGAAAGAGCTGGAACTGAAATACGGCTGCAACCCCAACCAGAAGCCCGCCGCCATCTACATGGCCGACGGGAGCGAGCTGCCCCTCACCGTCCTCAACGGCAAGCCGGGCTACATCAACTTCATGGACGCGCTGAACTCCTGGCAGCTGGTGAAGGCGCTGAAGAAGGCCACCGGCCTGCCCGCAGCCGCTTCCTTCAAGCACGTCTCCCCCGCCGGCGCCGCCCTGGGCACCGAGCTGACCGAGGTGGAGAAGCAGATCTACTTCGCCGACGGCTTTGACACCACCCCCATCGCCCGGGCGTACATCAAGGCCCGGGGGGCCGACCGGCTGTGCTCCTACGGCGACTGGGCCGCCCTGAGCGACGTGTGCGACGCTGACACCGCCCGCTTCCTGGCCATGGAGGTGTCCGACGGCATCATCGCCCCGGGCTACACCGACGAGGCCCTGGCCATCCTGAAGACCAAGAAGAAGGGCAGCTACAACGTGGTCCAGGTCGACCCCGGCTACGAGCCCGACCCCATCGAGCGCCGGCAGATCTACGGCATCACCTTCCAGCAGGGGTACAACAGCTTCGAGATCAACGACGGGCTGCTCAGCAACATCGTCACCAAGAACAAGGACCTGCCCCAGGCCGCCCGGCACGACCTGCTGCTGGCCCTGCTGACCCTGAAGTACACCCAGTCCAACTCGGTGTGCTACGTGAAGAACGGCCAGACCATCGGGGTGGGCGCCGGGCAGCAGAGCCGCATCCACTGCACCCGCCTGGCGGGCAGCAAGGCGGACAACTGGATGCTCCGGCAGCACCCCAAGGTCCTGGCCCTGCAGTTCGTGGACGGCATCCGCCGGCCCAACCGGGACAACGCCATCGACGTGTACATCTCCGACGAGTGGGAGGACGTGCTGGCCGAGGGGGTGTGGCAGCAGAGCTTCAAGGTGAAGCCCGAGCCCCTGACCGCCGAGGAGAAAAAGGCCTGGATCGCCACGATGACCGGCGTCAGCCTGGGCAGCGACGCCTTCTTCCCCTTCGGCGACAACGTGGAGCGGGCCCGGAAGTCCGGCGTGCAGTACATCGCCCAGCCCGGCGGCTCCATCCGGGACGACAACGTCATCGAGACCGCCGACAAGTACGGGATGGTGATGGCGTTTACGGGGATGCGGCTGTTCCACCACTGAGTTTTAATTAGGAATTAGGAATGAGGAGTTAGGAATTGTATGGAGAATGAAAACGCGATTCGAACAAAAAGTCTCGCATTTTCCAAACGTGTCGTCTTTGCCTATCGCTATCTCTGTGACGATAAGCGGGAGTTCGTCCTCTCCAAGCAATTCCTGCGCAGCGGGACCAGCATCGGAGCGAATATCGCAGAAGCTCAGTACGGAAGCAGCCGCAAGGATTTCTTGAACAAGCTGTACATCGCACTCAAGGAATGTGCCGAGACCTTGTACTGGTTGGAGCTTCTCCATTCCTGCGGCTATTTTTCCGATTCTGAGTACGTCTCTCTCCAAGCTGATTGTGACGAGCTGCGAAAACTCCTCACCGCCATCACAAAGTCTGTCCGTGACGGGAAAATTCCTAATTCCTAACTCCTAATTCTTAATTCGCAAATGAGGTGTCATCTATGAAAGTATTGGTAGTCGGCGGCGGCGGGCGGGAGCACGCCATCTGCTGGAAGCTGGCCCAGAGCCCCAAGGTGACCGAGCTGTACTGCGCGCCGGGGAACGCCGGCATCGCCCAAGTGGCCCGGTGCGTCCCCGTGAAGGCCACCGACGTGGAGGGCATGGTGAACTGGGCCCGGGACAACGCCATGGACTTCGTCGTGGTGGCCCCGGACGACCCCCTGGCCATGGGGATGGTGGACGCCCTGGAGGCCGCCGGCATCCCCGCCTTCGGCCCCCGGGCCAACGCCGCCGTCGTGGAGGCCAGCAAGGCCTTCTCCAAGGGGCTCATGAAGAAGTACGGCATCCCCACCGCCAGGTACGAGACCTTCACCGACCTGGAGGCCGCCCTGGCCTACGTCCGGGCCCAGGGGGCCCCCATCGTGGTGAAGGCGGACGGCCTTGCCCTGGGCAAGGGGGTCACCGTAGCCGCCACGGTGGCCGAGGCGGAGCAGGCCCTGCGGGAGATGATGGAGGGCCGCAAGTTCGGTGACTCGGGTTCCACCGTGGTCATCGAGGAGTGCATGACCGGGCCGGAGGTCACCGTGCTGGCCTTCACCGACGGCAAGACCATCGTCCCCATGCCCTCCAGCCAGGACCACAAGCGGGCCTTCGACGGCAACCGGGGTCCCAACACCGGCGGCATGGGGGCCATCTCCCCCGTCCCCGTCTACACCCCGGAGCTGGCCCGGCGCTGCATGGACGAGATCTTCCGCCCCACCGTGGACGCCCTGCGCGCCGAGGGCCGCACCTTCCAGGGGGTGCTCTACTTCGGTCTCATGCTCACCCCCGACGGGCCCAGGGTGGTGGAGTACAACGCCCGCTTCGGCGACCCGGAGTGCCAGGTGGTCCTCTCCCTGCTGGACACCGACCTGATGGACATCCTCCAGGCCTGCGTGGACGGCACCCTGGACCGGGTGGACGTCCGCTGGAAGAAGGGGGCCGCCTGCGTGGTGGTGCTGGCCTCCGGGGGCTACCCCGTGTCCTATGAGAAGGGCTTCCCCATCTCCGGCCTGGACGAGGCGGGAAAGACCGCCACCGTGTTCCACGCCGGCACCAGACTGGACGAACAGGGCCGCTATCTCACCGACGGCGGCCGGGTGCTGGGGGTCACCGCCACCGGGGACACCCTGGACGGGGCCATCGGCGCCGCCTACGGCGCCGCCCGGCACATCTCCTTTGAGAAGATGCACTTCCGCACCGACATCGGCCGGGCGTTCTGAGCCCGCCAAGCATGGAAAAACGGCCGCCCCATCCGGGGCAGCCGCTTTTCTGTCTGTCAGGGCTGTTTCTTTCCGGTGTCCAGTTCCCTCTGCCGGCGAAAGCGGAACAGGCTGGCCGCGAAGGCCACCCACCACGCCGCCGCGCACACCACATCCAAAGCCAACAGCAGCCCGGGCAGGGCGCTCAGCTCTTCCGACAGGGCCAGGATCACGCAGTTGGCCGTCCACACCACGGCGGACAGGCCACACAGCACGGCAGCCAGCAGGGGCGGCAGGGTCTTCTTCATGTTCCATTCCTCCGGTGTCATTTCAGGCTCCCCTCTCCGCCCATCACGGCGGTGAGCTCCTCGATCCGCTCCAGGGGGAACGGCGGGGATGTTAGGGGACGCAGGGCCACCGACATCAGCTTCATGGGGTTGTCGTCCGCCGCGACCCGGTTGGAGGACAGCCGCCCGCAGCGGCGGCAGCGGTGGATGACGGCCCACTCCTCTTTCCGGCGGACCCAGACGCCGATGGGCTCCATGATGCCGCCGCAGTCCGCCGCCCGGTCTCCCGGTTCTTCGTCCACATGGAGGCTGCACAGGCAGTTGGGACAGTGGTTGCGGTGGTCGCTCCCCGCGCCGTCCGGCGTGACCAGCCGGCCGCAGACCTTGCAGGTGAAGCTGTCCCGGCAGGGATGCGTTTTGTAGTAGTTATGTTGATAGGTCTTTCGTTTATTCTCCCGGTTCATGGGGATAACCTCCTGAAAAAGTGTGTCTGCCTTTTCGGGAGGCCAAGCGGTCATTCGGTTTGCGCTGACCTCCCGGTCAGCACACCGAAACACAAGCACCGCATTTCATCGCTGCTTCACGTTCCTTTCCTTTTTCTTAAAACGGCGGGGCGTCGTCGTTCTCCTCCCGGTCCTCGGGGGGCAGGTCGGGGACGGGCTCGGCCGGGGCGGGGCCGGAGCCCATGTCCTGGCGGAACTTCATCTCCTGCCACTGCTCCTTGGTGATGAGCAGCTGCCGGGGCTTGGAGCCCTCGAAGGGCCCCACCACCCCCTTCTCCTCCATCTGGTCCACCAGCCGGGCGGCCCGGGAGTAGCCCAGCTTCAGCCGCCGCTGGAGCATGGAGACGCTGGCCTGCCCCGTCTCCACCACCACCTCGATGGCGGCGGGGAGCAGCTCATCGAAGTCGTCTCCCGCCTCCTCGGGGGCGGAGCCGCCCACCCCCTTGGACTGCTTGTCCTTCTCGGCGGCGTGCTGCTCGATCTCGTGCATGATCTCGTCGGAGTAGTTGGCCTCGCTGCTGCCCTTGATGAAGTCCACCACGGCGGCCACCTCTTTGTCGGAGATGAGGCAGCCCTGGACCCGCTGGGGCTTGCCGGTGCCCAGGGGGGCGTACAGCATGTCGCCCCGGCCCACCAGCTTCTCCGCCCCCTGGGTGTCCAGGATGATCCGGGACTCCATGGCGGAGGAGACGGCGAAGGCGATCCGGCTGGGGATGTTGGCCTTCATCAGGCCGGTGATCACGTCGGCGGAGGGCCGCTGGGTGGCGATGATCAGGTGCATGCCGGCGGCGCGGCCCATCTGGGCCACCCGGCAGATGGACTCCTCCACCTCCTTGGCGGCCACCAGCATCAGGTCGGCCAGCTCGTCGATGACCACCACCACCTGGGGCAGCTTGTCCACCCCCTCGTTCCGGGCGGCGTAGGCGTTGTAGGACGCCAGGTCCCGCACCCCCACCTCGGAGAAGGTGCGGTAGCGCTTCATCATCTCGGTCACCGCCCACTGCAGGGCGCCGGCGGCCTTCTTGGGGTCGGTGACCACCGGGATGAGCAGGTGGGGGATGCCGTTGTAGACGCTCAGCTCCACCATCTTGGGGTCCACCATGATCAGGCGGACCTCCTCGGGGGTGGCCTTGTAGAGCAGGGAGACGATCAGGGAGTTGGTGCACACCGACTTGCCCGAGCCGGTGGTGCCGGCGATGAGCAGGTGGGGCAGCTTGGCGATGTCACCCACCACGCACTGCCCGCCGATGTTCTTGCCCACGGCGAAGGCCACCTTGGAGCGGTGCTCGCAGAACTCCTTGGAGCCGATGACCTCGTGGATGGGGACGGTGGACACCAGCTTGTTGGGCACCTCGATGCCCACCATGGAGATCTTGTCGGGGATGGGGGCGATGCGCACCCCTGTGGCCCCGAGGGCCAGGGCGATGTCGTCGGCCAGGTTGGTGAGCTTGTTCAGCCGCACCCCCTGGTCCAGCTCCAGCTCATACCGGGTCACCGACGGACCCCGGGTGACGTTGACGATGTTGGCCTCGATGCCGAAGGAGTGGATGGTGTCGGCCAGCCGCTGCTGGTTGGTGCGCAGCTCCCCCAGCGCCTCCCCGGCGTCCAGCCCGCTGCCCTCGTCCAGCAGGGACAGGGGCGGGTACTGATAGGGCTGGCCCTCCTGGCCGGCCATGGTCTCCTGGATGTCCCGGGCCACCTCGGCGGCGGCCTCCTCCCGCTCCCGGGCGGTGAGCTTGGGCACCGCCGGCTCCCGGACGATCTCGGGCATGGGGGGCGCGGGCTCGGGCTCCCGGGCGGGGACCGGCTCCGGGTCGGGCGCGGGGACAGGCTTGGGCTCCGGCTCGGTCTGCCCGGCCCGGCCCGTCAGCACCTGGTCAGGGGCGGGCACCGTGGGCTTGCGGAAGAAGCCGGCCCGCTTCTCCGGCCTGGGCAGGGGGCTGGCGGGCTCCGGCGGGGCGCCGGGTCCGTCGTCCACCGGGATGTCGATGGGCCGGCGGCGCTTGGGCTCCGGCTGGGGAGCGGGCTCGGGCTCCGGCCTTTTGACGGGCTTGGGGGCGGGCTCCTCCCGCTCGTACCGGGGCCGGCTGCGGAAGTAGTCCACGATGTCCGCCGGGCTCAGGTTCAGGGCCGTCATCAGCATCAGCAGGGCCCACACCACCAGCAGCACCCCCGCCCCGATGGACGAGAAGGCCCGGATGAAGCCGATGGCCAGGGCGCCGCTGAGCACCCCGCCGCTCTGGAGGGCCTGCCCGCTCTCCCACAGCTGCTGGAGGGTGGTCTGGGAAAACTCCATGTTCCCGGTCAGGATCAGGTGGAGCAGCCCCCCCAGCACCAGGGGGAGCAGCAGGGCGAAGGCGGTGCGCAGGCGCACCGGCCGCCCCCGGTGGAAGGCCAGGATGTACGCCGCCAGCAGCAGGGCCGGGGTGGCCAGCCAGAAGCCGTATCCGAACAGGCCCTTCAGGACGATGCAGAACCAGTTGATGACCACGCCGTCCAGCCGGAAGTAGCCGATGGCGGCGAAAAAGGCCAGCAGCAGGCACACCGCCGCCCCGATCTCCCGGCGGAAGGGCTTGGGGGCGGGCTTTTTCCGGGTCTCCGCCGTCTTTTTCCCGGCGGAGCGGCCGGAGGAGCCGCCCGCGGCCTTGCCGGCCGGTCTCTTTTGTGTGGATGCCATGTGGAGATCCCCTCTTTCGGGTCAGATGGCGCGGCTCAGGCCGCGGGAACGAAGGTGAAGCCCAGCAGGCTGCCGATCAGGGCCAGCAGGCCCGCCGCCCAGCAGTAATAGGCGAAGGCGCCGAACTTCCCCTTGTCGGCCAGCAGGTTCACCAGCTTGATGGCGAAGAAGCCCACCACGCCGGCCAGCACCATGCCCACCGCGTACATGGGCACCACCGCCGGGTCGATGGCCGTCTGGGCGCTGGCCACGTCCACCACCTCCAGGACGGTGGCCCCCAGCACGGCGGGCAGGGACATGAGGAAGGAGTAGCGCACGGCGAACTTCCGGTCAAAGCCCAGGGCCATGCCGGCGGAGATGGTGCTGCCCGACCGGGAGATGCCCGGGATGGTGGCGACCCCCTGGGCCACGCCCACCAGCAGCACGTCCTTCAGGGTGGCGGTGCGCACCGTTTTATGCCCCTTGGCCATGCGGTCGGAGAAGAACAGGATGCACCCGGTGACCAGCAGGGCGCAGCTGACGAACACCGGACTGTTGCCCAGGGCCTCCACCCGGTCCTTCACCAGCAGCACCAAAAACAGGGGCAGGGTGCCCACGATGATCAGCAGGATCATCCGCCGGGCCTCCGGCGGGTTGCCCTGGCTGGTCCGGCCCCGGGCCAGGTCGCCGATGGCCCGGAAGAACTCCAGGATCATCTCCCCGATGTCCCGGCGGTAGGCCACGCACACCGCCAGCAGGGTGGCGAAGTGGAGCAGGATGTTGAAAAGGTTGTCGTTGTTCTCCATGCCGAAGAAATGCTGCAGCAGGGACAGGTGTCCCGAGCTGGAGATGGGCAGGAACTCCGCCACCCCCTGGACCAGGCCCAGGATGACGGCCAGCGTGTAGGTCAAGATGAACTCCTCCGTTCCGGTTCTGATGCATGAACTATATTACCACGATCCCGGGGATATTTCCAATACTTTCTCGAAAAAAGTTATGTAAACGGAGACATGCCCTCCGTTCCGCCCGGACACGAAAAGCCCGGAGGCCTGGCGGTCTCCGGGCTGTTTCACGCGGTCAGGGGGAAGGAGCTCACTCCTTCTCGTCCTCGTCCTCCTCGTCCTCTTCGTCGGACAGGTCCAGGGCGAAGGTGTCCCCGCAGCCGGGGCACTGGATCATGCCCTCCACCAGGGCGTCCTCGTCCACCACCAGCTCCTTGCCGCAGGTGGGGCACTCCACGGTGAAGAAGTCCTCGTCGTCATCCTCCTCGTCCTCGTCGAAGACCACGTCCTCCACGTCGGACAGGTCGTCGGACACGGCGTCGATCTCCTCGCCCAGGGCCACGGTGGCCTCCTCCAGGTCCTCGATGGACATGCCGATCTCCTCCAGGATGCCGATGATCTCGTGGATCAGCTTGCCCTCCTTGGACTTCTCGGTGTCGATGGCCAGGCCGTCAGCCAGCCCCTTCAGGTACGCGACTTTCTCGGAAATCGTCATGATGGAATCTCCTTTCCACGGCCCCGATGGGGCAGCTCTCCTGTGATGTTACTTGCAGCGCTCCAGGTACTCGCCGGTGCGGGTGTCGATCTTGATCTTGTCGCCGGGGTTGATGAACAGGGGCACCTTGATCTCGGCGCCGGTCTCCAG
>CALXCP010000054.1 GCA_944386845.1 uncultured Oscillospiraceae bacterium | reverse complement strand
TGCTTGTCCATCAGGGCTCTGCTCTCGTCCATCTGGCTTACGTTGGAGAGGTTGGGCCGGGACGGGTCCAGGCCGAACTCCGCCCACACCTTCTCCCCCGACACCGCCGGGGAGAACTTGTCCGTGTCGATGCCGTTGACGGTGACGAAGATGTCCCCCTCGGGGACGCCGTAGTTGTCCATGAGGTAGGCCTTGATGTCCTCGGACACCGCCACCGTCTTCTGCCCCCAGCTGGTGACGTACTTCAGGATGCCCCCGGTGTCGAACACCCAGTGGGCGGTGGTGACGAAGGGGAAGCCCATGGTCACCCGGAGCAGACGGCACAGGAAGGCGGGGATGCGGGCGTGGGCGTGGACGATGTCGGGCCGCTCCGTCCGGATGATCCTCCGCAGCAGGAAATAGGACCTGAGCATGCACCGCAGGTTCCGCCGGTGCATGGGCACCGGGTAGTGCCGGATGCCCGCCGCCTCCAGCTCGGGGACGTAGACCCCCCCGTGGGCGGCCACGGCGATGTCGTGGCCCTCCTTCTTCAGCTCCTTGGCCAGCTCCACGATGTGGGTCTCGGCGCCGCCGATGTCCAGCCCCATGGTGGCCATCAGGATCCTCATGAGAGGATCCCCGTGATGACGCACTCGGTGTTGACGAACATGGTGTAGATATAGCGGTAGGAGTTCACGTTGATCTCATAGGTGCGGTTGATGTAGTACCGCCCGTCGGTGATCAGCCCCTGCCCCTCCAGGGTGAGGTAGAGGTCATAGCGGCCCTCCACCTCCGGGTAGTTGTAGGTGCCGTCCACATAGGTGGCCCCGATGCGGTAGGGCTCCGTCCGGATCTCGGCGATGGTGCCGATGGCGTTGCCGCTGTCGTTGTCGGTGCTGTACACCTGGTCCCCCACCCGGTACATGTCCAGGTCGTAGTCGTAGACGCCGGGGATCTTCACCTCGTAGGTGATGGGGACGGTGGGGGTGGCGGGAGAGGTGTGCTCCATGACGTTGCGCTTCATGTACAGCGCTGCGGCCAGCACGATCACCACGATCAGCACCAGCAGGTCGATGACGCTGATCTTGCCGAACAGCCGGCCGTTCCGGTCGATGATCTTCATTCCACCTCACTCCTCTCCAGTGTGATGATGCTGCCGCTGCCGGCGTAGCCCGGGCCGCTGACCTGGACGTCCAGGCCGGTGCGGATCACATAGCCGCCGTCCACCAGGATATCCCGGCCGCTGACGGTGTAGGGGCTCTCCACCACCACGGTGGCGGTGAGGCTGCCGGGCACCGTCACGGGGACGTAGGTGCCCTCCTCCATGTTGTGGGCGTAGGTGACGGCGTCCCCCACCTCCACGCTGACCACGGTGCCGATGCTGTACTTGCGCACCCGGTCCAGCAGCTGGTCGCCCTCCTGGATGAGGTAGGCGCTCTCGCCCACCATCTGCCGCAGCTCGATGGTGTAGTGCAGGGTGCCCGTGTCGGCGGGGCCTTGCTCCTCCCCGGTGGTCCCGGAGCTGCCGGCCATGCCGGTGAACCACACCAGCACCGCCCCCACGACGATCACCACGGCGATGATCACGATATCGAACAGGGTCAGCCGCCACCAGGGGCGGGTCTCCTTCTTGTTGTCCATGTGCGGTCATTCTCCTTTCACGGCGGCCTCATAGACCGACTCGATGTTCCGGGCCATGATCTCCCCGGTGAAGCGGGTCCCGAAGATCTCCCGGGCCCGCCGGCCCATCCGGGCCAGCAGCTCCGGCTCGTCCATGAGCCGGGCGATGCAGCGGGCCAGGGCGGCACTGTCCCGGGCGGGAAAGAGCAGCCCGTCTTCCCCGTCGTCGATGAGCCAGGGGTTGCCCCCGTAGTCGCTCACCACCGCCGGAAGGCCCATGCTCAGCCCCTCCAGGACGGAGAGGCTGGACGTCTCGGTGCCGTAAGAGGCGTTGAGCTGCAGGTCCAGCACCGACAGCACCTCCCCCACCCGCTCCACGAAGCCCAGGAAGGTGACGCAGCCGTCCAGCCCCAGCTGGGCGCAGCGGGCGCGGACCCTCTCCTCGAAGGAGCCGGTGCCCGCGATGAGCAGCCGCACCGGCCGGCCCTCCGCCCGGAGCCGCGCCACCGCCTCCAGGATGTCCAGGTGGCCCTTGTAGTCCTCGATCCGGGCCAGGATGCCCAGGACGAACTCCCCCTCCCGGATCCCCCAGGCCGCCCGGGCGGCCGCCTGCTCCTCCGGCGCGGTCCGGGGGACGGTCTCCACCCCGTTCATCATGGTGGTGATGAGCCCGGGGGAGATGCCCGCGTCGGTGAGGTTGGCCGCCGCCGCCGGGCTGACGGCGATGATCCGGTCGGCATAGTGCTCGTTGACCCACTTGTTCACCCACCGGCCGGGGGGATAGCGGAGCTTGGGGGACACCGGGAAGGCGCAGTGCCGGGTGTAGACCACCTTGCAGCCCATCTGCCGGCCGGCGATGCGGCCGGACAGGGCGCCGTGGGTGTGGACGATGTCGGGCTTCACCCAGGCGATCAGGGCCTTCAGCGCCCGGACGTCCTGCCGGTCGAAGGACCGGTCGGCCAGGCCCTCCACCTCGTACACCGGCACGTCCAGCTCCTTCAGCGGGGGGATCAGCAGGCTCCCCTCGGGCAGGGCCACCGAGACGTCGTACCGCTCCCGGTCCCGGAAGCGCAGGTAGTTCAGCAGCACCCGGCCCGCCCCGCCGATGTTGGTGTCGCTGATGACGTTGAGTACCTTGACGGGGGTCAAGAGGCGCCGCCCCCCTCCCGCATCCCGGTGCGCCGGGCGTACAGCAGGCCCACCGCCGTGAAGATCCAGAACAGCAGCAGCACCCGGTAATTGTAGAAGGAGTGGTCGGTCATGGACTGCACCAAAAAGCCGCACATGGCCGAGATGGCGGCGATGAGGCCGTACCGGCTGACCCGGTCGGTCTCCCGGGAGAGGGCGCCGCAGGTCACCCGGAAGAACAGGAAGAGGATGATGAGGAAGACCACCAGCCCGCACACGCCGCAGTCGCACATGATCTGCAAAAACAGGTTGTGGGCGTGGGGGGCGGCCACCGAGTTGAAGCTGTAGGCCGGGTAAACCATGTTGAAGGCGGCCACCCCCGGGCCCACCCCGCACAGCCAGTAGTCCTTCAGCATGGACACGGTGCCCAGCCAGATGGACAGGCGGTAGGAGGTGGAGCCGTCGGACAGGTCGCCGATGCTGGTGAAGCGCTCGATCACCGTCTCAGGCAGGACGAAGTACAGGGCCGCCAGAGCCACCAGCCCCAGCAGGATGAAGCGCCGGTCTATCAGCACCAGGAACACCGCCCCGGCGAACAGCAGCCCCAGCCAGCCCCCCCGGGACATGGTCAGCAGCATGCACACGCACATGACCCCGAAGGCCAGCACATACAGCACCCGCCCCCACCAGCGCCGGGCGGTCATCACCCCCGCCGCGGCGAAGGGGATCACCAGCAGCAGATACTCGGCCAGCACGTTGGGGTTCTGCAGGGTGGCGTACACCCGGGTGGTGATGGAGGAGAACATGTCGCTGTCCACCCAGGCGGCCGCCCCGGTGACCCCCAGCACATACTGGGCGCAGCCGTAGAGGGAGACCGCCACCCCCGCGCACACCAGCAGCAGCACCAGCCGGTCCAGCTCCTTTTTCGTGTGCACCGCGTTGAGGAGCACCAGGCTCCAGCCCACGAAGAAGGCGGTGAGCACCCCGCCCTCCAGGCTGCCCCGCACCGTCACCGACAGGAAGACCGCCGCCACATAGATGGCGGCCAGCAGCAGGATGTACCGGTCCACCGGGGTGTAGACCAGCTCCCGCTCCCGGTCACAGGCGAAGTTCAGCGCCATCGACACCAGCCCCAGCATGGCCAGCCCCAGCACCGCCATGGTGGGCAGGATGGGAGCGGCCACGGCGGCCAGGGTACACCAGAACCACTCCCGGCGGAACACGCTGCCCTCCAGCAGCCGGTCCAGCCGCAGGGCGGAGAAGATCCGGCACAGGAGCCGGTGGAGCAGCTTCCACAGCTTGTAGAAGATGCTGCCGGTGGACTGCTCCGCCCCCCGGGGGGGGCTCAGGAAGGCGGTGACGATCCGGCTGTCCCGCCACTGCCGGCCCAGCCAGCGGCCCACCGCCGCCAGCGCCCGGCACAGCACGCTCCCCTGGAGCACATTTTGTATGATCTGCGCCATCAGTCAGCGCCCCTCTCTCTCAGTTTGTTCCACATGAGCCGCAGCTCGGGCAGCCGCAAAAGGGCGGCCAGAACGAAGTAGACCGCCACGCCCGCCAGAGTGGGGGCGGCCACCCGGAGCAGCTTGCCCGCCGCCCCGTCCAGCAGGCCGGACACCCCCTGCAGGGTCCCCCAGGCCGCCGCCGCCATCAGCAGGCTGGCCAGCGCCACCTTCCCCATGTCCAGCAGGAAGGCCCGGTCCAGCACCGGGGCCCCCTCCCGCCGCAGGAAGGCCAGCAGCACCAGGGCGTTCACCGTGGAGGCCAGGGCGGAGGCCAGGGCCAGCCCCGTCACCCCCAGCGGCCCGGTGAGGGCCATGCAGGCGGCCAGGTTCACCGCCACCGACGCGCAGCTGGCCGCCAGCGGGACGCCCCCCTTGTGCCGGGCGAAATAGGCCCGGGAGAGGATGTTCTGCACCCCGTATCCCGCCATGCCCAGGCTGACGAAGAACAGCGCCCGGGCGGTGACGTCCACCGACTGGCTGTCAAAGGCGCCGCCGCCGTAGATCAGGTCGATGAGGGGCCGGGAGATGACCATGAGCCCCGCCGTCATGGGACCCACGAAGAACAGGCAGCCGTGGAGGGTGGTGCGCAGGGTGTCCCGGAAGGCGGTCTGGTCGGCCGCCTCCTCCAGCCGGGAGAGCCGGGGGAAGATCACGTTGGTGATGGACAGCACGAACACCCCCGCCACGATGAGGTAGAGGTTGTTGGCCAGGTCGATGATGGAGGCCCCGTCCCCCCCCAGCAGGTGGGAGCCGAACCGGGCGTTGATCACCAGGTTGATGGGCTGGGCCCAGGTGCTCACCATGGCGGGGAGCACCAGCACCAGCACCTCCCGCATCCCCTGGGTCCAGGGCCGGGGATCGGGGAGATAGTACCACCCCTTCCGCTTCAGGGCGGGCAGCTGAACCAGCGCCTGGAGGGCCCAGGCGATGAGATAGGCCGCCGCCAGCCCGTAGATCCCAAAGCGGTCGTTGAGGGTGAGGAAGTAGAGGATGATGAAGCCGTTGGACACCGAGCTGATGAGGGCCGGGATGTTGAACTCGTCCAGCGACTGCAGCAGGCCCACGAAGGTGAAGGCCACCCCGGTGCAGAACACCGTGGGGAACAGGATCCGGGTCAGGTGGGTGCACAGCTCCACCGTGGCCGGGTCGAACCCGTCCCCCATGAGCAGCACCAGCGGCCGGGCCAGCAGCATCCCCACCCCGCTCAGGGACAGGGTGACCAGGGCCACCACCGTGAGGAAATTGCCCGAGAAGTTGATGGCCGCCCGGCGGCCCTGCCGGCTGAGATACCGGGTGAACACCGGGATGAAGCAGGCCGCGATGGCCGAGGCGAAGATCACGTCGAAGAACACCCGGGGGATCCGGCTGGCCAGGAGGAAGGCGTTGCTCTCCATCCCCAGGCCGTAGCTGGTGGTGAGCAGCCGGTCTCGCAGCAGGCCCAGCACCTTGCCCAGCAGGGTGATGACCATCACCAGGCTCACCGCCCGCACCGAACTGGACTGTCGCTCCTCCATAGACTCCCTCCCCCCGCCCCGCCGGGGCACAGATAGATAATTTAATATGATACCCCATATTTGTGAACATTTCAACTGCTCTGCCGTTTTTTCCCTCGGTTTCTCCGTTGAAATCTTCCGGGGGGTCTGGTACAATGGGGCCAGCGGGCCGCCCCCGGCGGCCCTTCTGTCCCTCCCGTCCCTGTGCCAAAGGAGTTTCGCCCATGCTTCACAAGACGCTCCGGTCCGCCCTGGCCCTGACGCTGGCGGCCGTGCTCTCCCTCTCCCCCGCCCTGGCCGCCGCCGGGGAGACCGCCCCCGCCGGCGCGGGGCAGCAGGTCTGGCAGAGCCAGACCGTCCTCACCGACGCGGTGGCCTACACCAGCACCGTCTATCAGAACGACCGCTACGGCCGGGAGGCCGTCCACACCCTCACCCTCTCCCCCGGCGGCCACGTGTTCCCCATCGTGGTGCCCGGGGACGGGACCATCTACGGCGGGGCAACCATCAGCGGCGCCATCATGTACGCCAAATCCCTGGGCTACCACGTGCTGGGTGGCGTCAACGCCGACTTCTTCTCCACCTCCACCCGGGTCCCCATGGGCATCGTGGTGGAGGACGGGGTCTACAAGTCCAGCCCGGAGGGGGAGAACGCCATCCTCTTCTTTGACGACGGCACCGCCGCCCTCTCCCGGCCCGAGGTCACCCTCACCCTCACCAATCAGGGGGGGAGCACCCAGGCCAACAACGCCGGGCAGACCGTCACCCTCACCCACTTCAACAAGAGCCGGAACTCCGCCGGCCTGTACCTGTTCAGCGAGGATTTCTCCACCGTCTCCACCCGGACCTCCACCGCCGGCTGGATGGTGCGGATGAAAGTGGTGGAGGGAGAGGCGCTCACCCTCACCGCCGGCCTCACCCTGGAGGTCACCGATGTGTTCCAGACCGACGGGGAGACCTATCCCCACGCCCAGGCCATCGGGGAGGACAACTTCATCCTCACCGCCGCCTCCACCGCCGGGCTGGACGGAGAGCTGGCCAAGTTTGCCGTGGGCGACCGGGTGACTCTGTCCGCCCAGTGCTCCGACGAGGCCGCCGCCCGGGCGGTGTGGGCCTGCGGCGGCGGGGACATCCTGGTGCAGGACGGCGCCCTCACCGACTCCTCCTCCTGGGACAGCGCCATCTCCTCTGGCCGCAACCCCCGCACCCTGCTGGGCATCCACGCCGACGGCACCATCCAGCTCACCGTGGTGGACGGGCGGAAGAGCAGCCACTCCAACGGCCTGTCCCTGAAGCTGTGCGCCGAGGAGCTGCTGGCCCAGGGCTGCGTCACCGTCATCAATCTGGACGGGGGCGGCTCCTCCGCCATGAGCGTCAACACCCCGGGGGATGACCTGTGCCATGTGGTGAACCGGCCCTCCGACGGGTCGCCCCGGACCTGCTCCACCTACATCCTCTTCGTCTCCGAGGAGCCCGCCGACGGCGCCCCCGCCCGGCTCCACCTGAAGGAGAACGGCGCGGTGGTCTTCGCCGGGGCCTCTCTGGACCTGTCCACCGTCTACGCCGCCGACCGCTCCGGCTGGTTCGCCCAGCTGCCCGAGGACACGGCCCTCTCGGTGGCCGGCACCTGCGGAACGCTGGAGGGCTCGGTGTACACCGCCGCCTCTCCCGGGGTTGAGACGGTGACCCTCACCTCCCCCTCCACCGGGGCCTCGGGCACCGCCCTCCTCTATATCACCGATGCCCTGGACACCCTGACGGTATCCCGGGACGGGGAGACGGGCTCTCTCACCTCCCTGTCCGCCCAGCCCGGAGAGAGCGTCCAGCTCCACGTCAGCGGGACGTGGAACGGCTTTGACGCCGTGCTGGAGGACACCCTGGCCGCCTGGTCGGTGACCGGGGACATCGGCTCGGTCACCCCGGAGGGGCTGTTCACCGCCAGCCGCATCTCCGCCGCGGAGGGGACGGTGGAGGTGACCTGCGGCGGGCAGACCGTCTCCCTCTCCCTCGCCCTGCCCATCCACTTCGTGGACGCCCAGGACAGCTGGGCCCTCTCCTTCATCCTCTCCCTGGCCCGGCAGGGCATCGTGGGCGGGGTGAACACCGAGGAGGGCACCATGTACTACCCCAACCAGGCCATCACCCGGCAGGAGTTCTTCATCATGCTCGCCAACCTTCTCGGGGTGGACGCCTCCGCCTACGCGGAGGTGGAGCTCCCCTTTGCCGACGCGGCGGACATCCCCTCCTGGTCGGTCAATTACATCAAAGCCATGTACGCCCTGGGCTACACCGGCGGCTCCCTCGGGACCGACGGGCTGCTCTACTCCAACTACGCCTCTCCCATCACCCGGCAGGAGATCGCCGTGCTGCTGGGGCAGTTCCTCCCCGCCCCCGAGGGCTGGACGCTGGAGTTCACCGACGCCGGGAGCATCCCCTCCTGGGCCCTGAACGGGGTGACCTCCGCCGTGGCCTACGGCCTGCTGGGGGGCTACCCCGACGGCAGCCTCCAGCCCGGCGGCCAGGCCACCCGGGCCGAGGTGGCGGTGATCCTGTGCAACTTCCAGCCCCTGCTGGAGCAGGCCCGGGCCGGCACCCTGACGCCTCCCGTCCAGGAGACCGATCCCGGCGAGGCCGAGGGCTCCGGTGAGACTGACGTCCCTGAGACCGACGTCCCTGAAGCTGACGTCCCCGCGGCCGGCGAAGAGTCCGCCGCCTGACCCAGTCCTTCCGGGGCCGGGCGCACCGTTTGGGTGCGCCCGGCCCCTTCCGCTGTGTAAAATTTTCCGCCGGAGGCGGTTTTTTTGTGATTTCCTCTTGCCAACGGCGCAAACTATGGTATAATCTAAACATAGGAATCATTCTCATTTAGTAAAATTCTCCAACAGAAAGGATGAACGCCATGGACACCTTCGCGCTGAAGCCCGGCTTCTACTTCACCGGGGCCCTGGACCACGAGCTGCGGGTATTTGACATCATCATGTACACCGAGTTCGGCACCACCTACAACTCCTACGTGCTCAAGACGCCCAGCCACACCGTCCTCTTTGAGACGGCCAAGGCCAAGTGCCTGGACAGCTGGCTGGAGAAGATCCAGCAGGTAGCCCCCATCGAGTCGGTGGACTACCTGGTGGTCAGCCACACCGAGCCCGACCACAGCGGCAGCATCCAGCGGCTGCTGGAGCTGAACCCCCGGGTCAAGATCGTGGCCACCGGCTGTGCCATCGACTTTCTGAAGCAGATCGTCAACCGGGACTTCTACGCCATGCCCGTCACCGACGGCATGACCCTGAAGCTGGACGACAAGACGCTGGAGTTCCTGGTGGTGCCCAACCTCCACTGGCCCGACACCATGTACACCTACATCCGGGAGGACAGGACCCTGGTCACCTGCGACTCCTTCGGCAGCCACTACGCCATGGACGAGGTGCTGGTGAGCAAGGTCACCGACCACGACGGGTATCTCCGGGCCACCAAGTACTACTTCGACAACATCATCGGCCCCTACAAGCCCTTCATGGCCGAGGCCCTGCGCCGGGTGCGGAAGCTGGAGCTGGACATGATCTGCCCGGGCCACGGCCCCGTGCTGGACGCCGACATCCCCTGGATGCTGGACACCTATGAGCAGTGGTGCACCGTGGTCAACCCCAACCCCCGGCCCACCGTCATCATCCCCTACGTCAGCGCCTACGGCTACACCGGGCAGCTGGCCCAGGCCATCGGCGAGGGCATCACCGAGAGCGGGGAGATCGACGTGCGCGCCTATGACATGGTGGTGTCCGACGCCGGCAAGGTGGCCCAGGAGCTGCTGTTCGCCGACGGCATCCTCTTCGGCACCCCCACCATCGTGGGTGAGGCCCTCAAGCCCATCTGGGACCTGACCACCGGCATGTTCGCCGCCACCCACAAGGGCAAGCTGGCCAGCGCCTTCGGCAGCTACGGCTGGTCCGGCGAGGGCGTGCCCCACATCATGGAACGCCTCAGGCAACTGAAGCTGCGCACGGTGGACGGCTTCCGGGTGCGCTTCAAGCCCAGCGAGGTGGAGCTCATGAGCGCCCGGGAGTTCGGCCGTAACTTTGGCCGCACCCTGCTGGAGGGCCTCTCCCCTGTCCAGCGGGCCCCCCGGCGGAAGGTCCGCTGCAAGATCTGCGGCGCCGAGTTCGAGGAGGGCGTGGACGAGTGTCCCCTGTGCCACGTGGGTCCGGAGCACTTCGAGCCCCTGGACGACCAGCCCGCCGCCGCCCCCGCCGAGAAGGTGCGCTGCAAGATCTGCGGCGCGGTGTTCGAGGCGGGCAAGGACACCTGCCCGGTGTGCGGCGTGGGCCCCGAGTACTTCGAGCCCCTGCCCGCCGTCTCCGTCCCCGGCGCCGGCAAGGGTGGCCGGAAGCTGGTGAAGTGCCTGGTGTGCGGCGAGATCTTCGACGCGTCGCTGGACACCTGCCCGGTGTGCGGCGTGGGCCGGGACAAGTTCGTGGAGGTCACCGTGGACGAGGTGACCTATCACAACGACACCCAGAACACCTACGTCATCCTGGGCAACGGCTGCGCCGGCGTCAACGCCGCCGAGGCCATCCGGCAGCGGGACAAGACGGGCCGTATCCTCCTCATCTCCAACGAGGGCCCCGCCTATCAGCGGCCCATGCTCACCAAGGCCATGCTCTCCGGCCTGGACGAGGAACACATGGCCCTCCACCCCGAAAGCTGGTACGAGGCCCAGAACATCCTGCCCATCCTCCACCGGCAGGTCACCGGCATCCTGCCCGGGGAGCGGGCGGTGGTGCTGGACGGAGACCTGAAGCTGCCCTACACCAAGCTCATCCTGGCCCTGGGCAGCGAGTGCTTCATCCCCCCCATCCCCGGCACCGACAAGGACCACGTGGTGGCCATCCGCCGCTTCAGCGACGTGGCCAAGGTCCAGGCCATGGGCGACAGCCTGAAGCGGGCGGTGGTCATCGGCGGCGGCGTGCTGGGACTGGAGGCGGCCTGGGAGCTGCGCAAGGCCAGGTGCGAGGTCACCGTGCTGGAGCTGGCCCCCACCATCATGGGCCGCCAGCTGGACGACGCCACGGCGGCCGCCCTGCTGGCCCAGTGCGCCAAGGTGGGCGTCCGGGTGGAGACCGGCGTGCAGATCGAGGCTCTGGAGGGCAGCGATGCGGTGACCGGCGTGAAGCTGTCCACCGGCGAGGTCATCCCCGCCGACCTGGTGGTGGTGTCCTGCGGCGTGCGGGCCAACACCGCCCTGGCCCTGGAGGCCGGCATCACGGTGGACCGGGCCGTGGTGGTGGACGAGCGGATGGAGACCAACCTGCCCGGCGTGTACGCCTGCGGCGACTGCGCCCAGTTCCAGGGGGTCAACTACGCCCTATGGCCCGAGGCCCAGGAGCAGGGCCGGGTGGCCGGCGCCTGCGCCACCGGCGACCTGGTCTCCTACCAGAACATCTCCCCCATCACCTCCTTCCACGGGATGGACACCGAGCTGTTCTCCCTGGGCGACCCGGGCAAGGACCCCAAGCGCACCTACAAAACGGTGGAGATCCGGGACGACGCCAGGGGCCAGCTGGAGCGCTACTACTTCAGCGACGACCGCCTGTGCGGCGTCAATCTGCTGGGAGACGTGTCCAAAATGGCGGATATGATCACCGCCATGGAGGAGCGGCGGCCCTTCGGCGAGTTCTTCGCCTGACCGCACCTCTGAAACAGAAAAAGCGCCGGGCCGGAGCGTTGCTCCGGCCCGGCGCTTTTGTGTCGGTCCGCGGCGGCGGGGCATGGTCACGCCCCGCATCGGGTGGGCGGTCGCGGAACGCCCCGCCGCGGTTTCGCCTGAGGGCGAGAATTTTCTGGACCCACCCACCACCCTTTTT
>CALXCP010000053.1 GCA_944386845.1 uncultured Oscillospiraceae bacterium | reverse complement strand
CGGTGGCGGCGGTCCAAAACTCAAACAAGTACTCCAGCCGGCCGCCGTCATACTCCCGCTGCACCCGGACGGAGGTGGCGTCCCCGGCGGGCACGCCGGCGGCGGCGAAGGCGGCGGCCTTGGCGGCCTCGGCCCCGATGTCGGTGCTGCCGGCGCTGGTGCCGGTGTTCCCGCCGGTGCCGGCATTGCCGTGGCGCTCGATATCGCTGGAGATCACGGCACCGGTGGCGGCGTCGATGGTGTAGTCGTACTCGGTGGTGCCGTTCCAGAACTCCACGTCGTACTCCAGCCGCCCGTCGTCATAGTCCCGGGTGGTGCGCAGGCCGGTGACCTGGCTCTCGGTGAGGCCGGCGTGGGACAGGGCCGTGGCCTGGGCCTCGGCGGAGCCGATGTCGCCGGCGGAGGGGGAGGAACCGTTCCCGCCCGTGGAGGCGGCCCCGCCGGAGGAGACGTAGCCGGTGTGGGTCTTGACCTCGAAGGAGATCACGCCGCCGGTGTAGCCGTCGATGTCGTAGTCGTACTCGGTGGAGCCCACCCAGAACTCCACCTCATAGGAGTAGATCCCGTCGTCGAAGTCGGGCACGGTGCGCAGGCCGGTGACCTGGCTCTGGCTGAAGCCGGCGTGGGCCAGGGCGGCGGACTGGGCGGCGGCGGAACCGATGTCGGTGCCGGAGGCGGACTGGGTGGGACGGGTCTCCTGCTGATAGGTGACCACGTCGCCGGTGGAGGCGTCGATGTCGTACTCGTACTTGGTCTGCCCGGCCAGGAACTCCACCTCGTAGACCATCCGGCCGTCCTCGTAGTCGAACTGGCTCTTCAGCAGGGTGGCGCTGGAGGAGGACACGCCGGCGTGGCGCAGGGCGGCGGACAGGGCGGCGTCGCTGCCGATGTAGGCGCTCTGGCTGGCGGTGCCGGTGGAGGTGAAGCTGTCCAGGGCGGTGGCGGTTCCGGCGCCGGTGCCGGTGCTGCCGGAGGTGCCGGAGCCCGACTGGACGGTGCCGGAGGCCAGCAGGTTCAGCTCGTTGATGCTCAGACCCACCAGCCCCTCGAAGGTCTGGGTGCCGGCGCTGGCGTCCACGATGGCCTGGATCAGGGCGGCCTTGCCGGTGGAGATGCCGTAGGCGTCGGCCTGCTCCCGGAGCTGGGCCGAGACGGTGAGGGTCTGGGACAGGATGGCGCCGTTGACCTTGGCGCCGGACAGGATGGCCTCGGCCTCGGCGTTGAGCTTCTGCTGCAGGGCGGCGGCCCGGGCGGCGTCATCGTCCTCCACGGTGATGAGGATGGAGTTGGCCAGCTCGTCCACGTAGCCGTTCTTCAGCAGGGAGCCGATGATGGCGTTCATGGCCTTGTTCAGGTCGTCCCCCACCAGGTCCATGCCGTCCAGCACGGCCACGGCGTCGCTGTTCAGGGCGGTGGCGGAGAGGACCTTTTCCTTGCTGTTCAGGGTCAGCTCGATGCTGGGGTTGACGTCCAGGGACACCACGGAGGCCACGGCGTTGGACTGCTGATAGCGGCCCACTCCGTAGGCGCCGCCGGCGATCACCAGCACCAGGCAGGCGGCGGCGATCATGGAGAGGTACTTCCGGGGGGAAGTCTTTTTCTTCTCGGTCGTCGTCATAGGGATCACGTTTCCTTTCTGCGGTCCGCAGCGGTCCAGGAGGCCCTCCACGTCGTCCGGGGCCGCGTGGTCCAGGGCATCTCTCAGCCTGCGCTCCAGTTCGCGGTCGGTCATGGGGTCTCATCTCCTTCCAGCTGCTGTCTCAATTTCTTCAGGGATCGGTGGTACTTGGACAGGACGGTGGACAGCGGCAGCTCCAGCAGCGCGGCGATCTCCCGGTGCTTCAGCCCGGTCACCGCGTGGAGCAGCACGATGCGCCGCTCCTGCTCCTCCAGGGTGTTCATCACCACAGAGAGGAGATGCCGGTCCTCCAGGGAGAGGGCGGGCTTGTCGGGGATGGCGGCCCAGTCCTCCGGGGGGAGGTCCTCATCCTTCCTCCGGCGCAGGGCCATGAGGGAGAGGTTGCGGGCGATGGTCAGCAGCCAGGCGAGGGCCTTGCCCGTGCCCCGGTACTGTCCGGCGTGTTCCCAGGCCTGCAGGAAGGTGTTTTGGGTGACGTCCTCGGCGTCCGCCTGCCGTTTCAGGTAGGACAGCGCCAGCCCGTATACCGCCGCCCGGGTGCGGTGGTAGAGGGCGCCCAGGGCATCCCGGTCCCCGGCGGCCACCTGCAAAAGCAGCTCTTCCAGTTCGCGGCCCTGTTGGACCGCGGGCTCCGTCTGGAGCGAGGCGAATAGGGACATATCCATCGGCTCCTGTCATTTACATGATGCACGGGCGGGGCGTTTTATCGCAGCCCGCGAAAAAAATTTTCAAAAATTTCGGACGGCGGTCACCGGGGCAGGTCCAGCAGGTCCAGCAGCCGCTCCCGCCGGTTGTCCTCGGGCCGGTCCAGCACGTGGGAGAGAAGTCTGCGCTGGGTCCGGCCGATGTCCGCCCCGGACAGGCCCAGGGCGGCCAGGTCGCCCCCCGAGAGGGCAAGCCCCCCCGCCGTGACGCAGGGGCGGGAGGAGAGCAGGGCGTCCAGCCCGGCCAGGGTCCCCGCCCCCTCCATGGCCGCCGCAGCCCGGCAGGCGTCGGGACCGTGGGCGGCCAGGGCGTGCCGCCACCCCCGGTGGTCCCGGGGCAGGCCGGAGGCCCACAGAGCGGCCCCGGCGGCGCAGGCCCGGCGGGTGCGGCCGCCGGCCCGGAGGGCGGTCAGGAACTCCCCGGGGTCCCGGATGGCGCCGGCTTCGCGGAGGGCGGCGCACAGCCCGGCCCACCGGACCGGGCGCTCCGCCGGCAGGGCGGCCAGACCGTCCAGCGGCCCGGGCTCCCCGCCGGCCCACCGGGCCATGAGGCCCCACCGGAACAGCAGGCCGGCCCGCTCCGGCCGGGGGGAGAGGAGGATGGCCTCCAGCTCCCCGTGGACCCGCTCCGCCGACAGGGTGGAGGCCCGGCCGGCGTTGGCCCGGATGGCGGGGGGGAGGTCGTCGCAGAGGGCAAAGTCCAGCTGGGCGGAGAAGCGCACCGCCCGGAACATGCGCAGGGCGTCCTCCCGGAAGCGGAGGGCCGGGTCGCCCACACAGCGCAGCAGCCGGGCGGCCAGGTCAGCCCGGCCGCCGAAGGGATCGATGACCGTCCCGTCCCGGTCCAGGGCCATGGCGTTGACGGTGAAGTCCCGCCGGGCCAGGTCCTCCCGGAGGGTGGCGCGGAAGGAGACGGCGTCGGGGTGCCGCCCGTCGGCGTATCCCCCCTCGGTGCGGAAGGTGGTCACCTCCACCGGCCCGCCCTGCGTGGGCAGGGTGACGGTGCCGTGGCGCAGGCCGGTGGGCACGGCGCCGGGGAAGAGGGCCATGACCTGCTCCGGCAGGGCGGAGGTGGTCACGTCCCAGTCCGGAGGGGTCCGGCCCAGCAGCAGGTCCCGGACGCAGCCCCCCACGGGGTAGGCCTCATAGCCCGCCTCCCACAGCCGGCGGCAGCAGGCCGCGGCGTGGGGCGGGACGGCGTGACCGCCCATGGGATCCCCTCCTCCCAGTCCGGGAGCTGTCCCCCGGGAGAATTTCCGCCCCGACCTTGTCATAGCGGGGCAAAGAAGCTATAATAATAAAAAACGTGCGCACAGAAAATTCGGACGGCGCACGAACGCTCCGAGTCACATTATAATCTCTGAAAAAGGGCGTGTAAAGCCATGAACGGACAGAATTTTGAGATCGACCGGTATCTCCGCCCCGGCGCCCGGGCCCACCTGGTGGGCATCGGCGGGGTGTCCATGGCCCCCCTCGGCGAGGTGCTCCACGGCATGGGGGTGGCCGTCACCGGCTCTGATATGAAGGAAGGGGAGGCGGTGGCCCATCTGCGGGCCCTGGGCATCCCGGTGACCATCGGCCACCTGCCCGAAAGCGTGGCGGGGGCCGGCTGCGTCATCCGCACCGCCGCCGTCCACGACGACAACCCCGAGATCGCCGCCGCCCGGGCGGCGGGCATCCCGGTGTTCGAGCGGGCCCAGGCCTGGGGCGCGCTGATGCGGCGGTACCGCCACGCCCTGTGCGTGGCGGGCACCCACGGCAAGACCACCACCACCTCCATGTGTACCCACATCGCCATGGCGGCCGGGCTGGACCCCACTGTGATGATCGGGGGCACCCTGCCCCTGCTGGGGGCGGGCCACCGGGTGGGGAAGGGGGACACCATCATCGCCGAGTCCTGCGAGTACTGCAACTCCTTCCTCTCCTTCTGCCCCACGGTGGCGGTGATCCTGAACATCGAGGAGGACCACCTGGACTTTTTCAGGGACCTGGCCGACATCCAGCGCTCCTTCCGGGCCTTTGCCGGGCTGGTGCCGGCGGAGGGGGCGGTGGTGGCCAACGGGGAGGACCCCAACACCATGGCCGCTCTGGCCGGGCTGGACCGGCCGCTGGTCACCTTCGGCCT
This sequence comes from uncultured Oscillospiraceae bacterium, assembly GCA_944386845.1. Classification (GTDB taxonomy): domain Bacteria; phylum Bacillota; class Clostridia; order Oscillospirales; family Oscillospiraceae; genus CALXCT01. The sequence goes on along the minus strand of CALXCP010000053.1, from coordinate 7,174 downwards.
GAAGGAGGGGGACGCCCACGCGGCCGACCTCGCCTGGGAGGGGGGGCTGCCCTCCTTTGACCTGATCTGGAGGGGGCAGAGGCTGGGGCGGATCAGCCTGAGCGTCCCCGGCGTCCACAACGTGAAAAACGCCCTGGCCGCGGCGGCGGCCTGCCTTCTGCTGGGCGCGGAGCCGGCGGCGGTGGCCGGCGGGCTGGCCTCCTTCCGGGGGACGGGCCGGCGCTTTGAGCACAAGGGCAGCTTCCGTGGGGCCGAGGTGTACGACGACTACGCCCACCACCCCAGCGAGGTGGCCGCCCTGCTCTCGGCGGCGGAGGGGCTGGGCTACCGGCGGATCGTCTGCGCCTTCCAGCCCCACACCTACACCCGGACCAAGGCCCTGTTCGACGACTTCGTCTCGGTGCTCCGGCGGCCCGACGTGGTGCTGCTGGCCGAGATCTACGCCGCCCGGGAGAAGAACACCATCGGCATCTCGTCCCGGGACCTGGCCCGGGAGATCCCGGGCAGCGTCTACTGCCCCACCCTGAAGGACGTCACCGCCCGGCTGCGGGAGCTGGCCCGGCCCGGGGACCTGATCCTCACCGTGGGGGCGGGGGACATCTACACTGCGGGGGAGGCCCTGCTGGCCGGGGAGAAGTGACCCCCGGGGAGACAGCTTGAGAGAGGAGGGGCGGACCGTGGGCTTTTTCCACCCCGACAACATCATCTTCCGGGCGCTGGCCCGGCTGGTGGACCTGGTGGGGCTGTCCCTGCTGTGGGCGGTGTGCTCCATCCCGCTGGTGACCCTGGTGCCCGCCACGGCGGCCCTCTACCACGCCCTGTACCGGGTGTTCCGGAAGAAGGACGAGGACCGCTCCTTCCGCCTCTTCTTCCGCTCCCTGCGGGAGAACCTGCGGCAGGGGGTGCCCGCCAGCCTCATCTGCCTGGGGGCGGCCTGGGCGCTGTACATCCTCTATCAGTGGATGTACTACTTCGCCCTGCTGGACTCTGACGGGGTGGTGCTCTTCGTGTGCCTGTCGGTGCTGCTGGTGGTGCCCGGGGGGATCGCCTGCTGGATCGGGCCGCTGCTGGGGCGGTTCCAGTTCTCGGTGGGCGGGCTGTTCTCCACCGGGCTGCGCCTCACCTTCCGGCACCTGCCCAGCACGGTGGTGATGGTGCTGCTCACCCTGGAGCTGGCCCGGCTGGTGCCCGAGCTGCTGTGGGTGCCCCTGCTGATCGTGCCCTCTTTGTGGGCCCTGCTGGTCTCCCTGTTCGCCGAGCGGATCTTTGTGAAATATCTCCCGGCGGAGGAGGGGCTCTCCCCCGCCGACGGGGAGGAGTGACCCGCCCCGAAGGCCGGCGAAAGGGGGCGTTTTGCCCGGAAATGAAAAAAATTTTCTGCAAAAGCGGAAAAGTGGAAAATTTTTGCGATTTGTCCTTGACATTGGGGGCCTATCCTTGTACAATTTCAACATAGATACCAGAAACTCAGGTGGTATTTATCGTCGAAAAATGAAAAGAGGAGGATGAATCAACATGAGACTCAAAAAAGTTCTCGCGCTGCTCCTGGCGCTGGCCATGGTGTTCGCCCTGGCCTCCTGCACCGTGGAGCAGAACCCCACCCCCACCGGCGGCAACGACCCCGGCGAGACCACCCCCGGCACCGAGACCCAGCAGGTGTCCATCGAGTGGTGGGCCTTCCCCACCTTCGGCAACGCCACCGGCTATGAGGAAGAGCTCATCGCCGCCTTCAACGAGGTCCACCCGGAGATCGAGGTCAACCTGACCATCATCGACTTTACCTCCGGTCCCCAGACCCTCACCGCCGCCATCGAGGCGGACACCGCCCCCGACGTGCTGTTCGACGCCCCGGGCCGCATCATCGAGTACGGCAAGGCGGGCGAGCTGGCCGACCTGAACGACATCATCGGCGAGGCGTCCGGCGACATGTCCGAGGCCGTCCTCTCCGCCTGCTCCGACGGCACCGACTACTGGATGTATCCCCTGTCCTCCGCCCCCTTCTACATGGGCATCAACCTGGAGATGTTCGAGGCGGCCGGCGCTGACCAGTACCTGAACCTGGAGGGTGACCGCGCCTGGACCACCGAGGACTTCCAGAACGCCTGCAAGGCGCTGGCCGACGCGGGCTACACCCCCGGCATCGTCTACTGCGGCGGCCAGGGCGGCGACCAGGGCACCCGCGCCCTCGTCTCCAACCTCTACGGCGCCGCCATCGCCAACGAGGACATGAGCGCCTACACCATGAACAGCCCCGAGGGCGTCCAGGCCATGACCCTGCTGCAGGAGATGGTGGACGCCGGCTATCTGGACGTGGCCACCGACATGCAGGCCGCCCAGGAGCTGGAGATGTTCCAGACCGAGAACTGCGCCATGACCTTCTGCTGGGGCACCTCCAACGCCATCAGCTATCACTCCGACGACTTCACTCAGGTCTCCGTCCCCTTCCCCTCTGACGACGGCGTGCCCGAGCTGGAGACCCTGTACAACGGCTTCTGCGTGTTCGACAACGGCGACCAGGCCAAGATCGACGCGGCCAAGACCTTCATCCAGTTCATCTGCACCGACGACGAGTGGGGCCCCAAGAGCGTGCTGCAGTCCGGCGCGCTGCCCGTCACCGGCACCTTCGAGGCGCTGGACCTCTACGCCGGCGATGAGGAGATGCAGCTGCTCAGCTCCTGGACCCAGTACTACGCCCCCTACTACAACACCATGGACGGCTTCACCACCATGCGGACCGAGTGGTGGAACATGCTCCAGCGGGTGCTGGCCAACGGCGGCGATCCCCAGACCGAGCTGGACACCTACGTGACCAATTCCAACGCGGCCATCACCGGCTGACGGCCGCCCGACTTCACAGCTTTCACAACAGCGAAAAGCGACGCGGCAGTGTCCCCCCTCCCTGGCGGATCGGGGAGGGGGGGCACTTTCCGAACATTGAGGGAGTGAGACTTCCATGAGCAAGCAAGCCATGTCTCAAAGCCCGGTGCTGCGCCGGCGTGAGACAGTCGTGTCCTACCTGTTCCTGCTGCCCGCCCTGTTCTTCTTCGTCTGCTTCGTGGTGACCCCCATGGCCATGGGGGTGGTGACCAGCCTCACCGATTCCCACATGGGCGGCGGCTCCTTTGTGGGACTGAAAAACTACGTAGAGCTGTTCCAGGACCCCGTTTTCCTCAAGTCCATGGTGAACACCGTGATCATCGTGGTGGTCTCGGTGCCCGTGGTGACGGTGTTCTCCCTGTGGGTGGGCTCCGCCATCTATGAGATGAGAGCTTCCGCCCGGTCCTTCTTCCGGTGCGTGTTCTACCTGCCGGTGGTCACCGGCTCGGTGGCCGTGGTGGTGGTGTGGCGCTGGATGTTCCACACCTACAACGGCCTGTTCAACCACCTGCTCACCGGGGCCGGCATCCTGGACCGGGGCTTCAGCTTCCTGGGCGACCCCCGCACCGCCCTGGCCTGCGTCATCCTGATCCTGTTCACCACCTCCATCGGGCAGCCCATCGTCCTCTACGTGGCCGCCCTGGGCAACGTGGACAGCTCCATGGTGGAGGCCGCCGAGGTGGACGGTGCCACCCGGATGCAGATCTTCTGGAGGATCAAGTGGCCGGCCATCACGCCCACCACCCTGTACGTGGTGGTCATCACCACCATCAACAGCTTCCAGTGCTTCGCCCTGATCCAGCTGCTGACCTCCGGCGGCCCCAACTACGCCACCAGCACCGTGATGTACTACCTGTACGAGACCGCCTTCCGGCAGTACCAGTACGGCTACGCCGACGCCATGGGCGTGGTGCTGGCCATCGTGATCGCCCTGTTCTCCGCCTTGCAGTTCAAGGTGATGAACGGCGGCGCCACGGAGTAAGGGGGTGGGCAGCGTGAGAAACGGAAGAAAAAAGTCCTATGTGGTGTTCAGCGTGATCCTGCTCATCGTGCTGGCCATCCTGTTCCTGTTCCCCCTGTACTGGATCGTCACCGGCTCGGTGAAGGACAAGGCGGACATCCTCATCAAGGCGGGGGAGTCGGTGCGGTGGATCCCCTTCACCGACGTGAGCCCCACCCTGGCCAACTATGACAACCTGTTCCGGAGCACCACCGAGCTGTTCAGGTTCGAGGCCTTCGGCTACACCGTCACCGGTCCCGAGATCCCCATGGCCCTGCGCTGGCTGTTCAACTCGGTGTTCATCTCGGTGATGGCCATGCTCCTCTCCTGCATCACCGCCTCCCTGGCGGGCTATGTGCTGGCCAAGAAGCGGTTTTACGGCCGGGCGGCGCTGTTCACCCTGTTCGTGTGCGCCATAGCCCTGCCCAAGCAGGTCATCCTGATCCCCCTGCTGTCCCTGTCCACCTTCCTGGGCATCGCCAACACCTCCTGGGCCGTCATCTGCCCGGTGGTGGGCTGGCCCTTCGGCGTGTTCCTGATGAAGCAGTTTTCCGAGACCATCCCCTCCGAGATGCTGGAGGCCGCCCGGATCGACGGGGCGGGGGAGGTGCGCACCTTCTGGAGCGTGGTGATGCCGCTGATCAAGCCGGGCTTCGGCGCCCTGGCCATCTTCACCTTCATCAACGCCTGGAACGAGTACCCCCTGCAGCTGGTCATGCTCACCGACAACGTGGAGAAGACCATCGCCCTGGGCATCGCGGGGCTGCAGTCCTCCGACTCCACCGACTACGGCCTGATCATGGCGGGCGCCGCCCTGGCCTCTGTGCCCATCATCATCATCTTCCTCATCTTCCAGAAGTACTTTACCCAGGGCATCACCATGGGCGCTGTGAAGGGGTGAGGACGGCATGATCCTCGCCAAACTCAGCGACGCCGGGGACTACCGCGGCATCTGCCCCGCCCTGGACCTGGCGCTGGACCGCCTGACGCCGGAGTTCCTGGCTTCGATCGGGGAGGAGACCGTCCGGCTGGACGGGGAGCGGGTGTACGCCAACCGGTTCACCTATGACACCATCCCGGAGGAGGAGGGCTTCTTTGAGGCCCACCGCCGCTACCTGGACCTGCACATCATGCTGGAGGGGGAGGAGCGGGTGGACATCGCCCACCCCGACGGGCTCACCCAGTTCGACCACCGGGACGACTTCTACGCCCTGCGGGGCCCGGCGGACCACACCCTAATCCTTCGGCCCGGGTGGTTCCTAACGGTCTTCCCCGGGGACGCCCACCGCATCAAGCTGCGCACCGGCCCGGAGCCCCAACGGGTGACCAAGGCGGTGTTCAAGGTCCTGTGGAAGGACTGAACCGTGCCCGCGCCCGTCCGGCGCGGCCAGAGAGACATTATGGAGGCTGTATCTGAATCATGACGGAACTGAAGAAATATCAGGGCGTGATCCCCGCGTTCTACGCCTGCTATGACGAGACGGGGGCGGTGAGCCCCCGGCGGGTGGAGGAGCTCACCCGCTACCTCATCGACAAGGGGGTCACCGGCCTGTACGTGGGCGGGTCCTCCGGCGAGTGTATCTACCAGAGCGTGGCCGAGCGCAAGACCGTGCTGGAGCACGTGATGGCGGCGGCGGACGGCCATGTCACCGTCATCGCCCACGTGGCCTGCAACAACACCGCGGACAGCTGCGAGCTGGCCGCCCACGCCGAGAGCCTCGGGGTGGACGCCATCGCCGCCATCCCTCCCATCTACTTCAAGCTGCCCGAGGCGTCCATCGCCGCCTACTGGAACGCCATCTCCGCGGCGGCACCCAACACCGACTTCATCATCTACAACATCCCCCAGCTGGCCGGCGTGGAGCTCACCCTCCCCCTGCTGCGGGAGATGCGGAAGAACCCCCGGGTCATCGGGGTGAAGAACTCCTCCATGCCGGTGTACGACATCATCCGCTTCCGGGCCGAGGGGGCCATCGTGTTCAACGGCCCCGACGAGCAGTTCGTCTCCGGCCTGGCCGCCGGAGCGGTGGGGGGCATCGGCGGGACCTACGCCGCCATGCCCGAGCTGTACCTGGCCGCCCGCCGGAAGATCCTGGGCGGCGACGTGGAGGGCGCCCGGGCCATGCAGGACGAGATCTGCCGGATCATCGAGCTGCTGTGCTCCGGCAAGTGCAACATGTACGCCATGATCAAGGAGGTCCTGCGGCAGCAGGGCGGCCCCGACATCGGCGACGTGCGGCCTCCGCTGGCCGGCCTGACCCCTCCCGACCGGGAGACGGCGGCCGCCTGCGTCCGGGCCATCGAGGACGCCAAAAAGCGCTTCTGCTGAGGAAGGGGGAGGAGAGAGCGTGAAGATCTATCGCGCGGAGGACTACAACTCCATGAGCCGCCGGGCGGCCAACATCCTGTCCGCCCAGGTCATCCTCAAGCCGGACAGCGTGCTGGGCCTGGCCACCGGGTCCACCCCGGTGGGGATGTACCGGCAGCTGGTGAACTGGTATGAGAAGGGGGACATCGACTTCTCCCAGGTCCACACCGTCAACCTGGACGAATACCTGGGCCTGGCCCCCGACCACGACCAGAGCTACCGCTACTTCATGCAGCAGAACCTCTTTGACCACATCAACGTCAGACCGGAGAACACCAACGTGCCCAACGGCCTGGCCAGCGACCCGGAGGCCGAGTGCCGCCGCTACAATGAGGTCATCGCCGGCCTGGGGGGCATCGACCTGCAGGTGCTGGGCATGGGCCACAACGGCCACATCGGCTTCAACGAGCCCGAGGAGGCCTTTGAGCTGGAGACCCACGTGGTGGACCTCACCGAGAACACCATCCAGGCCAACGCCCGCTTCTTCGCCTCAAAGGACGAGGTGCCCCGCCGGGCCATTACCATGGGCATCAAGGCCATCATGCAGGCCCGCCACATCCTGGTGGTGGTCAGCGGCGAGGACAAGGCGGAGATCGTCCGCCGGGCCTTCGCCGGACCGGTGACCCCCCTGGTCCCCGCCTCCATCCTGCAGATGCACCCCCATCTGTCCCTGGTGGGGGACGAGGCGGCGCTGAGCCTTCTCTGAAAAGCCGAGCCATTCCCATTCATCCCGACCCGCGGGCGGCTACTCCCTTGGGCCACCGGCCCATAGCCGCCCGGGGACAAAAAAGGAGGAAAACATCCCGCCGGCCGGCGGTGCGGCAATGTGGAGACTTGCCGTAACATCCCGGGGGTCCCGCTCCCCCGGGGTAAGGCCGGGCACGCGGAGGCGGCCCGTCCACGGCCAAGAGATATGGCAACACTGAGCC
>CALXCP010000052.1 GCA_944386845.1 uncultured Oscillospiraceae bacterium | reverse complement strand
AGGTTCTCCAGGTCCTCGTCGGAGATGCCCATCTTCTGGATCATATCGTTAATGGGCTTGATGCCCAGCTCCTTGGCGCATTTGAGGCACAGCCCCTCGTTTCGGGTGGCGCCCCCCTCGATCTTGGAGATGAACACCACAGCCACGTTCTTGTGGCAGCGGGAACAGAGCGTGGATCGCATGTCGATCACTCCTTTGTAGTGCGGAACTGCTCCCCCGTCCGGGGGAGGGAGGGACCGGACTGCCGCCCAGTCCCCCAAAACATGATCATAGCATGAAAATATGAACCCCGTATGAATTTTCCCCAGAAAATCGCTGTGAGATCACGAGACCCCGTGGAGCAGGAGGGAGAGGGGGTTGGTCTCGGCGAAAAAGCGCAGCAGGACGGTGGCGTCGATGGTCTCCTGGGCGGGCAGCAGGGAGAAGCTCCGCAGCAGCCACACCAGCACGAACAGCACCAGGGCCCCCTTCACCACGCCGAAGACGCCGCCTCCCAGCTGGTTGAGGGTGTGCAGCACGGGCAGCCGGAAGGCCAGGTCCAGCAGGTGGCTGGCCGCCTTCCACAGCAGCAGGATGGCCACGAAGAGCACCAGGAAGATCAGGGGCAGCGACACCGTCTCGGCCAGAGATGCCCCCGCTGAGGCGGCGATGCGGGCGGCCACCCCGGTCATGCCGTTCTCCACCGCCTCCTCCACGGCGTCGGCCAGCTCCTGATAGAGGCCCGTGCCCCGGAGGAGGGCCAGCACCCCGGTGAGGGCGTTCTCCTCGAAATCGGTGCGCCCCTCCTGGACGGCGTCGGCGATCTGCTGGTCCAGCTGCGTCTCGATGACGGCGGCCAGCCGGGGCTCCAGGGCCTGGGCCACGTGGGGGGAGAGCTCCCGGGCCCCGAGAGAGGCCCCCACCAGGGCCACCACCACCGCCAGCGCCCCGCACAGGGAGAGCACGAAGCCCCGGCGGATGCCGGCCAGCAGGAAGCCCGCCAGCACCGCCAGGATGATCACGTCATAAAGGATGTTCGGCATCGCGTGTTACCTCGTCAAAAGTCGAATGGTCAAATGGGAGCTGGTTCACGGGAGATAGAGCCAGGCGCTCTCCCCGTCGGAGAGCAGGGCGGACCCGTCGTCCCGGAGCTGGACGCTCCGGGCGCCCTGGACGTTGTCCAGGCTGGCGTACAGGGTCAGGTCCCGGGTGTAGACGTCCAGCCGCTGGGAGGTGAGCACCGCGAAGTAGCGCCCCGCGGCGGACAGGTCCAGCACCTGCCCCTCGGGCTCCAGCCGGGAGACCAGCAGCCCGTCGTCCCCGATGACCAGCAGCTCGTTGGCCGCCCCGGCCCGGTACCGGCCCAGCAGCACCAGGGAGAAGTCCTCGCCCCCCAGGTCGTAGCCCTTCAGGAAGCGGTCGGCGAAGGAGTAGCTGGTCACCCCGCCGCCGTCGGCGCCGGCCAGGGAGAGGGACCCCTCGCCCAGGGCGCGGACCACCTGCCCGCTGTGGGCCAGGTCCAGCACCGTCGTGTTGCCGAGGGAGAGGGCGGCCAGAGGCTCCTCCTGCCCCACCCGGTAGAGCTGGAGCTGGCTCTCAAAGGCGGTGCCCTCCTGTCCCATGGTCACGGCGGCCACCGTCCCGCCGTCGGGGGAGAGGACGGCGTCGATGACGAAGACGCTGGAGAAGCGCAGGGACATCCGGGGGTCGAAGCTGCCGTCGTACACGGTGACCTCCCCCCGCCAGCCGCTGTGCTGGGCGGTGACGGCCAGCCAGCCCGCCTCGTTGGGCCGGGCGGAGAGCAGGCCGTACCCCTCGTCCAGGGTGAGGGAGAACACCTCCCCCCGGCTGTCGTAGGCGCGCAGCTCCTGCCCGCCCATGTCGTACACCACCCCCAGCCGGCCCGAGGCGTTGAGCACCGGGGCGGAGAGGGGGAGAACGGTCTCGGTGAGGGGGTCGCCCCCGTTGGTGAACAGCCGGGCTCCGCTGGCCGAGGAGAAGAGCAGCGCCCCGTCCAGGCAGGCCATGTCCTCCTGCCCGCCCCCGCCGTAGAGGAAGGGCTCGGCCTGCCCCGTCTCGTTGGTCTCCAGACTGCGGTACTCCACCCAGCGCACCAGGGCGTCCAGGTTCAGCCGGTCCCGGTACACCACCAGGGCCAACGCCCCCAGCAGCACCGCCAGCGAGACCAGGAAGGTGACCAGCCGCAGGACGATATTCGGTTTTTTCTCCGGGGCCGTCTGTCCCTTCATGGTATGTGTCACCTCGCGGTCATAGAACGGGCTCGTCGTACCAGAGCCCTGTCATGTACAGCCCCCCCGGGGGCACGGTGGGCCCGGCCAGGGTGCGGTCGCCCGAGTCCAGGATGGCGGGGATGTCCTCCGGGGCGAGCTTGCCCTCGGCGGCGTAGACGATGGTGCCCACCATGGCCCGGACCATGTTGTAGAGGAAGCCGTCGGCGCACACCCGGCATTTTATCAGGTCGCCCTCCCGCTCCACCCGGAAATAGTGGACGGTGCGCACGGTGGTGCGGGTCTCGGTGCCCACCGAGCGCACGGCCCGGAAGTCGTGGGTGCCCACGAACTGCTCCGCCGCCCGGGCCATGACGGCCTCGTCCAGCCGCCGGGGGTAGAACCAGGCGCGGTTGACATAAAACGCGTCGCCCAGGCGGCTGTTGTAGATGAGGTAGGTGTACTCCTTCTTCCGGCAGGAGCCGATGGCGTTGAAGCCGTCGGACACCCGGGTTGCCTTCACCACCACGATGTCGTCGGGCAGCCGGGTGTTCACCGCCAGGGGCAGCCGGTCCAGGGGGATGGACGAGGTGGTGCGGAAGTTGGCCACGTACACCCGGGCGTGGACGCCGGCGTCGGTCCGCCCGGCCCCCACGCAGCGCACCGGGTGGCCCACCACCGAGGAGAGGGCCTTGTCCAGCGTCTCGGCCACGGTGACGGCGTTCTTCTGCACCTGCCAGCCGTGGTAGGCGGTGCCCGCGTACATGAGCTTCAGCGCGATGTTGCGTTCTTCCATGGGGCACCTCACAGGCCGAAGCGGCCCATCACGCCGATGGCCGCGCAGCAGACCAGCCCCAGCACGATGACGGCCCAGTCCGCCCGGCGGTATTTCAGCTGCCGCAGGCGGGTGCGCCCCTCGCCCCCGTGGTAGCACCGGCACTCCATGGCCACCGCCAGCTCGTCGGCCCGGCGGAAGGCGGAGATGAACAGGGGGACCAGCAGGGGGACCAGGGCCCTGGCCCGCTGGAGCAGGCTGCCCGTCTCGAAGTCGGCTCCCCGGGCCTTCTGGGCGGACATGATCTTGTCGGTCTCCTCGATGAGGGTGGGGATGAACCGCAGGGCGATGGACATCATCATCGCCAGCTCATGGACCGGGGCGTGGAGCTTCTTCAGGGGAGAGAGCAGGCTCTCGATGCCGTCGGTGAGCAGGATGGGAGAGGTGGTGTAGGTGAGCAGGAAGGTGCCCGCGATGAGCATCAAAATGCGCACCGTCATAAAGAAGGCGGCCCAGATGCCCTCGGCGGTGACCTTCAGAAAGCCGATGGTCACCAGAGGGGTGCCCGGGGTGTAGAACAGGTTGAGCAGGGTGGTGATGACCACGATGAGCACCACCGGCTTCATCCCCCGCATGATGTTGCGCACCCCCACCTTGGAGATGGCGATGCCCGCCGCCAGGGCCAGGAACAGCAGGGCGTAGGTCAGCAGGAAGTCGGCCAGGAACAGGGCCACGATATAGTAGAGGGTGAGCAGGATCTTGGTCCGGGGGTCCAGCCGGTGGATGGGGGTCTTCCCGGGGAAGTACTGCCCGAGGGTGATGTCCTTCAGCGCCACGTCAGACCGCCCCCTTTCGCCCCAGGGCGGACAGAATGGCCGCCCTGGCCTGCTCCACGGTGTACACCGACGGGTCGATGTCCGCCCCCAGGGCGCGCAGCCGGAGAAACACCCGGGTGATCTGGGGCACCCCCAGGCCCATGGCCTCCAGCTCGTCCCCGTGGCGAAAGACCTCCCGGGGGACGCCCGAGAAGGGGATGGTCCCGTCGTTGACCACCACCAGTCGGTCCACCGAGCGGGCCACCTCCTCCATGGAGTGGGACACCATGATGACGGTAGCGTTGGTGGCGGCGTGGTAGTCCCGGATGTTGCCCAGGATGGCCTCCACCCCCACCGGGTCCAGCCCGGCGGTGGGCTCGTCCAGGATGAGCACAGAGGGCTCCATGGCGATCACCCCCGCGATGGCCACCCGGCGCTTTTGCCCGCCGGACAGCTCGAAGGGGGACTGGTCCAGCAGCTTGTCCTCCAGCCCCACGAACTCGGCCGCCCGGCGCACCCGGCGGTCCACCTCCCCCTCGTCCAGCCCCATGTTCCTGGGGCCGAAGGAGATGTCCTTGTACACCGTCTCCTCAAAGAGCTGGTACTCCGGGTACTGGAACACCAGCCCCACGTGGAAGCGGGTCTGGTGGGTGACCTTGGGGTCGGACCAGATGTCGGTGCCCTGATAGAGCACCTGCCCCGCCGTGGGCTTGAGCAGGCCGTTCAGGTGCTGGATCAGGGTGGATTTCCCCGACCCGGTGTGCCCGATGACGCCCAGGTACTCCCCGGTGTAGGCGGTGAAGTCCACGTCCTGCAGGGCGGTGCGCTGGAACGGGGTCCCCGCGCTGTAAATGTGGGAGAGCTTTCGTGTCTCCAGGATGGCTTCCATCGATCGTGTTCCGTCCTTTGTTCAAAGTGGTGCATGCCCCGAAGGGGGTCATGCCCGAGAATGAGGAATTAGGAATGAGGAATGAGGAATTCTGGCATCCGGCGAAGCCGGACAGTTCAAATCGTGCGCCTGCGGTGCACACAAAAATTTCTAATTCCTAACTTCTAATTCCTAATTTTCCAGCAGCGCGGCCAGCGCCGCTGCGCACTCCTCGTCGCTGAGGGCGTCCAGAGGGACGTCCAGCCCCTCCCGGCGCAGCTCCCAGAGCAGCTGCACCGTGTCGGGGACGGTGAGGCCCACGGCCTTGAGCCCCTCCACGTCCTGAAAGACCTGCCGGGGCGGGCCGTCGGCGATGACCCTTCCCTTGGCCATGACCACCAGGCGGTCGGCCTGGGCGGCCTCGTCCATGTGGTGGGTGATGAGGACCACCGTGGTGCCCTTCTCCCGGTTCAGGGTCCGGATGGTGGAGAGCACCTCCCGCCGGCCGATGGGGTCCAGCATGGCGGTGGGCTCGTCCAGCACGATGCACCGGGGCTGCATGGCGATGACGCCGGCGATGGCCACCCGCTGCTTCTGTCCGCCGGACAGGAGATGGGGGGCGTGCTCCCGGTACTCGTACATGCCCACCGCCTTCAGGGCGTCGTCCACCCGGGCCCGGATCTCCGCCGGGGGCACCCCCAGGTTCTCCGGGGCGAAGGCCACGTCCTCCTCCACCACGTTGGCCACGATCTGGTTGTCCGGGTTCTGGAACACCATGCCCACCGTGCTGCGGATGGCCAGCAGCTCGTCCTGGTCCATGGTGTCCATCCCCGCCACGTACACCCGGCCCCCGGTGGGCAGCAGGATGGCGTTCAGGTGCTTGGCCAGGGTGGATTTCCCCGACCCGTTGTGGCCCAGCACCGCCACGAAGGAGCCCTCGGCGATGTCCAGGGTCACCCCGTCCAGCACCACCGGGGTCACCCCCTCGGCGGTGGTGTAGGAGAAGCGCAGGTCCTGTGTGGTGATGATGGAGTTTTTCATAGTAACACCCTTTGGTTTCGTTAGAAATTAGGAATGAGGAATGAGAAATTAGGAATTGCGGTGCGCGCCGCAGGCGCGCAGTCTGAGATCGTCCGGCTTCGCCGGACACCAAAATTCCTAATTCCTAACTCCTAATTCCTAATTGGATGAAGTCCAGCGCCCGGTGGCGCCGCAGGGCAGGGCCAGGCCGGTGGACGTCACGGGCAGGCCCAGCTCGTCGCTGACGGTGCGGCCGCCGAACCTTTTGGAGACCAGCACCTCCAGGATATAGGTGAGCACCGACGGGGCCAGCCCGGTGGTGTAGGAGTTGAGGATGACGAACAGGGGGGCGTCGGACAGCACCCCGGAGACCAGCTCCACGAAGGGGTACAGGTCGTTCTCCAGCTTCCAGACCTCGCCGGTGGGGCCCCGGCCGTAGCTGGGGGGGTCCATGATGACGGCGTCATACCGCCGGCCCCGGCGGATCTCCCGCTCCACGAATTTGGCGCAGTCGTCCACGATCCAGCGGATGGGGGCCCCCTCCAGGCCGGAGCTTCTGGCGTTCTCCCGGGCCCAGGCCACCATGCCCTTTGCCGCGTCCACGTGGCACACGCTGGCTCCGGCGGCGGCGCAGGCCACCGTGGCCCCCCCGGTGTAGGCGAACAGGTTGAGCACCGAGATGGGCCGCCCGGCGCTTTGGATCCGCTCCCGGGCCCAGTCCCAGTTGGCCGCCTGCTCGGGGAACAGGCCGGTGTGCTTGAAGTTCATGGGCTTGACGTTGAAGGTCAGGTCCCGGTAAGCTACCGTCCATCGCTCGGGCATGGACCGGTTCTGCCACGCCCCGCCCCCGGTGGAGGAGCGGGCGTACCGGCCGGCGTTGCGCTTCCAGCCCGGGTGTGCCCGGGGGGTGTCCCAGATGGCCTGGGGGTCGGGCCGCACCAGCAGCTGGTCCCCCCAGCGCTCCAGCTTCTCCCCCCGGGAGCAGTCCAGGAGCTCATAGTCTTTCCACCCGTCGGCGATCCACATCAGGGCGCACCTCCCCAGCTTGTGTTTAACTAAAACAGTATAGCACCGCCCCCCGGGTTCGTCAATGAAAAGGGGGGCGTGTTCACAGCTTTTTCAGAAATGATTGTCTTTCGACGAAAAGTGTGGTAAAGTAGCAGGGACAAAGGCTGACGCGCCCGCCGGCGCGGAAAAGAGGGATCGCCATGAGCGAAGGGAACAGGACCATCCGGGGCCGCATCTTCGGCGGCTTTGACCGGCAGGATGTGCTCCGGTGCATGGAGGAGATGGACCAGGCCCATCGGAAGGAGCTGGAAGAGGCCCGCGCCGCCCTGGCCGCCGAGCAGCAGGCCCGGCAGGAGCTGGAGCGCACCGTGGCCGAGCAGGGGGCCCAGAGCGCCGAGACCCGGCGGCTCACCGCCGCCCTGGAGCAGAGCGAGACCGCCCTCCGGGCCGCCCGGCAGGAGCTGGACCGCAAGAGCCAGCGGCTGGACCAGCTGGAGCGGGAGACCGCCGCTCTCCGGGAGCAGGCGGAGCGGCTGCGTCCGTCCGCCGAGGCCTATGAGGCGGTGAAGGACCGCACCGCCGGCATCGAGCTGGACGCCCACCGCCGGGCGGAGGAGATCGCCCGCCGGGCCGAGGACCGGGCCGCCAAGCTGCGGGCGGACACCCTCCAGTGGCTGAACAAGCTCTCCCGGGGGTATGACCTGCTGCGCACCGACATGGACGCCACCGTCTCCCACACCGTGGACGAGCTGGAGCGGGTGGAGCGCTCTCTCCGGGGCGCGTCGGCCGACTTTGAGACCTACGACCGCCGGCTGGCCGAGCTGATCCAGGCGTACCAGGAGGGGGAGGACTGATGGAGCACCGTCTGCACACCGACCAGCTGCCCGATGTGGTGTCCCGCCTGCGGGCGGGGGACCGGGTGGTGCTCAGCGGCACCATCTACACCGCCCGGGACGCCGCCCACAAGCGGCTGTTCGCCCTGCTGGACCGGGGGGAGGAGCTGCCCTTCCCCCTGAAGGGGGCGGTGATCTACTACGCCGGCCCCACCCCCGCCCAGCAGGGGATGGCGGTGGGGGCCTGCGGCCCCACCACCTCGGGCCGGATGGACCCCTATGCCCCCCGGCTGCTGGACCTGGGCCTCACCGCCATGATCGGAAAGGGGGACCGGAGCCCCGCCGTCCGGGAGGCCATCGTCCGCAACGGGGCCTGCTACTTCGCCGCCGTGGGAGGGGCGGGCGCCCTCATCGCCCGCTGCATCGAGACGGCGGAGGTCATCGCCTTCGATGACCTGGGCTGTGAGTCTGTGAAACGGATGACTGTGAAGGATCTTCCGCTGACAGTCGCCATCGACTGCGCGGGCGGCGACCTGTACGAGACGGGCCGGGAGGCCTACCGGAAAGGCTGACGCGGACCGCCCCGGCGGCGCCCACCGGCGCCCGCCGGGGCGCCGTTCTGTCTGGCGGCGGGAAATAAATAATGAGATCCGGGCTTGCCAGAGGCGGGCAGTTTGTTATATAATATCCGGGTATCTTCGGCGCGGGCCGGGGATGCCCGATTTTTTCGGCCGGCACAGCCGGCTTCGATTTGGAAGGGAAAGAGAGAGTTATGACGACTGCACAGATCTGCATCTGCATCTCCATCGTGGTCTACCTGGTGGGCATGCTGGTCATCGGCTGGATGTGCGCCAAGAAGAACAGCTCGGTGGACGACTTCTACCTGGGCGGGCGCAAGCTGGGCCCCCTGGTCACCGCCATGAGCGCCGAGGCCTCCGACATGTCCTCCTGGCTGCTGATGGGGCTGCCCGGCCTGGCCTATGTCTTCGGCCTGGCGGAGGCCAGCTGGACCGCCATCGGCCTGGCCATCGGCACCTATCTGAACTGGCTCATCGTGGCCCGGCGGCTGCGCCGGTACTCCCACCAGCTGGACGCCATCACCGTGCCCCAGTTCTTCTCCAAGCGCTGGGGGGATGAGCGCAGCATCCTGGCCGCCATCTCGGCGGTGGTGATCATCGTATTCTTCATCCCCTATCTGGCCTCCGGCTTCTCCGCCTGCGGCAAGCTGTTCGCCAGCCTGTTCGGCATCGACTACGTCACCGCCATGGTGGTCAGCGCCGCGGTGGTGGTCATCTACACCGTCATGGGCGGCTTCCTGGCCGCCTCCACCACCGACCTGGTCCAGTCCATCGTCATGACGGTGGCCCTGATCGTGATCCTGGGCTTCGGCACGGCCCAGGCCGGCGGCGTGGGCGCCGTGATGGACAACGCCCAGTCCATGGCGGGCTACCTGTCCCTGACCTCCACCTTCGACCCCACCACCGGGGGCAGCACCCCCTACAGCACCCTGACCATCTTCTCCCTGCTGGCCTGGGGCCTGGGCTACTTCGGCATGCCCCACATCCTGCTGCGCTTCATGGCCATCGAGGATGAGCGCAAGCTGAAGCTGTCCCGGCGCATCGCCACCAGCTGGGTGGTCATCTCCATGGGGGTGGCCATCATCATCGGCGTGGTGGGCAACGCCATGACCAGCGCCGGCGCCCTGGGCGAGCTGGCGGACTCCGAGACCATCATCGTCCAGATCGCCAGCCTGCTCAGCCAGTTCGGCATCGTGCCCGCCCTGCTGGCCGGCGTGGTGCTGGCCGGCATCCTGGCCGCCACCATGTCCACCGCGGACAGCCAGCTGCTGGCCGCCTCCTCCTCGGTATCCCAGAACCTGGGCTGCGAGTTCCTGCGGCTGAACCTGTCCGGCCGGCGGGGGGTCATCGTGGCCCGGACCACCATGGTGGTCATCTCCATCATCGCCGCCTTCCTGGCCCGGGATCCCGAGAGCTCGGTGTTCCGGGTGGTGTCCTTCGCCTGGGCGGGCTTCGGCGCCGCCTTCGGCCCCGTGGTCCTCATGGCCCTGTTCTGGAAGCGGTCCAACAAGTGGGGCGCCCTGGCCGGCATGGTGGTGGGCGGCGCCATGGTGTTCATCTGGAAGTTCCTCATCGCCCCCATGGGCGGCGTGTGGGCCATCTACGAGCTGCTGCCCGCCTTTATCTGCGCCACCGTGGCCATCGTGGTGGTCAGCCTGATCACCCCCGCCCCCGAAAAGCCCATCGTGGACGCCTTCCAGGCCTCCTTCCTCAAGAAGGACGCCAAGAACTGACCCCAAAGGAGCGACACCTATGCGAAGCTATCAGGCCGCGCTGATCCAGCTGGACAGCCGGGACGACAAGGCGGCCAACCTGGCCGCGGCAAAGGAGCTGGTGGAGCGGGCCGCCGGCCGGGGAGCCCGGCTCATCGCCCTGCCCGAGACCATGAACTTCATCGGCCGGGGCTACTCCAAACAGGCGGAGCCCATCCCCGGGGGCGAGACCTGCGAGCTGTTCCGGGAGCTGGCCCAAAAGCACGGGGTGTGGATCGAGACGGGGAGCATCCCCCAGGCCATGCCCGGCGGGGGGAGCCCCCGGAACACCGCTATGCTCATCGACCCCGCCGGCCGGGTGGTGTGCACCTATAGCAAGCTGCACATGTTCGACGTGGACATCACCAACGGCCCCTCCTACCACGAGTCGGCCCACAACGCCGCCGGGGACGAGATCGTCCTGGCGGACACCGAGCTGGGGATGCTGGGCTTCTCGGTGTGCTATGACCTGCGCTTCCCCGAGCTGTGCCGCCTCATGGCCATGCACGGGGCCCAGGTGATCCTGGTCCCCACCAGCTTCACCATGAACACCGGCAAGGACCACTGGGAGCCCCTGATGCGGGCCCGGGCCATCGAGAACGGGGTGTACATGCTGGGCCCCAGCCAGATCGGCCAGAAGACGGGGATGAACGCCTACGGCAAGTCGCTGGCGGTGGACCCCTGGGGCAACGTCATCGCCAAGGCCAGCGACCGGCCGGGCATCACCCTGGTGGACATCGACCTGGACCTCATCGACCAGACCCGGGAGCAGGTGCCCTCCCTGGCCCGCCGCCGGGACGACCTGTACCGGCTGGACAGCGACCACGTCAAAATTTACCGCTGACACGACGAAAGGCTCCCCTGCCGGGGGAGCCTTTCCGTATGTTTCACCCCGCCGCCGGGCAAACTGAGGGAAACGACCGGAAGGGGGAGCGGGCATGGACACAGAGGAGCAGGGCCAGGGACAGCAGGGAACGCAGGGGGTCCCGTCCGGGGGGACGGACCAGCTGGCCGAGCTGGGCTGCGCCACGGTGCGCACCGCCCGGGGGACCATCCACACCCTCACCATCGCGGGGCAGATCGAGGGGCACCAGCTGCTCCCCGACACCACCAAGACCACCAAGTACGAGCACGTGATGCCCCTGCTGGCCGCCATCGAGGAGAGCGACGAGGTGGACGGGCTGCTGGTGCTGCTGAACACCATGGGGGGCGACATCGAGGCGGGGCTGGGCATCGCGGAGCTCATCGCCGGCATGCGCAAGCCCACCGTCTCCCTGGTGCTGGGGGGCGGGCACTCCATCGGGGTGCCCCTGGCGGTGGCGGCCCGGGCGTCCTTCATCGCCCCCACCGCCGCCATGACCATCCACCCGGTGCGGCTCAACGGCCTGGTCATCGGGGCGCCCCAGACCTTCCACTACTTCCAGCGCATCCAGGAGCGCATCACCCGCTTCGTGGTGGAAAACAGCCGGGTGAGCGAGGCCGGATTCACCGCCCTGATGATGAAGACGGGGGAGCTGGCCGCCGACATGGGCTCGGTGCTCTACGGGGAGGAGGCGGTGGAGCTGGGCCTCATCGACCGGATCGGCGGCCTGGGGGACGCGCTGGAGTGTCTCCATGACATGATGGATGAGCAGAGGAAGGAAAAGCCGCGCTGACCGCGCGGCTTTTTCATGCCCGCCGGAGGGCGAGGTACTTTCTCCGCGCGGAGAAAGTACCCAAAGACGCGCTCAGAGGGGTGCGGGCCCGATGGGTCTCACGCCTGCGCTTCGCTGCGGCGGTGACCCATACGCCCCGCCCCCTCCGAGATCTCCCCCGTTTACGGGGGACAGCACCTGGGCGTCGGCGGTCGCGGCCGGCGCGTAAACTCTCGCGGCCATCCCCCTCTC
>CALXCP010000051.1 GCA_944386845.1 uncultured Oscillospiraceae bacterium | reverse complement strand
GGCATCCAGTGCACCGTCTACGGCCGGGTGAAGCACATCTACTCCATCTACCGCAAGATGTTCACCCAGAACAAGACCCTGGACGAGATCTTCGACCTGTACGCCTTCCGGGTCATCGTGGACGACATCCCCACCTGCTACAACGTGCTGGGCTGCATCCACGACATGTTCAAGCCGGTGCTGGGCCGCTTCAAGGACTACATCGGCACCCCTAAGCCCAACGGCTATCAGTCCCTGCACACCACGGTGTTCGGCCGGGACGGCATCCCCTTCGAGGTGCAGATCCGCACGGTGGCCATGCACCAGATGGCCGAGTACGGCATCGCCGCCCACTGGAAGTACAAGCAGGGCATGGCCAACACCAAGCTGGGCACCGAGGAGACCTTCGAGTGGGTGCGCAAGCTGCTGGAGAGCGAGCAGGTGTCCGACGCAGAGGAGTTCGTCCACCGGATGCGGGTGGACCTGTTCTCCGACGAGGTGTTCGTCTTCACCCCCCAGGGGGACGTGAAGTCCCTCCCCGCCAACGCCACCCCCATCGACTTCGCCTACTCCATCCACTCGGCGGTGGGCAACCGGATGACGGGGGCCAAGGTCAACGGCCGCATCGTCCCCTTCGACACCGTGCTGGAGAGCGGCGACATCGTGGAGATCATCACCTCCAAGACGGCCCACGGCCCCAGCCGGGACTGGCTGAAGCTGGCCCGGAGCAACGAGGCCCGCAACAAGATCCGCCAGTGGTTCAAGAAGGAGCGCAAGGAGGAGAACATCGTCACCGGCCGGGCCGCCTTTGAGTCCGAGCTGAAGCACGCCGGGCTGTCCCTGGCCGCCATCACCGCCGAGGACGTGCTGCCCTCCATGCTGAAGAAGCTCCGGTGCAACAGCCTGGACGAGCTGTACGCCTCCATCGGCTACGGCGGCACCACCGCCGTCAAGGCGGTCAACCGCATCCGGGACGAGATCAGCCGGCTCAAGCGCATCCAGGCCGACAAGCTGGCCGCCGCCAAGCGGCTGGAGGACAGCGTCATCATGCCGGGGGCCTCCACCGAGCAGCGGCAGCAGGCCAAGGCGGCCCCCGAGAAGGCGGCCCACTCCTCCTCGGGCATCATCGTGGAGGGGCTGGGCAACTGCCTGGTGAAGTTCGCCAAGTGCTGCACCCCGGTGCCCGGCGACCCGGTGGTGGGCTTCATCACCCGGGGGTACGGGGTTTCGGTCCACCGGGCCGACTGTCCCAACGCCGCCCCCGACAAGCGCAAGCCGGAGGAGAAGGAGCGCTGGGTGAAGGTGTCCTGGGCGGAGGGGCAGCTGCCCGCCTACAAGACCTCCCTGGAGCTGTCCGCCAAGGACCGCAACGGCCTGACCCTGGACATCGCCATGGCCCTGTCCACCCAGAAGGTGAAGGTCACCGCCCTGGCCGCCCGGAGCATGCCCGACGGCTACGCCGGCGTGTCGGTGGTGCTGGAGGTCAGGAACAGGGACGAGCTGGACGCCGTCATCCGCAAGCTGGAGCAGGTCCAGGGGGTCTACCAGGTGGCCCGGGCGTCGGGAAAATGAGGAATTAGAAATTAGGAATTAGGAATTTTAGAGGGCAGAGAACGATGAGAGCAGTTGTGACCCGGGTGTCCTCCGCCTCCGTCGCCATCGGCGGGGAGACCGTGGGGGAGATCGGGAGGGGCTTTCTGGTGCTGCTGGGGGTGGGCCCCGGCGACACCGGGGAGGTGTGCGATAAACTGGCCCGGAAGGTCTGCGACCTGCGGGTGTTCGAGGATGAGAACGGAAAGATGAACCTGAGCCTGGAGCAGGTCGGGGGCGCGCTGCTGGTGGTGAGCCAGTTCACCCTGTACGCCGACACCTCCTCCCGCCGCCCGGGCTTCTCCGGGGCGGCGAAGCCCGAGCTGGCCGTCCCGCTGTATGAGCGGTTCCTGGACCGGTGCCGCCAGCGGGGCTTCCGGGTGGAGCACGGCCGGTTCGGGGCGGAGATGCAGGTGGCCTCGGTGAACGACGGGCCGGTGACCATCCTGTTCGACACAGAGGCAAAATAACACCGTGTTAGAGAGTTGAGAGTGAAGATGTCCGTCCTTGCTCTCTCCACTCTCCACTCTTCACTCTTACGATTTAAGGGGGTAGCTCTTAATGAGGATCAAAGGACTGCAGGTGGGCCCCATCGGCACCAACTGCTATATCGTGGAGGACGCCCGGGCCCGGAGGGCGGCCATCATCGACCCCGGGGACGACCCGGAGGCCATCCTGGCCGCCGTGGCCCAGGACGACCCGGAGATGCAGGTGGACTGCATCCTGCTCACCCACGGGCACCACGACCACACCGGCGCCATCCCCGCCCTGCGGGAGACGCTGCCCGAGGTGCCGGTGTACATCCACCGGGCGGACTTCGGCCCGGAGAAGGCGGCGGGGCTGTTCGACCTGCCCGCCGACCTGCCGCTGGTGAGGTTCTACGACGACGGGGACACGGTGATGGTGGGGGAGATCCCGGTGGAGGTGATGCACACCCCGGGACACTCCGCCGGCTCGGTGACCCTGAAGGTGGACGACGTCCTCTTCACCGGGGACACCCTGTTCGCCGGCTCCTGCGGCCGCACCGACTTCCCCGACGGGAGCTATGAGGACATCCTGGCCTCGCTGCGGCGGCTGGGCCGGCTGGGGGGCGACTTCACCGTCTGCCCCGGCCACGAGGGGATGTCCACCCTGGAGCAGGAGCGCCGGAACAACTACTACATGGTCCAGGCGCTCCAGGGCGGGGAATGAAGATCTATCTCCGGGGCCACGACCACCGGTACGGCGCGGAGCAGATGCTGCTGACCCTCTTTCCAGACCGGCGGCCCGAGTACCCGGAGCAGCCCCCCGCCGAGGGGGAGGACGCCCTCTGGCTCACCCTGAGCCGGGGGGAGCGGTGGCTCACCGGGACGGCGGAGCTGCGCCTGTCCGGAAGGACCGCCCGGCGGCTGGGCCGGGCCCCGGTCCCCCCGGGGGACGACCCGGTGGCCCTGGCCCGGGCGGAGCAGCGGGCGCTGAAGAGCGCCTTCTACCGGGCGGCGGTGGAGCTCACCGGCCGGCGGCCCCCCTGGGGGGCCCTCACCGGCGTGCGGCCGGTGAAGCTGCCCACCCGGGCCATGGAGCGGGGCCTCACTCCCGCCCAGGCGGCGGCGGAGCTGCGCCGGAGATACGACGTGACCCCCCTGCGCCGGCGGCTGGCCATGGACTGCGCCAGGGCCAGCCTGGCGGCCAAGGAGTCCCTGAGGCCCCGGGACATGGCCCTCTACCTGGGGGTCCCCTTCTGCCCCAGCCGGTGCGCCTACTGCTCCTTCATCTCGGCCGACGTGAAGGGCTGCCTGAAGCTGGTGGAGCCCTTTCTGGACACCCTGTCCCGGGAGACCGCCCTGTCCGGCGCCCTGGCGGCGGAGGCGGGGATGCGCGTCCGGGCGGTGTACGTGGGGGGCGGCACCCCCACCACCCTGACGGCGGAGCAGCTGGACCGGGCCCTGTCCGGCCTGCGGCGGGCCTTCGACCTGTCGGCCTGCGGGGAGTTCACCGTGGAGGCCGGCCGGCCCGACACCATCACGGAGGACCGGCTGGCCGTGCTGCGCCGGGCGGGGACGGACCGGATCTCGGTGAACCCCCAGACCCTGCGGGACGAGGTGCTCCGGGCCATCGGCCGGCGGCACACGGCGGCCGACGTGCTCCGGGCCTATGGCCTGGCGCGGGCGGCGGGCTTCCGGGCGGTGAACATGGACCTGATCGCCGGCCTGCCCGGGGACGACCCGGCGGGCTTCCGGTACAGCCTGGACGGGGTGCTGGACCTGGCCCCCGAGAACATCACCGTCCACACCCTGGCCCTGAAGCGGGGGTCCGCCCTGAAGACGGGGACCACCCCCATCCCGGACGGGGCGGCAGTGGCCGCCATGCTGGACTACGCCTGGGAGGCGCTGCGGCGGGCGGGGTACGTGCCCTACTACCTCTACCGGCAGAAGTACATGTCGGGGGGCTTTGAGAACGTGGGCTGGTGCCGCCCGGGCTTCGAGAGCCTGTACAACATCGTCATGATGGAGGAGCACTGCTCCATTCTGGCCCTGGGGGGCGGCGGGGTGACCAAGCTGGTGGACCCGGCCGCCGGGGCCATCCGGCGCATGACCGCCCCCAAATATCCATATGATTACATCAGCCGGGCGGACGCCTGGCTGGAGACCAAGCGGGCCGCCCTGCCCTTCTGGCAGGGGCTGCCCCGAGAGGAAAGGAAGTGAGGCCCATGGCCTATCAGCTGCAGGAGATCAACGACCGCATCCGCTCCGACGTGACCGCCTTTCTGGAGGAGTGCGACCAGAACTACCGCCAGCGGATCTCTCTGGCCGCCGACAAGATCGTGGCCAACCTGGAGCGCAGCCCCCTGGTGCTGCTGTCCGGGCCCTCCGGCTCGGGCAAGACCACCACGGCGCTGAAGATCGAGGAGGAGCTGGAGCGCCGGGGGGTGAACAGCCACGCCATCGCCATGGACAACTATTTCCGGTCGCTGGACCGGGCCACCGCCCCCCGCACCCCGGAGGGGGACATCGACTTCGAGTCCCCGAAGTGTCTGGACATGGAGCTGCTGGACCGGCACTTCACCGCCCTGTCCCGGGGGGAGGAGGTAGTCATCCCCAAGTTCGAGTTCGCCCGGCAGATGCGCAACGACACCCGGGGCACCCCCCTGCGCCTGGGCAAGAACGAGATCGCCATCTTCGAGGGCATCCACGCCCTCAACGACGACATCGCCGGCCGCCACCCGGAGGCCATCAAGCTGTATATCTCCGCCCGGTCCGACGTGAACGAGGGGGCCCAGCTGCGCTTCAAGGGCACCTGGATGCGGCTGACCCGCCGGGCGGTCCGGGACTATAAGTTCCGGGGCACCGGCGTGGCCGAGACGCTGGCCATGTGGGCCAACGTCCGCCGGGGGGAGAAGCTGTACATCTCCCCCTATAAGAACCGGGCGGACATCATCTTCGACTCCTCCCTGCCCTATGAGGTGTCGGTGATGAAGAACTACGCCAAGCCCCTGCTGGAGGCCGTCCCTGAGGAGAACGCCCGGCGCAGCGAGCTGCTGGACCTCATCGCCGCCTTCGACTGGTTCGAGCCCATCGACCCCGCCCTGGTGGGCCGGGACTCCCTGCTCCGGGAGTTCATCGGCGGGGGGAGCTATCACTATTCCTGAGACCGGCCATCCGGTCCCGACGATAGAAAAAGCAGAAACAAAAGGAGAGTTGTTGAACATGGCAGAAGAGTGTACCCACAACTGTTCGTCCTGCGGCTCCAGCTGTTCTGAGCGCACCGCGCCCCAGGACCTGCACGAGAAGTGCAACGAGCAGTCCCACATCAAAAAGGTCATCGCCGTGGTGAGCGGAAAGGGCGGCGTGGGCAAGAGCACCGTCACCGCCAGCCTGGCCGCCGCCATGGCCAGGCGGGGCCGCAGCGTCGGCATCCTGGATGCCGACATCACCGGCCCCTCCATCCCCCAGGCCTTCCACATCCACGAGAAGGCCTCCGCCAGCGAGGCGGGCATCCTCCCCTCCCTGAGCAAGACCGGGGTGCGGGTCATGTCCCTGAACCTGCTCACCGCCAACGAGACCGACCCCGTCATCTGGCGCGGCCCGGTGCTGGCCGGCGTGGTCAAGCAGTTCTGGACCGACGTGGTCTGGGGCGACGTGGACTACCTGTTCGTGGACATGCCCCCGGGCACCGGCGACGTGCCCCTCACCGTCTTCCAGTCCCTGCCCGTGGACGGCATCATCGTGGTCACCTCTCCCCAGGACCTGGTGAGCATGATCGTGGCCAAGGCGGTGAACATGGCCAAGATGATGAACATCCCCATCCTGGGCCTGGTGGAGAACTACAGCTACTACAAGTGCCCCGACTGCGGCAGCGAGCACGCCATCTTCGGCGAGAGCCGGATCGACCTGGTGTCCCGCTCCATGGGGGTGAAGCTGCTGGCCCGCCTGCCCATCGACCCCAACGTCTCCCGGGCCTTCGACGCCGGCGAGATCGAGGACCTGCAGCCCAACTACCTGGAGGGCGTGGCCGAGCAGCTGGATCAGCAGTGAGGCCGCCCGCGTCAGCAGGACGACAAGAGCCCGCCCCCGGCACAGCGCCGGGGGCGGGCTTTTCACGCTCCGGTTCAGGTGAGCACCATGGCCCACAGGGGCAGGGTGATCAGGGAGGCCAGGGTGGAGAGAAAGACCATCTTGGAGGCGAACTCCGGGTCCTGGTCGTACTTCTGGGCCAGCATGGCGGTGGTGCTGCCGGCGGGCATGGCGGACAGGATGACGATGATGCCGGTGACCAGGGCGTCCACCTTCAGCAGCCACAGCACCCCGAACAGGAAGGCGGGGATGGCGATGAGGCGGATGACCACGTAGTAGAGCACCGCCGGCTCCAGCACGGTGCGGGGGTCCACGTCGCTGAGGATGGCCCCGATGACGACCATGGACAGGGCGGTGCAGCAGTTGCCCAGGCTGTCGATGGTGTCGTTGAGGAAGGCGGGCAGCTGCAGCCCCGAGAGCATCAGGGCGAAGCCCACGAACACCGCGATGATGCAGGGGTGGGTGGCCAGGGTCTTGAGCACCTGCTTTTTGGTGGTGGAGGTGTACAGGGACAGCCCCGCCGACCACATGAACAGCCGGATGGGCAGCAGGGCCACCGAGGCGTACATCAGCCCGGTGGGCCCGAAGATGGACAGGGACAGGGGCAGGCCCATGAAGCCGGCGTTGGAGCAGATGGTGCCATACTTCAGGTTGATCTGCCGCCGGGCGTCGAACCGCCGGTAGAGGAACAGGTTGAGCAGGGCGTACAGCCCCTGGGCGGCGAAGCCCAGCACCAGCACGATGCCGGCGGAGATGAGCAGGTCGTGGGTCAGGTCCACCTGGAAGGACTCCACGATGTTGCAGGGGAGGATGACGTAGATGACCAGGTCGGTGAGCTGCTTCCGGGTGACCAGCACCAGCATGCCCAGCTTGGACAGCAGATAGCCGATGGCCACCAGGAGGAAGATCTGAAGCTGCAGTTGGATGATGGCCAAGGGGCTACACTTTCTTTCTCTTGGTTTTTTTCGCCCCCGGGGGGCGCAGGGCCAGCTCCTCCAGCGTCCCGGCCAGCAGCCGGACGTAGGGGGGCAGGGAGGACAGGCGCACCCGCTCCTCGGTGGAGTGGGGGTCGAAGATGTCGGGGCCGGTGCTGACGATGTCCATGGCCGGGTTCTTGGCCCGGAGGACGGAGGGCTCCAGCCCGGCGTGGATGGCGGTGATCCGGGCCCGGTGGCCGGTGACCCGGCGGTAGACCCGGGCCATGGCCTTTGCCAGGGGGTCGTCCGCCTCCCCGGGCCAGCCGGGGTAGCCGTGGGAGGCGAGCTCGAAGCCGGTGGACCGGGCCGCCCGGGCGTGCTGGAAGGCCAGGATCTCCTCGCTGAAGCCCACGGTGCAGCGCAGGAAGGTGCGCACCGTGATGGTCTCCCCGTCCGCGTAGACCATGCCCAGGTTGGACGAGGCGCTCACCCGGTCGGGGATGGTGTCGTGCATGGCGTACACCCCGGTGTAGAGCAGGGAGAGCAGGTCCAGCGTCCCGTCCCGGCAGGGGGTGGTCCACACCCGCTCCGGGGGCTGCACCTCGGCCAGCTCCAGCGACCCGCCGGGGTCCCGCCGGCCGTAGAGGGAGCTCAGCTGCCCCGAGACGTGGGCGGCGGCCCGGGCCAGGGCGGGGACGAACCGGGGGTCCAGGGTGATGACGGCGGAGCAGTCCATGGGGATGGAGTTGGGGGTGTGCCCCCCGGCGAGGGAGGCCAGCTCGTACTCCACCGTCTCCCGCAGCTCCCCCAGCACCAGGGCCATGAGCTTGATGGGGTTGGCCCGGCCCAGGTGGATGTCATAGCCCGAGTGCCCCCCGAGGAAGCCCTGGAAGGACAGGCGGAAGGCCCGGCTCCCCTGCCGCAGGACGGTGTGGAGGGGGCGGGTGTAGGTCTCCCGCCGGCCCCCCGCCGAGCTGACCACCAGGTCGCCCAGCCGGAAGCCGTCGGTGTTGATGAGGCAGGCGACCCCCTCCAGCCAGGCGGGGTCCACCCGGCTGGCCCCCTCCAGCCCCACCTCCTCGGCGGCGGTGAGCAGCAGGCGCAGCGGCCCGTGGGGGATGGGCCGGGTCAGCAGCCAAAGGGCGGCGGCGTTGCCCATGTTGCAGTCGGCCCCGAGGGAGGAGCGCCCGTCGGTGCGCAGGGTGTCCCCGTCCCGCAGGGCGGCCACCGGGTCGTCCTCCGGGCGGTAGCCGCTGCCCCGCCGGACAGCGCACACCATGTCGGTGTGCCCCTGGATGGCGGTGAGGGGGGCGTTCTCCAGCCCCGGGGTGCCGGGCAGGTCGGCCCGGAGGTTCCAGGCCCCGTCCAGCTCCACCGTCCACCCCCGGCTCCGGAGCACCTTCTCCAGATGGCGGGCGATGGCCTCCTCCCGCCGGGAGGGGTGGGGGATGGCGCACAGGGGGAGAAACTCGGAGAGCACCCCCTGGATGACGGTCTCGTCGTCCCCCAGCAGTTCGGCGTATCTCGTCGGCTCTGGCATGGGCGCACTCCCTCTCTTTGGTGAATTGGGAATTGGCGGGACGCGGGAATTCCTGACGCCCGCTTCTTTTCCATTGTACCAGACGGGGGGGAGAATGGCAAGGGGTCACAGCAGCTCCATGGCCCCCAGCACCACCAGCAGGGCCCCGGACAGGGGGAGGGCCCACCGGTGCCGCCCGGTCCCCGCCGCCCGGCGGCCCAGGGCGCACCCGGCGGCCAGGGAGAGCAGGGTGACGGCCAGGTTGACCGCCGCCGCCCACAGGGGGGACAGCCCCGCCGCCCCGGCGGCCAGTCCCATCCCCCCGTTGTTCACCGCCAGCGCCGCCGCCAGGGGCAGGCAGCCCCGCAGGCCGGACGGGGGCGGCGGAGCCGCCTCGGGCTGGTCCAGCCGGCGCAGCCAGTCCAGCAGGGTCCACAGCCCCAGCCCCACCAGCACCACCGCCCCCAGCATGCGCCCCGCCGCCGTCAGGGCGGCCGCCGCCCCGCCCAGCGACAGGGCGCACCAGGTCACCCCGGTGGTCACCCCGGCGATGACCCCCCACTGCCCCGGGCTCAGCCGCCCGCCCCGCCCTCCCCAGGACAGGGCCAGGATGAGGGTGTCCAGGTTGGAGGCCGCCCCGTAGAGGAGAGCCGCCGCCCCCGCGGACCAGTCCATGCCCACCACGCTCCCTTCCCGCCATCCTATGCGGCGGGGGGCGGGCGGGTCAGCGGGGGCGAAAAGGGGCCGGCGGACGCCCGCGCGTCCGCCGGCCCCGGCGGGTTCAGTATTGGTTCACCCAGCCCGAGATGAGCCAGGTGGGCACCAGCCAGGCGGCCAGGAAGGCCAGCAGGCTCAGCGCCCCGAGAGAGGAGTAGGCGTCCACGAAGGTGAGGTAGAAGGTGAGCAGCAGGCCCGCCACACTGCCCAGGCAGGCCAGGCCCGCCCCCAGCAGCACGGCGGAGCGCAGCCGCCGGCCGCCCACCACCGCCTCGGTGAAGGGGGCCAGCCCCTCCCGGCACAGCACGGCGGTGAGGGTGTCGCTGTGGGGCTGCTCGGGGTCGGACAGCTCCCGCCGGCGCTCCACCGGGGGGTACTCCATCCGGTCCACCGGCAGCTTGAAGCGCTGCCGGAGCATGGCGGGGATGAGGTTGAAATCCCGGGTGGCCAGCACCGGCCCCACCCCGGCCCGCAGCAGGGCGGACAGGGCGGGGGGCGCCGTGTCGGGCAGGTCGTAGTTCAGGGCGAAGATGCCGGCCAGCTCCCCGTCGATGGCGCAGAAGACGGCGTTCTTCACGTTGAGCCCCTGGGGCAGGGACACCTCCATCAGGTTCATGAAGGCCGCCGAGCCCACCAGCACCTGGTCCCCCCGGATGTTGGCGGACAGCCCGCCCCCCTCGTAGCAGCACAGCCCCTCCGCCCGGCGGTACAGCCCGCCCTGGGAACGGAGCAGGTCGTGGAATACCCGCTCCAGGCCGGTGCCCGCGTCCCGGATGAGGGTGGCGGTATAGGCCACCACCTTCTCCAGGGGGAAGGTGCCGAACACCTTGATGCCGTTGAGGGCCACCGAGCCGGGGGGGAACAGGTCCCCGTCGGTGAGCAGGATGCCGCAGCCCCGCCGGGCCCGGGCGATGCCCGGCCAGCCCGCCAGGGCGGCCCCGTCCTTGGCCAGCCGGCGGGAGACCAGGAAGAAGGGCTTTCCGTACACCAGCAGGGCGGAGAAGGAGCCCGCCGCCGTCAGGGTGGCGGACAGGCACCACAGCAGGTGCTCGGGCCGCTCCCGGCCCAGAGAGGAGAGCAGGGAGAACAGCAGGGCGGCCAGCACCAGCAACGGGGCGGCGACCCGGAAGACCCGCTGGGCCCCGTCGGGGGTCTGGATCTGGCTGCCGAAGCCGGCGGCGGTGCCCTGCCACTTGGTGTAGGTGTCCCGGCCGTTCCACTTCCCCTCGTCCAGGGTGACCAGATAGGGCTCGGCGGCGGCCGCCGCCGTCCGGCAGGCCAGCCGCAGCCCCCTTCGCTTGTACCAGTCCCCCCGGCTCAGGGCCAGCAGGGCGAAGCAGCACACCCCGCAGTAGGGCAGGTGGCCCTCCCGGCTGTCCAGTACGGTCATGGTCAGGGCGTCGGCCAGGGTGGCGGCGCAGCCCAGCACCGCCACCGCGTCCAGCCCCATGCAGCCCCGGAAGAGGTTGGCCAGCGACCGCAGGACCACGTCCCCGCACAGACACAGGGCGAAGGCCAGCAGCCCGGCGGACAGCCACACCTGCAGCTGGAAGGACCCGGCCACCACCGGGGGCAGAGGCACCCGGGGCACGGCGGCGGCCACCATCAGGTAGAGCTGGAGCAGGCAGGGCAGCCAGAGCAGCCGGCTCCGGATGCCCAGCCCCTTGAGCCCCCGGGACCAGCGCTGGAGCAGCTCCTGGGGGGCGGTGTCGGGGGGCGGCGGGGGCGTCCGCCGGCGGACCCGGGGGCCCGGCTCCCGGGGGACCTCCTCCCGGTCCACCCCGGGTATGAGCTCCTCGGCCCGGCGGGTGGCGTCGGAGACCTCCACCCCCTCCTCGGTGTACATCTGGTCGGCGTACCGGTCCATCCGCCGGTCCAGCTTGTTCAGGAACCGGGACAGGGGGGACCGGCGGCGGGGGAAGGCCACCAGGTTGTCCGGCTCCTCCTCCGGCCCCTCTCCGGCCTCCGTCTCATCGGGGGCCTCCTCCCCGGGGCCGTCCTCCGCCGGGGCGCCGCCGGGCTCGTCCTCCGGGGGCAGGGGGTCCCCGCCGGGGGGCTCCTCATCGGGGAACCCGTCCTCCTCCGGGGCCTCCGCTCCGGCGCCGGGGAAGGAGATCACGTTGTCCCGGCGGCGGTGGGTCCGGGGGGCCTCCGGCCAGGGCAGGTCGCCCCCCGCGTCCTCCCGGGGCCCCTCCGGGGGGCGCTCCGCCGGGGCGTCGAAGGGCACCGCCGTCTGGGGCGGCTTTTTGCTGGAGAACTCCGCCAGGATCTCCTCCAGGGAGAACTCCCCCTCCCGGGGGGGCTCCTGATCGTGGGTGTGGGACATCCCGGCGTCACCTCGCTTTCCTGCCGGGGGTGAGAGGATGGGGCCTCAGCCCAGCCGCTGGCGCACCGCCTCGTACAGGACGATGGCGGCGGCGGCGCTGGCGTTGAGGGAGTTGAGCCGCCCCCGCATGGGGATGCTCACCTTGAAGTCGCAGGTCTCGGCCACCAGGCGGCCCATGCCGGCGCCCTCGCTGCCGATGACGATGGCGGCGGGGCCCTTCAGGTCGGCCCGGTACAGGGGGGTGTCCCCGTCGGCGGCGGTGCCGAAGACCCACACCCCCGCCTCCTTCAGCTCCTTCAGGCAGGCGGGAAGGTTGGACACCCGGGCCACGGGCAGATGGCTCACCGCCCCCGCCGACGTCTTGGCCACCACGGCGGTGAGGCCGGCGGAGCGCCGCTTGGGGATGATGACCCCGTGGGCCCCGGCGCACTCGGCGGTGCGGATCACCGCCCC
>CALXCP010000050.1 GCA_944386845.1 uncultured Oscillospiraceae bacterium | reverse complement strand
GCGAAGACCAGCACCCGCTGGGTCTTGCCGGTGCCGTGGGGCAGGACGATGGCGCCGCGGACCTGCTGGTCGGCGTGACGGGAGTCGACGCCCAGCTTCACGTGGAGCTCCACGGTCTCGTCGAACTTGGCGGGAGCGGCCTTGACCACCAGGTCCATGGCCTCGTTGGTATCGTAGAGAGCGGCGCGGTCGATGAGCTTGGCGCCGTTCTGGTATTTCTTGCCTCTAAACATTCCTCATACCCTCCTTACTCGCCCACCACGACGCCCATGGAGCGGGCGGTGCCGGCGATCATGCTCATGGCCGCCTCGATGCTGGCCGCGTTCAGGTCGGGCATCTTGGTCTCGGCGATCTTGCGCACATCTTCCTTGCTGATGGTGGCCACCTTGGTCTTGTTGGGGACACCGGAGCCGGACTCGATGTTGCAGGCCTTCTTGATGAGGACGGCGGCGGGGGGGGTCTTGGTGATAAAGGTGAAGGAGCGGTCGGCGTAGATGGTGATGACCACGGGGATGATCATGCCGGCCTCATTCTTGGTGCGCTCGTTGAACTCCTTGGTGAAGGCGGCGATGTTCACGCCGTGCTGGCCCAGGGCGGGGCCGACAGGGGGCGCGGGAGTCGCCTTGCCCGCGGGGATCTGAAGCTTTACGTATCCGGTAACTTTCTGTGCCACTTGGAGCACCTCCATAATTTAATGTGGTTTCATCGGCGGAGCGGGGCTGCCGCTCCTCCCACGTGGGCGCGCCGGGCTTCGGACGCCCTTCCGGGGACCGATGCCCCGGTTCCCGCCGGAAAAGGGCGGGCGCTTGGATATGGTCTGTTTTCTCAGGAGACGGGCTCGACCTGGTCCAGGTCCAGCTCCACCGGGGTCTCCCGGCCGAACATGGACACCACCACCCGGACCTTGCCGTGGTCCAGGTCGATCTCCTCCACGGTGCCCAGGAAGGATTCCAGAGCGCCGCCGGTGATCTTGACGCTGTCCCCCTCGTGGTAGCCCACCACGATCTCCCGCTTCTCCACGCCGAGGGCCAGCACGTCCTCGTCGGTGAGGGGGATGGGGTTGTTGCCCGAGCCCAAAAAGCCGGTGACGCCGCGGATGTTCCGGATGACATGCCAGCACTCGTCGGTCATGATCATCTTCACCAGCACATAGCCGGGGAACACCTTGCGCTCCACTTCCTTGGGACCGTTGTCGGTGATTTCGGTGACGGTCTCCAGGGGGATGCTGATCTCCTGGATGAACTCGTGGAGGCCGCGGTTCTCCACATACTTTTCGATGGTGGCCTTCACGGTGTTTTCGTAGCCGGAATAGGTATGGACCACATACCACTTCGCATTCTCAGCCATCGGAGCTTACCCCTGGAACAGAGTGATCAGCGCGCCGACCACACCGTTGGCGACAAAGTCGAAGACCCAGATGAAGATGCCCACGACGATGACGCAGAGGATGACGATGCCGGTGTTGTTGGCGGTCTGCTTGGCGGTGGGCCACTGGACCTTCTTCAGCTCACTGCGCATCTCCTTGAGCCACTTGCCGATGCGGCGGAAGATGTTGGCCTTCTTCTTTTCGGTTTCTGCCATGAATTTACCCTCTTTTCTATCCGTTTTGCCGGATCACTTCGTCTCGTTGTGAACGGTGTGCTTCTTGCAGAAGGGGCAGTACTTGTTCAGAGAGAGACGGTCAGGGGTGTTCTTCTTGTTCTTGTTGGTGTTGTAGTTCCTCTGCTTGCACTCGGAGCACTGCAGAGTGATCTTGACGCGAGCACCTTGCTTTGCCATGTTTTCGGCACCTCCTTTGATTTTGGCCGCGGGCAGAAAAAATGCCGGACGCGGCGTTGTGGGCCGGATCCAGCATGGATGGACACAGAATGTCTCCCTTGTGGTGCGGTGGCTCCGGCGATCGCCTCCCTGTGTCCCGGGCGGGTGAGGGGTGCCGATGGCGGACACCGCAGATCCGCGCACGACAAAAAAGCCCCTTTCACAGGTAGAGTCAGTCTACCACGGTCCAAGGTCCGTTGTCAAGTGCTTTTTTGCGCGGGAGCGGACATTTCCCGGGACGGGCGGCCCGGGGGGTTGCGGGAGAGGACAAAGACGGGTATAATGGCGGTGAAGCTGAGAGGAGGCGCGGGAGCATGAGAGTGATGGCCCTGGACTTTGGGGACGCCCGGACGGGGGTGGCGGTGTCGGACGCCGGAGGGCTGCTGGTGGGCTACACCGCGGTCATCCCGGGCCGGGACCGGGAGCGGGTGGCCGGCGAGGCCGTCCGGATCGCCCGGGAGCGGGGGGCGGAGGCCCTGGTGGTGGGCCTGCCCCGGAACATGGACGGCACCGAGGGGCCCCGGGCCCAGCTGTGCCGGGAGTTCGCCGCCCTGCTGGAGAAGCGCTCCGGCCTGCCCGTGGCCCTGTGGGACGAGCGGCGCACCACGGTGGAGGCCCACCAGATCCTCCACGCCTCGGGCAAGCGGATGAAGCAGCACAAAAAGAACGTGGACGCCGTGGCGGCCTCGCTGATCCTGGAGGGATATTTGGAGAGGCTCAGGGCGGAGAGCTGAGAGGGAAGAGTGAAGAGTTGAGAGTGGAGATGATTCACCCAATTAGGAATTAGGAGTTAGGAATTAGGAATTGAGAGTGAAGAGTGGGGAGTGAAGAGGGAGGTTAGGGGGGCCACACCCTGACGACCGCCGGTGCAAGGCACCGCGGCGCTCCGTCATCTGCCCAC
Source organism: uncultured Oscillospiraceae bacterium (assembly GCA_944386845.1). Taxonomy (GTDB): domain Bacteria; phylum Bacillota; class Clostridia; order Oscillospirales; family Oscillospiraceae; genus CALXCT01. The sequence continues at coordinate 9,537 of CALXCP010000050.1, read as the reverse complement.
GTTGTCAATTCTGCCCGTTCAGGCGCCGTTCGGCCAGCGCAGGTGGATTTTCGTCTGCCAGCTCAGGCCGTAACGGCCGGCGCGGGAGGAGAATGGCCGCGAGAGTTCGGGCGCCGGCCGCGACTGCCAAGGCCCAGGTGTTCGTCCCCCGTAAAATGGGGAGGTCTCGGAGGGGGCGGGGCCTATGAGTCACCGCCGCAGCACAGCGGAGGCGAGGGACCCATCGGGCCCGCCCCCTCTGAGCGCGTCTTTGGTTTCTTTCTGCGCGCGCAGAAAGAAACTCGCCCTCAGGCGAAACCGCAGTAGGTGTTTCCGCAATGCACCACCCGATGCGGGGAGGGACCACGAGAGACAGGAGATAGTTCACCCGATCAGGAATAAGGAGGACGGACCATGGAGATCAGACGGGTATGCCGGGTGTATTTCAGCGCCACGGGGACCACAGACCGGGTGTCCGAGGCGATCGCCGGGGCGGCGGCGGAGGCGCTGGGGGCGGCCCGGGCCGACTTCTGTATCAGTCTGCCCGCCGCCCGGGAGGGCGTCCTGCGCTTCGGGCCGGACGACCTGGTGGTGGCGGCTACGCCGGTGTACGCCGGGCGGGTGCCCAACCTGCTGCTCCCCTTCTGGCGGGAGCGGGTGCTGGGCCGGGACACCCCCGCGGTGGCGGCGGTGCTCTACGGCAACCGGGACTTTGACGACGGGCTCATGGAGCTGCGGGAGACCCTCCGGGGCAACGGTCTGCTGCCGGTGGCGGCGGGGGCCTTCGTGGGGGAGCACGCCTTCTCCCACACCCTGGCGGCTGGGCGGCCCGACGGGGCCGACCTGGCCCTGGCCGCCCAGCTGGGCCGCCGGGCGGCGGAGCGGCTCCGGGAGCTGGAGCGGCTGCCGGAGGAGCCGGCGGCGGTGCCCGGCTGTCTGCCCCTGCGGCCCTACTACACTCCCCGGGACCGGCACGGGGAGCCCATCCGGGACTTCCTGAAGGCCAAGCCGGTCACCGACCTGGAAAAATGCCTCCGCTGCGGCCTGTGCGCCGCTCGGTGCCCCCTGGGCGCCATCGACGGGACCGACTTCGCCCAGGTCACCGGAAGGTGCATGAAATGCTGCGCCTGCGTCAAAGGCTGCCCCGCCGGGGCCAAGTACTTCGACCACCCGGGCTTCCTCTACCACAAGGAGGAGCTGGAGGCCCAGTACGGCGGCGTGCGCCGGGAGGTTCAGCTCTTCTTCTGACCGCCCGGACCGGGGGAGAGCAGCTCGTACAGCCCCAGAACGATGAGAAAGCCGCCGAACGCCCGGCGGAGCACTCCGGTGTCCAGTCCGGTGGCCAGCCAGGCGGCCCCTCCGGACAGCAGCAGGCCGGCCAGGATGGCGGGGAGCAGGGCCTGCCGCTTCACATAGCCGTTTTTCCAGTGGGCGGGCAGGGCGGTGAGGGCGGCGGGGAGGAAGTAGAGCAGGTTGATGCCCTGGGCCAGGTGCTGGTCCACCCCGGCGAAGGTGGTCAGATACACCAGCAGCAGGGTGCCGCCCCCCACGCCGAAGCCGGACAGCACCCCGGTGGCCGCCCCCACGATCACGGGCAGCAGCCAGTCCGTCATCCAAGCAGGCATCGGGCCCCTCCATACAGCAGCAGCAGGGCGAACAGCCGCCGCAGCCACAGGATGCGCACCCCTTTGAACAGCCTGCCCGCCAGCAGGCCGCCGATCAGCCCGCCGATGAGATAGGGCAGCGCGGTCATCAGCTCCAGCCTGCCCCGGAAGAGATAGATGCCGGCGGACAGGGCGCACAGGGGGAGGATGACGGCCACCGAGGTGGCAAAGGCGGCGCGCTGGTCCAGCCGGCACACCCGGGTGAGCAGAGGGACCAGGATGGAGCCCCCGCCTCCGCCGAACAGGCCGTTGGCCACCCCGGCCAGAGCGCCGGCCAGGGAAAAACGAAATGTATCCCGCTTCATAAAACCGATCCCTCCCACGGGCAGTATGCCTGGGGAGGGATCGGTCTATTCACGGACGATCGGGGCGGGAGAGCAGGTCCAGCACCACCTCCCGGGCCAGCAGCAGTCCCGCCGCCGCGGGCACCCAGGGGACGGAGCCGGGGATGGACCGCCGCCCGGGGGGCGGCGCCTCGCCGCAGTCCGCCGGCGTCAGGGGAGGCTCGGGGGAGAAGACCACCCTGTGGTGGAGGATGCCCCGGGCCCGGAGCTCCCGGCGCACCACCCGGGCCAGGGGGCAGCCCTCGGTTTTGGAGATGTCGGTCACCCGGAGCTGGGTGGGGTCCAGCTTGTTGCCGGTGCCCAGGGCGGAGATGATGGGGATGTTCCGCTCCATGGCGGTCTGGATCAGGTCCAGCTTGCAGGAGACCAGGTCGATGGCGTCCACGATGTAGTCGCAGGGCTGGGCGAAGAAACGCTCCCGGCTGTCGGCGTCGTACCGCCCGACCACGGGGGTCACCCGGCAGTCCGGGTGGATGTCCCGCACCCGGGCCGCCATGGCCTCCGCCTTGGGCTGCCCCAGGGTGGAGCGCAGGGCCTCCGTCTGCCGGTTCAGGTTGGTCACCCCCACCGTGTCGTGGTCCACCAGGGTGAGGGAGCCCACCCCGCTGCGGGCCAGGGCCTCGGCCGCCCAGCTGCCCACGCCGCCCAGGCCGAACACGGTCACCCGGGCCCGGGCCAGCCGCTTTGTGCTGCCCGGCCCCAGGAGCATCTCGCTGCGGAGAAAGGCCTCGTCCATGGGAGCACACTCCTTTTAAAATCAGGAATTAGGAATTAGGGGGGAGGAATAAAAGAGGGAAAAGGAAAGAGTGAAGATCCCGTTTCCTGATCTTCACTCTTCAAGCTCCCCGCCCGTCCCGCCTCTGGGCGGGACGGGCGGGAACGGGGTCAGCCCACGTACTTGATGCCGGAGCCCTGGGTGACGGGGTAGTCGGCGGTGAGGCCCTCCACCCAGTCGGCGGTGTCCTGGGTGCGCAGGGCGCTGTCCGCCTGCTGCTCCCAATAGGGCTCGTCGGTGCCGATATAATAGATGATGTGATAGCCCTCGTGGTCCTCGGTGCTGTTCTCCACGATGCCGGTGTCGCCGGCCTGCCGGGCGGGGTCGAAGATCCACTCGTCAAAGGTGGGGATCATCTCGCCCTTGTAGGCGTTGTAATACCCGCCATTGGTGTTGGAGCCGGTGTCGGCGGAGTGCTCGTTGGCCAGCTCGGCGAAGGACTCCTCGGTGGCCTCCCCGGCCTTCCACTGATCCAGCAGGGCCTGGGCCTCCTCATAGGCGGCGTCCAGCTGGGCCTGGGTGGGGGCATCAGCCCCCTCGTCGGTCTCAGCCTCGATGAGGATGTGGCGCAGATCCACGGTGTCGGAGGTCAGCAGGTACCGGTCCAGGAACTGGACCACGAAATAGCCGTTGCCGGAGGAGGACTCCATCACGGTGACGTCGCCGCTCTCCCGGTCGGGATCCTGGAGCCACTCACCGTACAGGGTGGAGAGCTGGGCGCCGGGGACCTCCAGGTCGGTGAAGACAGCGGCGTCCTCATCTCCCGCGGTGTGCTCCTCGGCCAGCTGGGCGAAGTCGCCGCCGGCCTCCAGCTCGGCGGCCATGGCGTCGGCCGTCTCCTTGGCATCGGCCAGGGCGGCCTCCTTCTCGTCCTCGGTGGCGTCGGTCTCCACCTCGGCGGCGATGAAGCAGGAGTTGTGGACGAAGGTATCCAGCGTGTCGCTGTTCTCGTCGTAGTAGGCGTCCAGCTCGTCGTCGGAGTAGGTCAGCCCCTCCTGGTAGTCGTTGTAGTACTCGGTGGCCACCATCTGCATCTCCAGCATGTCCCGGTAGATGCCCGTGGTCATGTAGGGGCCGTAGTACATGCGCAGGTAGTTCTCCAAGTCGCTGTACCCGGCGGAGATGGCCTCGACGCGGTACTGGTTCAGCGACTCGTCCACCGCCTGGGCCTGCTCGTCGGTGAGGGAGCGCCCGTCGGCCACGGCGGCCTGGTACAGGGCGGTGAGGGTGGACAGGGACTCCTCGGCGTAGGACAGGAAGAAGTCGTGCCAGGTCTCGCCGGTCTCCTCGTCATAGACCTGCTCGTCGGCGGGGACGGAGCTGTCCAGCATCCCGTAATAGGCGTACTGGTTGTAGAGCTCCATATAGAAGTAGTCCACCTGGGGGGCGGTGTACTCCACGTCGCCCACCGTCATGGCCACGGCCCGGCTCTGGAAGAAGCCGGAGTTGTAGATCAGCAGGGCGGCGGCGGCGATGGCGCAGACCACCCCGATGATGGTGTACACCACGGCCTTGCGCTTGGAGTCGGCGGCGCTCTGCCCGGCCTTCTCCTGCTTGGATGTCTCACTCATGGGTTCATTCAGTCCTCTCGTTGTGATTCGTTTCGTTCCTTTTCGCGTGGAGATCCCCCGTATTATACCGGAAAGCGCGGCGGCTTTCAAGTGAAGATCCGGGAGAATGGGGGAGAATTTACAGCCTGTTCACAGGAAAAACCCCCATGGGCGAACCATGGGGGCTCCCGCTCTGGCCGTGTGGGCCCGTTTAAAACCTGCACGAACGGCAGGTGGGTCGCCTCCACGCCGCTTTACTGCTTCCAACTTCCAGCGCCCCTCGAGGGGGGCCGGGAGGCCTGCAAGCCACGGCATGAGTCCGGGCGTCCCGTTTAAGAAATGTGGGTTTAAAAGGACCCATCACGCACCGAGCAGGAGCTGTTGGGAAGGGAGGTCATTCCTCCTCTTCTTCCTCCTCGTCGAAGATGCGCTCCATAAAGCGCTGATAGACAGCGTCCAGCTCCTCGTCGCTGTCGGGGGTGGAGAGGAGCTCCTCGCCGTTCTCGTGGATGACCTTCAGGATGACGATGCCGTAGTCCTCGTCCGCCGCCTCGTCCGCCGGCCGGCCCGAGCCGTCGTCCAGGGGGGCGGCGGGGGAGAAGGCCATGTAGGTCTCCCCCTCGTGCTCCAGGGTGTCCAGATGCTCCAGCTCGAACTCGTTGCCGTCCTCGTCGGTGACGGTGATGAAATCAGGGCCGAACTCCTCGCTCATGGGGCGCCCTCCTTTCCGTCTGTACCGCTATTTTACCCCGCCGCAGACAAAAATGCAAGAGCAAGCGGCATCGAATTTTCGCGCCGCCCCTAAGGGAGAACGACGGAATGGAATTTTCTGGTATAGACAAACCGAGAAAGTGTGGTATAATATCAGAAATTCCGCATAGCGTGTGCGGGATCGCCAGCCATGCCCAGATCCAGTGGGCGCGGCCGGAATGAGAGGTATGGCAGCCAACTGTGGCATTGAAACAGACACCTGGACCAGAAGAAAGAGGTGCTACGATTGGACGAGAACAACGTGGGCAGGACAGAGCGCCCGGAGCGCCCGGCCCGCAGCAGAAAAAAACGCCGGGGCGGCGCGGGCAGGACGGTGGCCAAGGTGATCGGCACCCTGGTGCTCATGGGCATCACCACCTGCGCCTTTCTGGCCTGCTTCGCGGCGGTGTACATCAAAACGGTCATCCTGCCCCAGGCGACGCTGGACCTGGACGACTACACCCTGGGCGAGAACAGCGTCATGTACTATCAGGACAAGGATACCGGCGAGTACCGGGAGCTGGCCACGGTGGCCACCGATACCAGCTCCATCTGGGTGGACTATGACGAGATCCCTGAGTATCTCGTCAAAGCCACCATCGCCATCGAGGACAAGCGCTTCCTGGAGCACCACGGCGTGGACTGGAAGCGCACGGCGGCCGCCATCCTGTACATGTTCACCGGGCAGGACATCCAGGGCGGCTCCACCATCACCCAGCAGCTCATCAAGAACCTCACCGAGGAGGACGACGTCACCGTCAAGCGCAAGGTCACCGAGATCTTCAAGGCGCTGGAGTTCGACCGGAACCATTCCAAGGAGGACACCATCACCTACTACCTGAATGTCATCTACCTGGGCAGCGGGTGCAAGGGGGTGGGCTCCGCGTCCTATAAATACTTCGGGAAGCCGGTGAGCGAGCTCACCCTTGCCGAGTGCGCCAGCCTCATCTCCATCACCAACAACCCCTCCCTGTACAGCCCCTACTCCACCTACAGCTATGTGGACGAGGAGACGGGGGAGACCGTCACCGCCCTGGATCTGAACAAGCGGCGGCAGGAGCTGGTGCTCTCTGAGATGCTGAAGCAGGGGAAGATCAGCCAGGCGGAGCACGACGAGGCCGTCGCCCAGCCCCTGGACTTCCATTCGGCGGAGGGGGCCACCGATGTGGGCGCCGTCTACTCCTGGTATGAGGAGCAGGTGCTGGACGACGTCCGAGACGACCTCATCGCCAGCGGCTACACCGAGGACGCGGCCAACCTCCTGCTGTCCAAGGGCGGGCTGAAGATCCTCACCTGCCTGGATCCGGAGGTCCAGGCCCTGGCCGAGTCGGTGTACCAGGACCAGGAGAACCTGAATTACACCTCCTCCAGCGGGCAGACCATGCAGTCGGCCATCACCATCATCGACAACGAGACCGGCGACGTGGCCGCCATCGTGGGCAGCGTGGGGGAGAAGACGGCCAACCGGGGCTGGAACTACGCCTCCCACACCCTGCGGCAGCCGGGCTCCTCCTTCAAGCCCCTGGCCGTGTACGCCCCCGCCCTGGAGATGGATCTCATCACTCCGGGCTCGGTGGTGGACGACTACCCCTATCAGGTGCTGGGGGGCCGGGCCTGGCCGGTGAACTCGGGCGCCGCCCACTACCGGGGACTGACCACTATCTACAGCGCTCTGACCCGGTCGGTGAACACGGTGGCGGTGCGGCTGCTGGCCGACTATGTCACCCCGTCGGCCTCCTTCGAGTTCGTCCGGGACAAATTCCACATCACCTCCCTGGTGGAGAGCATGGAGATCAACGGACAGGTCTACAACGACTACGGCCTGAGCCAGCTGGGCCTGGGCGGCCTGACCACCGGGGTGAACACCCTGGAGATGGCGGCGGCCTATGCCGCCTTCCCCAACAACGGGGTGTACAGCAACCCCCGCACCTACACCCAGGTGCTGGGCCGGGACGACAACGTGGTGCTGGACAACGCCAAGGAGAGCGAGGTCATCCTGAAGGAGAGCACCGCCTTCTATATCAATTATATGCTGGAGAACGTGGTGAACAGCGGCACCGGTACCGCCGCCAACTTCAGCAACAGCATGGGGGTGGCCGGCAAGACGGGCACCACCAGCGACGACTATGACCGGTGGTTCGCGGGGTACACCCCCTATTACACCGCGGTGGTCTGGACGGGCTATCCCAACGCCGAGCGGATGCGCACCAACGGAAATCCGGCGGTGACCATGTGGCGGAAGGTCATGGAGCCCCTCCACGAGGATCTGGAGAACCGGGCCTTTGACCGGCCCGACGGGGTGGTGTCCACCGAGATCTGCGCCGACAGCGGCATGCTCATGACCGACGCCTGCCGGGCCGACCCCCGGGGCAGCCGGGGCACCGGCAGCCTGTTCATGCGGGACGATGTGCCCTCTGAGTACTGCACCATCCACACCGAGGTCCAGGTGTGCACCGAGTGCCCCATCCTGGATGCGGAGGGCAACGAGACGGGGCTGTACCATCTGGCCGGCGAGTTCTGCCCGGCGGAGAGCGTCATCACCGTGGGCCTGCTGAACTACGAGCGGGCCGACGTGGGCGGGGCCACCACCGACGACGCCATCTACCTGCTGTCCTACACCGAGGCGGCGGGCCCCTGTACCACCCACACCGCGGAGCATCCCGGCGGGATCACCGGAGGATTCGATCCGCTGGATCCCAACACCTGGCCCACTGACGACCCCAACTTCAACATCTTCGACCCCAGCACCTGGCCCACCAACGACCCCGATCCCCAGCCCTCCGAGAGCGGAGACCCGTCGGTGGACCCCTCTCCCAGCCCCTCCGGCGGGGAGACGCCGGCGCCCAGCCCCAGTCCCTCCGCCTCTCTCAGCCCAAGCCCCAGCCCTTCGGGCGGGGGAGAGAGCCAGCCGGGGGCGTCCCCTTCCGGGACCGTACCGGCCAACTGAATCAAAGCCGCATCCGGGCGCGGAGACACTGCGGTGTCCCCGCGCCCGTCTGTCACTGCTCCGGCTCCCGCCGAAAGGCGCCTGAGCGGAGCAGCCCGAGACCCAGCACCAGCAGGGGCGGGGCCAGCAGCAGCCCCCACACCCCGGCGGCCGAGAAGCCGGCGTACATGGCGGCCAGGGCGGCCAGCGGCGGAAGCCCCATGCTCTTGTCCAGCAGCCTGGGCTCCAGGGCGCTGCGCAGCAGCTGGATGACGGCGCACAGGACCAGCAGGCCGATCCCCCGCACCGCCTGTCCGGTGAGCAGGCACAGGATCCCCCAGGGCACCAGCACCACTCCCGCCCCCAGCAGCGGCAGGGCGTCCACCAGGGTGATGAGGGCGGCGGGGAGGAGGGAGAGCCGGCTGTGGAGGGCCAGCAGCCCCACCGAGAGACAGGAGAAGGTGACGCACAGCAGGATGCCCTGCACCTTCAGCCAGCTCCCCAGCACCTTCCGGGCGACGTCTCCCGCCCGGAAGAGGGAGCGCTGCCACGCCGGCGGGAGGCTCCGGCGCAGCAGTCCGGGCAGCGCGGGGAGGGACACCGCCGTGAACCAGGCGGCCATGAGGGCGGTGAGCCAGAACAGGGCGATGGCCGGGGCGGCGGAGGCCAGCTCTCCCGCCCGCTCCAGCGCGTACCGGGACAGCGCCTCCGGAATGGCGGCCAGAGCTTCCGCCAGCCGCTGGGGCAGCTGGGCCAGCGCGTCCTGGTACTGCACCGGCGCCGCCACCGTCAGGCGGTAGAGCCAGCCCTCCAGCCGCCCGTCGGACACCGGCAGGGCGGCGATGAGCCCGGGCAGCGCCTCAGCCAGCCGGGCCAGCTCTTCCCACAACCGCCGGAGGACCAGCAGCCCCAGCGCGGCCGCCCCCACGCCCCCGGCCAGCAGGCACAGAGCCAGGGCCGCCTTCCGGGGAAGCCGCAGCCGCGCCGAGAGAAAGGCGGCGGGCCGCTGCACCAGAAGGGCGGCCAGAAGAGCCAGCAGAAAGGGGGCCGCCCAGGGCAGCACCGCCCCGGCCAGACGGAAGGCGACCCACCCCGCCGCGGTCAGAAGGAGAAATTTTGTCAGAGAAGTGAAGAGTGGCGACATGGGACCCTCCAGGGGGAGAGTTGAGATAGGAGATAGGAGATAGTTTCCTTAATTAGGAATTAGGAATTGAGAGTGGAGAGTGGAGAGTTTAGAGTGGAGATAGGAGAAAGTTCATCCGATGTTGCCGCGTTTTTGTAGGGGCGGCCCCATGTGGCCGCCCGGCGGTGTGCGGTCTTGATACCCGACACACCCCGGTGAAACCGCATCATGTAGGGCGGGGGCTTGCCCCCGCCGCCTTTCACGGGGACGGAACGCCCCAATGACCACCCATGCAAGGTGCCGCATCGTTGGGGGCAGTCGGCCCTTCGACCGCCCACGGGCGGCAGCAGGCGGGACCGGGCCGCGTCGGCTCACGGAGCGCCAGAAGAACGCTCCAAGCCGCCCTGGGGGTCATAGGGGGCGAAG
>CALXCP010000049.1 GCA_944386845.1 uncultured Oscillospiraceae bacterium | reverse complement strand
CCCTCCGCCGCCAGCACCGGAAGGGCCAGCAGGGGGCGCAGCAAAACGGCCAGCAGCGCCCCTCTCATAAGATCCCTCCGATCCCCTCCAGCACCAGCTCCATCAGCGGGATGGCGGTAAGCAGGATGAGCACCGTCCCGCCCAGCTCCAGCAGAGAGGCCAGCCCTCCCTCCCCGGCGTCCCGGCACACCTCCGCCGCCACCCGGGTCACCGCCGCGATGGCCACCGCCCGGACCACCGGCCCCAGCAGGCCGGTCTCCAGCCCGGCGGACCGGGCCAGGGAGCGCAGTCCCTCCCAAAGCGACCACAGCTCGTCCGACAGGGCGGCCAGCATCACCGCCCCCGCTCCCAGGGTCAGCACCAGGGCCAGCTCGGGGACGCCCTTCTTCAGCACCGCGCCGCACAGCACCGCGATGAGCGCCGCCGCGGCCAGCTCCACCGCCTGCTCCATGGCTCAGAGCTGGAACAGGGTCTTGACCAGGTCGAACAGGTCGCTGATCTGCTCCACCACCATCATCAGCACCACCACCAGCCCCGCCAGGGTGGTCATCATGGCCTGCTCGTCCCGGCCGGAGCGGAGCAGCACCTGGTTGAGCACCGCCACCAGGATGCCGATGGCGGCGATCTTGAAGATCAGATCCACTTCCATTGGTCTGTGCCCCCGTTCTCATGTGAGTAAAATGACCAGCAGCAGGCCCGTGGCGCCCCCCACCGTCCAGTACACCCGGCCCATCCGGTCCCGCTCCTCCTCGGCGCTCCGCCGGGCCGCGGCCAGCTCCTCCCGGACCCGGCCCAGGGCGGCGCACTGCCCGGCGCTGTCGTACCGGCCCAGCACCTGCCCCGCCTCCTCCAGCAGGGCCCGCTCCCCCTCTCCCAGCGGGAGCCCCTCCAGCCCGTCCCGCCACAGGCGGCTCAGGGGCGGCCGGTCCGGGTCGGCCAGCCCGCCGGCGCACCGGCGGAAAAAGGCCCCCGCCTCCGTGGGGCCGGACAGCTTCTCCAGCAGCTCGGGCACCTCGGTGCCGGCGTAGGACAGCTCCCGCTCCATGAGCTCCAGCGCCCCCTCGAACTGCCGCAGCAGCCGCACCCGTGCCCGGAGCCGCCCGGCTGCCGCTCCTCCCATGCACAGGCACGCTCCCGCCAGCAGGAGCGCCCCCGCCAGCCCGGTCACAGCACCTCCACCTCATACCGCCGCTGGCCCCCCTCCCGGTGGATGACCACCAGCCGGCGGAACAGCCCCTCCCGGAGCATCAGGCGGTACAGCGGCCGCTGCCGCAGCTGCTCCGCCCCGGCGCCGTGGGCGGTGGCCAGCAGGCTCACCCCGCACCCCGCCGCGTCCATCAGGGCCCGCAGGTCCCCCCGGGCGGTGACCTCGTCCACCGCCAGCACCTGAGGCCCCATCCCCCGCAGGAGCATGGTGAGCCCCTCCGCCTTGGGGCAGCCGTCCAGCACGTCGGTGTGAGGGCCCAGGTCCATCTGGGGCATCCCCCGGTACACCGCGGCCAGCTCCCCCCGCTCGTCGGCCACCGACACCCGCATGGGCTCCGCCGCGCCCCCCTGGGAGAGAAGGCGGATCAGGTCCCGGAGCAGGGTGGTCTTCCCCCCTCCCGGCGGCGAGACGATGAGGGTGCTCAGCAGGGTGCCCCCCTCCAGCAGACGGGGGAGCACCGGCTCGGCCGCACCCCGTACCTCCTTGGCCACGCGGATGTTCAGCGAGGTCAAGTGCCGCACCGACTCCACCGCCCCGTCCCGCACCGCCACCGTGCCGCACAGGCCCATCCGGTGGCCGCCGGGCAGGGTGAGAAAGCCGCTCCGGATGCGGTCCAGCACCGCGTGGACCGAGGACTGGCTGGCCAGCTCCAGCACCAGGCGCAGGTCTCCCTCTGTCACCGCCGGGCCGCCGGGGACGCCGGTCTCCCGCCCGTCGATGTTCAGGCTCACCGGCCGCCCCGTCCGGAGACGGATCTCCTCCGTGCGGGCCTTCTGCTCCGGGGGCAGGGAGAACAGCCCCTGCCGCAGATGCCGGGGCAGCAGCGACGCCGCCTGCTCGAACCGGCCCTCCCAGCTCACCGACATGTGGACCCCTCCTCTCCAGGTCTTGTCCCATATCTATGAGGGGCTGTCCCCTTCTATGCCGGAAGATAAAAACGGGGCGGGAGACACACGCGTGTCTCCCGCCCCGGACAGGGCCTCGATTCAGTTTTTCCCGTGGAGCCGGGCGGCCTGGAGCGTGTTCACCATGAGCATGGCCCGGGTCATGGGTCCCACCCCTCCGGGCACCGGGGTGATGTGGGACGCCTTTCGGGCCGCCGCTTCATAGTCCACGTCGCCGCACAGCCTGCCGTCGGCATCGCGGTTCATGGCCACGTCGATGACCACCGCCCCCTCCTTCACCATGTCGCCGGTTACCAATCCCGTGCGGCCCACCGCGCTGACCAGGATGTCCGCCTCCCGGCAGTACCGGGCCAGGTCGGGGGTCCTGGAGTGGCAGACGGTGACGGTGGCGCTGCGCGCCAGCATCATCAGCGCCTGGGGCTTGCCCACGATGTTGGAGCGGCCCAGCACCACGCAGTGCCGTCCCTCCGGGTCGATGCCGTACTCGTCCAGCATCCGCATCACCCCCGCGGGGGTGCAGGGACGGAAGCCGGGCTCCCCGGTCACCAGCCGGCCCACGTTCTCCGGGTGGAAGCCGTCCACGTCCTTGTCCGGACGGATGGCCAGCAGCACCTCCCGCTCGTCCTCCGGCCGGGGCAGGGGGAGCTGCACCAGGATGCCGTCGATGTCGGCCCGGCCGTTGAGCTCCCCGATGAGGTCCAGCAGCTCCCGGCGAGAGGTCTCCGCCGACAGGGCGTACTCCTCGCTGTAGATCCCGCACTCGGCGCAGTCCCGCTTTTTCCCGTTCACGTACACTCTGGAAGCTGGGTCGTCCCCCACGAGGATCACCGCCAGGCCGGGCTTGGCGGTCATGGCGGACACCTCCGCCCCCACCTCTCCCTTCACCTTGGCGGCCAGCGCCTTTCCATCGATCACGATCGCCATGTCGTCACTTCTCCTCTCTGTCTGTCTCCGTCCCGGGGGCCGTGTCCGCAGCCCGCTCCGTCTCCGGAGCCTCTTCCCGGACCGGCGCCTGCTCCGCAGCGGGCGCTGTCCCGTCAGCCGCCTCCGCCGCCCGCCGGGCGGCCAGGCGGTTCACATACATCCTCGCCGGGTCATGGGGCCGGAAGCAGTTCCAGAGCAGCAGCGCCCCCGCCGCCACGAAGCATATCCCGGCCACCAGCTGGGACACCCGGATGGGCGCCCCGAACAGCTCCCAGCCGAAGAGGTACAGGCTGTCGGTGCGCAGCCCCTCGATCCAGAAGCGCCCCAGCCCGTACCAGCACAGGTAGAGCAGGAAGCACTGCCCGTCGTATTTCCGGGCCCAGCGGCCCACGCAGTAGATCAGGATCAGCCCCACGAAGTTCCAGGCCGACTCATAGAAAAATGTAGGGTGGACGCCCAGAGTGCCGTCCAGGATGGCCTGGTACCCCGTCTGGTCCACCAGCCCCTGGTTCAGCAGGGACTGGGCGATGCTGTCCGAGCACATGCGCCAGGGCAGGCCGGTGACCCCGCCGTAGGCCTCCACATTCATGAAATTGCCCCACCGGCCCACCAGCTGCCCGATGAGCAGCCCCTGCACCCCCAGGTCGGCAAAGGAGAGGAAGCTGAGCTTCCTCACATGGCAGAAGATGAGCAGCACGATGGCCGACGAGATGATGGCCCCGTAGATGGCCAGGCCGCCGTCCCCGTAGTTAACGATCTTCCCCCAGTTCAGCGAGCCGTCGGCGTTGCGGTAGATGCCCAGGTTGAAAATGACGTAGTAGGCCCGGATGGCGATGATGGCCGCCGGGACGGCGAAGATCATCAGGTCCACGATCTGGTCGGTATTGGTGCCGTAGCGGGGGGCCCACCGGCAGCACAGCGCCACCGCCAGCAGCAGTCCGCAGGTGATGATGATACCGTACCAGTACACCGGATGCCCGAAGATGGTGAAGGCCACCCGGTCCAGAGTGAACTCCAGCCCCAGGCCGGGAAAGGTGACGACGTGGGTCATGCCTTCCCCTCCCCGGGCCGGACCACCGACAGGGCGGTGCGCTCCGGCGTCACCCAGCGGGCGATGAGGTCCTCCACATCCTCCTTCTTCAGCTCCGCGAACAGGTCGGGGAAGCGGAGCAGGTCCCAGCCGGCGAAAAAGCTCTTGGCCTGACCGACGCAGAGGTTTTCAAAGGAGTTCATCCCCCGCATTTTCGCGCCGTAGGTCCCCTTTCGGATCCGCTCCCAGAGGGCGGGGTCCACTCCCTCCCGGGCCAGCCGCCGGGCCTCGGCCGCCACCGCGTCCCGGACGGCCTCCGGGTCTTTGGACTCGCCCCCGACGCACAGGAAGGCGCAGCCCGCCATCCCCTCATAGCCGTAGCTGAGATCCCGGTTGACCAGCCCCTCCCGGTACAGCCGGGCGTACAGGGGGCTGGAAGAGCCCAGCAGCACCTCGCAGGCCAGCTCGCCCAGCAGCTCCTGGCGCAGGCTGTCCTCGCCGCGCGCCGGGGCGTCCCCCTTGAAGCCCAGCTGGAAAATGGGGCTGGAGACCTCCATGTGTTCCTCCGTCAGCGCCCGGACGGCCTGAGGGGGCTCGGCAGGACCGTAGTCCTTTTCCGCGATGGGCCCCGCCTGCGGCGGCAGGATCTCCCGGGCCGCCGCGCAGACGGCCTCCGGGTCCACCGGTCCGGCCACGCACAGCACCATATTGGCCGGGTCGTAAAACGCCCGATGGCAGGCGTACAGCGTGTCGGCGGTGATGTGGGAGATGGACTCCACGCTGCCCGCCACGCTCACCCGGATGGGATGGTGGAGATAGAGCGCGGACATCAGGTTGGTGAACACCCTCCACTCCGGGTCGTCCTCGATCATGCCGATCTCCTGGCCGATGATGCCCCGCTCCTTCTCCACGCTCTCCGGCGTGAAGTAAGGGACGGAGACGAAGGAGAGCAGGATGCGCAGGTTCTCCTCAAACTTCTCGGTGGACTCGAAGTAATAGCCGGTGATGTCGTTGCTGGTGAAGGCGTTGGGGCTGGCCCCGTTGGCGGCCAGCAGCTGCAGGGCGTTGCCCTCCTTTGTGTCGAACATCTTGTGCTCCAGGTAGTGGGCCACCCCGGCGGGGGTGTCCTGCCACGCTCCGTCCAGCCGGAAGCGCATGTCCATGCCGCCGTAGTTGGTGGCAAAGAAGGCGTAGCCCTTCTGGAACTCGGGCTTGGGAAAGACGAACACCGTCAGGCCGTTTTCCAGCCTCTCCCGGTACATGGTCTCCCCCGCCCGCGCAAACGTCAGCTTCTCCACGGCTCACGCCTCCTTTCCCTTCAGGAAGTAGATGGTGTCCAGCTCCAGCCGTTGGGCTGCCGCGGCCACCTGCTCCCGGGTCACGTGCTCAAACTGGGCGCACAGCTCCTCCACGGTGGTGCTCAGGCCGGCGGCCGCCTGGCCCAGCCAGAACTCCTCCTGCCGCCCCTGGTCGTCCAGGGCGGTGAGGTGGCCGCCGATGAGGATGCGCCGGGCCCCCTCCAGCTCCCAGTCCTCGATCTCCCCGCGCCGGATGGCCTCCAGCTGGGCGAGGATCTCGTCCCGGGCGGTCTCGTACTTGTCGAACTCGATGCCCGAGGACACCAGGACGATGCCCTTCATCTTCTCCAGGGCCGAGCTGGCATAATAGCACAGGGACAGCTTCTCCCGGACGTTGAGGAACAGCTTGGAAAGGGCGGTCCCCCCGAAGATGGTGTTCATCATCACCAGGGCGGGGTAGTCCTTCCCGTCCCAGCAGGACTGGCCCCCGGTGCGGAAGCCCATGGCCAGCTTGCCCTGGCTCACGTCCAGGCTCTCCTCCACCACCCGGGGCTCGTCAAAGGCGGCGCCGCAGCGGATCTCGCAGCCGGGCTCCTCCCGGTCCCCGCTCACCGGCAGGGCGGCCAGGGCGGAGCGCAGAGCGGCCTCGGCCCGCTCCGGCTCGGCGGAGCCGCAGTAGTAGACATGCACCTCGGCGGTGCGCAGCAGCTCCTGATAGCGCGCCCACAGGCTCTGGGGGGTGACGGCGGCCACCGTCTCCTCGTCCCCCAGCTTGTCCGTCCCGAAGCGCTCGTCCCGGCACATCTCCTGGATGAGGCGCTTGGTGGCGTACACCCGCTTGTCGTTGATCTGGCCCCGGATGCGGTCGATGAGGTTGGCCCTCTCCCCGGCGGTGTAGTCGGGGCAGAAGGCCCCGTCCGCCGTGTATGGGCGGAGCAGCACCTCCCCCAGCAGGGCGGCGGCGGGCTCCAAGATCCGCTCCCCGTTCAGGGCGTAGGCGTCGTCCAGAAAGCTGGACACCAGGCCCACGCACTGGGTCTCCCCCTTCTTGCGCACCACGGGCTCGATGCTCCCGCCGTACAGCTCGTCCAGGGCGGCGGACAGGCTCTCCATGTCCGGGTGGTCCGCCGTCCCCCGGCGGAGCACACAGGGCACCAGGGCGTTTGCCCCCGCCGTCTCCCGGTCCAGCTGGGTCATCAGGGTCACGCTCATGACGCTGGATTTGAATTTCGTGGTGTGGACGGCGGTAAAGTGTACCCCGGGCCACAGGTCCTTCTGTGTCACTGTCTGCATATCGCGTTTCCTTTCGTCGCGTCCTGAGACGCGCTGGCTCTCTGTTCACACGGGGACATTATACACGCTTTCCCCGCCGGGCGCAATCTCTTTTCCCCGCCGGGTCCAGTTTCCCCGGCCCGTCCCCGGGGTATGCGGAAGTTTTTTGCCCCAGTATGGGCGATTTTCTCTTGACAAGCGGCACAAAATATAGTATGATATCGCCTTGTAAAGCCCGTCAGCTTTACAGTTTGACCTTCCAGGAGGGGCGACCATGAAAAATCAGGCCTATCGCATGACGATGCTCTATGATTTTTACGGCGATGTCCTCACCGACCGGCAGAAGGAGTTTTACGACCTCTATTACAATGAGGACCTCTCCCTGGCCGAGATCGCGGAGAACTACGGCATCACCCGCCAGGGCGTCCGGGACGTGATCGTCCGGGCGGAGGCCACCCTCACCGAGCTGGAGGACAAGACCGGGCTCATCAAGCGCTTTTACGCCATGCAGCCCCCCATCCAGTCCATCCTGGACGCGGCGGAGGGTCTGCTGGAGCTCAACCGCACCTACGACGACCCCAAGCTGGAGGAGCTGGCCGTCCGCATCCGGGACGCCGCCAAAAGCCTGAAAGAGGAATGACATGGCGTTTGAAGGACTGACCGAAAAACTCAACGCGGCGTTCAAGCGCCTGCGGGGCAAGGGCCGCCTCACCGAGAAGGACGTGAAGGAGGCCATGCGGGAGATCCGCCTGGCCCTGCTGGAGGCCGACGTCAGCTACAAGGTGGTCAAGGAGTTCATCGCCAGGGTCTCTGAACGGGCGGTGGGCTCCGACGTGCTGGAGGCCCTCTCCCCCGCCCAGCAGATCGTCAAGATCGTCAACGAGGAGCTGGTCGCCCTCATGGGCGGGAGCGACGCAAAGCTGACCATCGCCTCCTCTCCCCCCACCGTGGTGATGCTGGTGGGCCTGCAGGGCGCGGGCAAGACCACCAACGGCGCCAAGCTGGCCGGGCTGATGAAAAAGCAGGGCAAGCGCCCCCTTCTGGCCGCCTGCGACATCTACCGCCCCGCCGCCATCCAGCAGCTGGAGGTGGTGGGCGGACAGCTGGACATCCCGGTGTTCCAGATGGGACAGACCGACCCGGTGGACATCGCGAAGGCCGCCGTGGAGCACGCCAAAAAGCACGGCAACGACATGGTCTTTCTGGACACCGCCGGCCGGCTCCACGTGGACGAGGCCCTCATGGACGAGCTCCGGGCCGTCAAGGCGGCGGTAGACCCCACCGAGATCCTGCTGGTGGTGGACGCCATGATCGGCCAGGACGCGGTGAACGCCGCCAAGGCCTTTGACGAGGCCCTGGACATCACCGGCGTCATGCTCACCAAGCTGGACGGCGACGCCCGGGGCGGCGCGGCCCTCTCCATCAAGGCCACCACCGGCAAGCCCATCAAGTTCGCCGGCGTGGGCGAGAAGCTGGACCAGATCGAGGTCTTCCACCCCGACCGGATGGCCAGCCGGATCCTGGGCATGGGCGATGTGCTCTCCCTCATCGAAAAGGCGGAGCAGAGCTTCGACCTGAAGAAGGCCCAGGAGCTCCAGGAAAAGCTGAAGAAAAACCGCTTCACCCTGGCCGACTACTACGACCAGCTGGTCCAGGTCAAGGGCATGGGCTCTCTCAGCGACATCATGGGGATGCTCCCCGGCGTCAACGCCAAGGACCTGGACGGAGCCTCTCTGGATGAGAAGATGCTCTCCCGCACCGAGGCCATCATCCTCTCCATGACCCCCGCCGAGCGGGACGACCCCAAGCTGCTCAACTCCAGCCGGAAAAAGCGCATCGCCGCCGGCGCCGGAGTGCAGGTGGTGGACGTGAACCGCCTGCTCAAGCAGTTCGAGATGATGCAGGCCCTCACCAAACAGATGGCGGGGGGCAAGATGCCCCGGGGCATGGGCGCCCTGATGGGCAAGGGCAAGGGCGGCCGCAGGGGCGGCTTTGGCGGCTTCGGACGGCCCCGCTTCTGAATTCGTTGGTACGCGCGCTCTGCGCGCTTCCATAATTAGAGAGAACTGTTGGAGGTGAAAGACATGGTAAAGATCAGACTGCGCAGGATGGGCGCCAAGAAGGCCCCCTTCTACCGCATCGTGGTGGCGGATTCCCGCTATCCCCGGGACGGCCGCTTCATCGAGGAGATCGGCACTTACAACCCCCTGACCGACCCCGCCGAGATCAAGGTGGACGCCGAGCGGGCCCAGGCCTGGATCAAGACCGGCGCCCAGCCCACCGAGACGGTGAAGACGCTGCTGAAGAAGGCCGGCGCCATCTGATGAGGAGGGCACGATGAAAGAGCTTCTTACCTACGTCGCCAAAAATCTGGTGGACGACCCCGACGCTGTCACTGTGGAGCAGTATGACAACAACGGGGAGACGATCCTGGAGCTCCACGTGGCCCAGGCGGACATGGGCAAGGTGATCGGCCGTCAGGGCCGCATCGCCAAGGAGATCCGCACCCTTGTCCGCTCCGTCGGTCAACGCACCGGCAAGCGGGTCTTCGTGGAGATCGCCGACTGAACAAAAATGGCGCGGGACGTCCCGCGCTGTTTTTGTGTCCGGCGCCCTATCCCCAACAGGAGGTCAAACCATGAAACAGCCATATCTTGAGACGGGCAGGGTGGTCAACACCCACGGCATCCGGGGCGAGGTGAAGATCGTCCCCTGGGCCGACTCCCCCGAGTTCCTCTGCCGCTTCTCCACCCTCTATCTGGACGGGACCCCCTACCGGGTGCGCAGCAGCCGGGTCCACAAGGGCAACGTCATCGTCTCCCTGGAGGGGGTGGACACGGTGGACGACGCCGTGCGCCTGAAGGAGAAGGTGGTCTCCATCGCCCGGGCGGACGCCGGACTGGCCCCGGGCCAGTTCTTTCTGGCCGACCTGATGGGGGCCCAGGTGCGGGAGGCCGACACCGGCTCCGTGCTGGGCCGGATCGCCGACATCCTCACCCCCCCGGCCAGCAACGTCTATGTGGTGGAGCGGCCCGACGGCGGGCGTTTCCTGATCCCCGCCGTCCCCGCCTTTATCCGGGAGACCAACGCCGACGAGGGCTATGTGTCGGTGAAGCTCATCGAAGGGATGATGGACCTTGTATAGCATCGATATCATGACGCTCTTCTCGGACACGGTGGGAGACATGATGAACGAGTCCATCCTGGGCCGGGCCCAGGAGCGGGACTTTCTTCGCATCGAAGCCCATCAGATCCGGGACTACACCCTGAACAAGCAGAAGCAGGTGGACGACTACCCCTACGGCGGCGGCCGGGGAGCGGTGATGCAGGCCGACCCCCTCTACCAGTGCTGGAAGCACATCGTGGACCGATACGGCCCGGGACACACCATCTACCTCTCCCCCGCCGGCGTCACCTTCACCCAGGCCCACGCCAGGCGGCTGGTCCGGGACTATGACCACCTGATCCTGGTGTGCGGCCACTATGAGGGCATTGACGAGCGGTTCATCGAGGAGTGTGTGGACGAGGAGATCTCTCTCGGGGACTTCGTCCTCACCGGCGGAGAGATCCCCGCCATGGCGGTGGCCGACGCGGTGGCCCGCATGGTGCCCGGCGTCCTCCCTGATGAGGAGTGCTTCACCGACGAGAGCCACTGGAACGGCCTGCTGGAGTACCCCCAGTACTCCCGTCCCGAGGAGTGGCACGGCCGGAAGGTCCCCCCCATCCTCCGCTCCGGCGACCACAAAAAGATCGCCCGGTGGCGGCGGAAGCAGTCCATCCTCCGCACCAAGCAGCGCCGGCCCGACATGTTCGCAAAGCTGGAGCTGACCTCCAAGGAGGACCGGGCTATCCTGGCCGAGATCGAGGCGGAGGAGCAGGGCGAGGTCTGATTTTTCCCCTTTACATCCCCGGCCGGATGTGGTATCATGGGCCGAAAATGATTTTTTATATGATATCAGGAGGTCATTGATATGTCATATAAGATCGTCGTGGACAGCTGCTGTGACCTCACGGCGGAGCAGGCTGCCGACCCCCACTTCGTCCGGGTCCCCCTGACCATCCTGCTGGACGGTGAGACCTTCGTGGACGACGCCTCGCTGGACCAGGGCCGGCTGCTCTGGCAGATGAAGCACAGCTCCAACGCCCCCTCCACCGCCTGCCCCTCCCCCCAGCAGTACCTGGAGGCCATGGACTGTGGGGCAGACGACGTGTACGTGGTCTGTCTGTCCGCCATGCTCAGCGGCTCTCACAACAGCGCCGCCCAGGGCCGGGCCCTGCTGCTGGAGGAGCGGCCCGGGGTGCGGGTCCACGTGTTCAACTCCTGCTCCGCCTCCGCCGGCGAGATGCTGGCCGCCCGGAAAATCCGGGAGCTGGCGGAGTCCGGTCTCCCCTTTGACCAGGTGGTGGCCCGGACGGAGCGCTACATCTACGAGATGCAGACCTATTTCGTGCTGGAGTCCCTGGACAACCTGCGCAAAAATGGCCGGCTCACCAAGCTGCAGTCCATCGTCACGAGCACTCTGCGCATCAAGCTGCTCATGGGCGCCACCCCTGAAGGGGAGATCTGCAAGCGGGGACAGGCTCTTTCAGTGAAGCAGGCTCTGTCCCGCATGGTGGAGCTCATCGCCGCCGACGAAGGACACCGGGGCAAGACGCTGGCCATCAGCCACTGCAACTGTCTGGACCGGGCCTTCCGGCTCAAGAGGCTCTTCCAGGAGAAGTGTCTCTTCCGGGACATCCTCATCAGCGGTACCCACGGCATCAGCACCGTCTACGCCAACGACGGCGGCATCGTGGTGGCCTACTGACCCCTGTCCGCTGTCCCTAAAACTGACTTCAAGCGCGATGCGAAGCGGAGGCCGTCCAGCTCTGGACGGCCTCCGCTTCGCGCATTTCTTCACTTAGGCTCTCTGCACGCCCGGAGCCGGGCCGTGGCCCGGGCCAGGGCTGCCCGGGAGCGGTAATAGTCCCGGATGCTCTGCTGGCTCTTCAGCCGCTCCTCCGCCCGCTCCATGGCGGCCTCCGCGCGGGCCTGGTCGATCTCGTCCGGATGCTCCGCCGAGGACACCAGCAGCACGGTGCGCTCCGGCATGATCTCGGCAAAGCCGGAGCCCACCGCCGCGGTATGCCATTCTCCCTCCGTCTGGTAGCGCAGGACGCCGGGCTCCACGGCGGTGACGGCGGGCTCGTGGCCCGGCTCTACCCCCATCTGTCCGTCCACCGCCGGGAAGACGAGCCCCTGGGCCTCTCCCGCGAAGAACTGCCGGTACGGGGTGAGGATCTCCAGACGGAAGGTGTGTACCTCCGCCATTTACACCGCCCCCATCCGCTTGGCCTTCTCGACCACCTCGTCCACGGCGCCCACCATGCTGAAGGCGGACTCTGGGTACTTGTCCAGCTCGCCTCCCAGGATGGCCTCAAAGGAGCGCAGGGTGTCCTCCACCTTCACGTAGCGGCCCTGCAGGCCGGTGAACTGCTCGGCTACCGACAGCGGCTGAGAGAAGAACTGCTGGATACGCCGGGCCCGGTCCACGGTGCGCCGGTCGTCCTCGCTGAGCTCCTCCATGCCCAGGATGGCGATGATGTCCTGGAGCTCCCGGTAGCGCTGGAGCAGCTCCTGGGTGCCCCGGGCGATCTTGTAATGCCGCTCCCCCACCACATCGGGCTCCAGGATACGGGAGGTGGACTCCAGGGGGTCCACGGCGGGATAGATGCCCTGCTCCACGATCTTACGGGACAGCACGGTGGTGGCGTCCAGATGGGCGAAGGTGGTGGCGGGGGCGGGGTCGGTGAGGTCGTCGGCGGGGACGTAGACCGCCTGCACCGAGGTGATGGC
>CALXCP010000048.1 GCA_944386845.1 uncultured Oscillospiraceae bacterium | reverse complement strand
ATCGCCGCCGGTTTCCTGGGCCCCCAGGACTACGTGCCCGAGGCCTTCGGCCTGGCGCGCACCCCCCGCTCCACCGTGCAGACGGCGGAGGGGAGCTGTGCCGCCAACGTCCCCGGCGTGTTCGCCGCCGGCGATATGCGCCGGGGGCAGTCCCTGGTGGTGTGGGCCATCCGGGAGGGCCGCCAGGCCGCCCGGGAGGTGGATGAGTACCTGATGGGACGCGGCGGCTGACCGGGCTCCGCAGATCCCAGCGGGCCCGCTTTGCGTTCCGGCATTTAGCCGCGCTGCTTCTGGACGCTCCCATAGCGGGCCGTGTCGGGGGAGCGGGACGGAACTGGCAAAAAATGCGAAACCATCTTGACGGGGGCGGCGCGGCGGTCTATAATGAGACCGATGCGGAAAGAGCCAGGTGGACGAGCCGGCGCTCCGCGGCGGGACAGAGAAAGGTGTCCCGGGAACTGAATCTTCGTTTCTGAGCGGACGGACCTAAGGAGCGGGACTCTATGGCCTTTCCGCCTGCGCCGGGATCCCGGCGCGCGGGGTATCAGGGGGAAACCGGATACCCTTCCATGCTTGAAAAGGAGACAGACAGAACGCGGCGCTGCCATTTGGCGGGCCGGCGTTCGGGCCGGATACGCTGGTGCGGCGGGGCCGTCTCCTTTTGGGGGAGACGACCCCGCTGTTTTGCTGTGCCCGGAGGGGGGAGAGCGGACAGAAGGCCCCTGGCAGGACAGAGACGACCGTGTCCACGGCGTAGAATGGTGGACGAGCCCTTTTGTCGTGGCGACGATGCTGAAACGGTATCGCCGCCGTGGCAAAAGGGCTCTTTGTTTTTCCAAGAAGAGGAGGAGCGAAAAACGATGAAACGAAGAGGGACCGCATGGGCGGCGGCGCTGCTGTGCCTGCTGCTGACGGCGCAGATGGCGCTGCTGTCGGGGTGCCGGTTCAGCCCAGTGCTGGAACAGATCATCTATACAGCGGCGGAAGAGCCGCCCCCCGATCCGGACGCCCCTGAGAACGACAACGATGAGGACCACGCCGACAAGGACGAGGACCTCACCTCCCGGGACGAGGACGAGGAGAGCGACACCGAGCGGGACCGGGAGGAGACTGACCCCATCCAGGGGGAGGACGAGAACGATGAGAGCGCCCCCGACACGGAGCAGGAGGATGACTCGGTGAACGAGGGGGCGGCCCAGGGCGCCGGCGAGGGCCAGGGCGAGCAGCCCCAGGAGACCGAGGAGATGGGCTCCACCCAGGTGCCCGATGTGGATCCCACCGGGGGCGAGGCCCTGCGCCAGGTGGTGGACGCTTACGGCCAGCTGGTGTCCGTCCCGGAGGATGTGGACACGGTGGCCGCCGTGGGCGGCGCCGCCGCCATGGTGGAGATGCTGGGCGGCGGCGGCCGGCTGACGGCCGCCCCGGCGGACTTCGTAGAAAACGAGTTCTCCGCCCTGGCGTTCCCCGATGTGGCCGGCGGCTCGGTGGCTGCCCTGTGGAGCGGTGACGGCAGCGCCGGCATGGGGGAGGAGTCCTTCCGGCGGCTGCTGGAGCTGAAGCCGGACGTCTGCTTCACCCTCAGCGAGGGCTTCGCCTTTTCCGACGGGCAGCTGGCCGCTCTGGCCGAGGCGGGCATCTATCCTGTCACCCTGCCCAAGCTGAACAACCCCGGCAACATCAAGACCGCCGTCACCCTCATCGGTCAGGTACTGGGCGACCGTTCGGCCCAGGGCGGTACCAACGCCCCGGCCATCGCGGAGGATTACTGCCGCTGGTATGACGAGACCATCGACCTGGTGGATGGCCGGGTGGACCGCTTCAACTACAACGATGTGGATTACAGCCAGGACCGCTATGCCCTGCGCACCGACAGCTACATCGACTCGGAGACCGACGCGGGGTACTACACCCTCTACCTCTCCGACTGGGACGCCGGGGCGGGTTATCAGGTGTACAGCGACTCCTATGTGACCCTCAGCGGCACTGGGGTGGCCATCGCCCCCAGCGGCTACTCCACCACCCCCTTCAGCTACTACCTCAGTGAGGCGGGGGTGGTGAACACCGCCGCCGCCGCGGCCGACCAGTTCCGGCTGCGCCACTGGTACGTGGACCCGCTGCAGTCATCCACCCGCATCATCGAGATCGCCGGCACGGCGGGGACCGTTACGGACCAGGTGCTCACCGCCATCGACGAGATGGGGGAGGAGGAGAACACCGTCACGGGGCAGCCGACCACCGTGGTCACCGGCACGGTCAGCCTGGGGGAGGAGCGCTTCCCCGCGGTGATCGTGGAGGACAGCGGGATCAAGGCCGCCCTGGAGGCGGATGCCGCCGGGCGAAAGCTGTGGACCAACTACGGTCCCGTGGCCTCCGCCGACGGGAAGGTGAGCGGCTATGGGTTCTCCGACGAGATCGGGCAGGTGGTGTCCACCACCATCCGGGGGGACTACGAGATCTATGTGGTCCCCGCCGGGGTGGACAGCTGGAGCTCGGGCGGCGCGGAGAGCGTGATGGCCGCCATGTGGGCCGCCGCCGTCTACTATGGCGCGTTCACCCAGGATGAGCTGGTGGACCGGGTGCAGGAGTTCTACGGACAGTTCTATGGGTGTGAGCTGAGCCGGGACCAGGCGCTGGACATCCTGGACGGCCGGTGAGGGGGGCCGCGGCTTGAAGGCTTCGCAAAATGAGGAAAAGAGGATCACCCTCCGCCCCGGGGCGGAGGACGAGGTCGCCCGGGAGAAGGCCCGGCGGCAGCGGACCCGGAAGTTCCAGCGGGGGAACCTCCCTCTGGTGGCGATGGGGGTGCTGCTGCTCCTGCTGTTCTTCCTGTCGGCGGGGCTGCTGGTGAAGGTGAGTCCGGAGCACTTCTACCTCTCCTACATCCTGGAGCTCTCCCGGCAAAAGCTGGGGCATCTCTTCGACTTCATCGTGGGCCGGGGGGCGGAGGGGGGCATCCAATTCGTGGTGTCCCGGTATGTGATGATCGTGCTGGCGGGGGCGGGGCTGGCCGCCTGCGGCGCGGTGTACAACGGCGCGTTCCGCAACGTGCTGGCCGCCCCGTCCACCCTGGGGGTGCAGTCGGGGGGGACGCTGGGCAACCTGCTGTATGTGCTCCTGTTCGTCTCGCCCACGACCCAGGTCATCCGATACAGCGACAGCCTGGACCTGGCGGAGAGCTATACCCTGCTGGACCGCAACATCCAGCAGATCATGGTGCTGGTGGGCTGCTTCCTGGCGGTGGCCCTGGTGGTGGGGGTGGCCACCCTGGCCGGGCGGAGGAGGGTGAACACCCTGTACCTGATCCTGGCGGGAACGATCTTTTCCTCCCTCATCGGCAGCCTGGTGGGGCTGGTGCAGTACTACATGCTGGAGATGGACCCCTACGACGTGCGCATCGAGATCATCCGCAACCTGGCCATGGGCAGCTTCGACCGGGCCTACACCCCGGAGCACCTGGCCATGATGTGCGCGCTGCTGCTGCCCTGCCTGGCGGTGCTCACCCTGCTCTCGGGCAAGCTGGACCTGCTGGCCCTGGGGGAGGAGGCCGCCGCCACCAAGGGGCTCCCGGTGAAGCGGTTCTTCTTTCTGGTCATCGCGGTGAATACCGTCATGGCGGCCACGGTGATCGCCTTCTGCGGACAGATCGGTTTCGTGGGCTTCATCGTGCCCCAGGCGGCCCGGCGCATCGTGGGCCCCGGCTTCCGACGGCTGCTCCCCGCCTCCATGCTCCTGGGGGGCATCCTGCTGATCCTGGTGTACGACATCGCCCTGCTCACCGGCTTCACCGCCTACATCAACCTGTTCACCAGCGGCCTGGGCAGCGCGGTGATGATCGCCGCCCTGCTGACGGGGAAGGGGGTGCGCCGTGCTGCAGCGTAGACATCGAAGGCGCTGGCTGGCGCCGGCGCTGCTGTTCGCGGGGATGTTTCTGCTGAGCCTGTGCTTCCGCACCGCCCAGCCAGGCTTCATCCCGGCGGAGGCGGCGCGCAACCTGTGGACCGCCCTGCGTCTCTGGGTGGCCCAGGTCCTGCAGCAGCCGCTGTACCTGGACCGCTTTGACATCATCGACGGATGCCCCTTTTACTACGAGACCCTCATCCGCCTGCGCAACTCGCTGGTGACGGCGGGGGCGGGGGCGGCGGTGTGCCTGGGGGGCGCGGTGTTCCAGACCATGTTCAAAAATCCCCTGGCCTCCCCCAACATCCTGGGCATCTCCACCGGGGTGAACCTGGGCAACGCGCTGTTCATCATGGCCTACACCACCCAGTCTCTGGCGATGATGGGCCGGCGGTACGTGTACTGCTATGCCTGCGCCGCCGTGCTGGTGGTCCTGGCGGTAGGGGCGGGCAAGCTGGCCGGCCGGCATGTGGGCCGCTTCTCTGTGGTGGACATGCTGATCGTGGGCTCCCTGGTCAGCCAGTTCGGCAACGTGCTGGCGCTCTATTATCAGTATAAGATCACCGAGATCGACTATACATTGCTCACCGTGTACCAGGAGCTGAGCCTGGGCATCTATGTCCTCACCGGCCTGCAGGATATGCTCCTCTTCGCCGGGGGGCTGGCGGTGAGCCTCACCCCCGTGCTGCTGCTGCGCTTCCGCCTCAACGGCACCGCGCTGGATGACGAGCGCGCGGCGGCCATGGGCCTGCGTCCCGGGGCGCTGCGCGCGGTGGGGATGGTGTGCGGCAGCGTGCTGGCGCTGACGGCGCTGATCCACTGCGGCGACATGGGCATCCTCTCCATGGCCATCCCCTGTGTATGCCGGATGGGCCGGGGAGCCGACTTCCGGAAGGTGTGCCTGTGGAGCGCCTGCCTGGGGGGGAGCATCCTCCTGTTCTGCCGGAGCGTATGCTCCATGATCTACGTGGCGGGGATGGCCATGCCGGTGAACTTCGCCATCAGCCTTGTGGTCCTGCCGGCCTTCGTGCTGGCCATCTCCAAGCAAAGGAGCGCGTTCGAGTGAAACTGGAAGTCAACAGCGTCACCTGCGGCTACCGCAGGGACGCCCCCGTCCTCCGGGACGTGAGCCTGGAGCTGGCCGACGGGGATATCTGCTGCATCCTGGGCCACAACGGGGTGGGCAAGTCCACCCTGTTCAAGACCATCCTGCGCCTGATCCCCCCGCTGTCCGGGCGGGTGCTGATCGACGGGGACGACATCGCCCGCTGGAGCCGGGCCAGGCTGGCCGATTCGGTGGCCTATGTGGCTCAGAGCAGCACCACAGTCTTCCCCTATCTGGTGGAGGAGATGGTGATGCTGGGCCGGATGAACCGGGTGGGCCTCTTCGGCGCTCCGGGGAAGCGGGACCGGGAGGTGGTGGACGGACTGCTGGCGGAGCTGGGGCTGGATCGCCTGCGGGACAAGCCCTGTACCGAGATCTCGGGGGGCGAACGGCAGCTGGTCATGATCGCCCAGGCCCTGGCCCAGGAGCCCCGGGTCCTGGTGCTGGACGAGCCCACCGCCAACCTGGACTATGGCAATAAGATCGCGGTGATGGAGATGATCCAGCGCCTGTCCGGGCGGGGGCTTTGCACCATCTTCACCACCCACGACCCGGAGCATGCGCTGCTCCTGGACGCCCGCACTGCCCTGATCATCCCGGGGGAGCAGGTGGTCTTCGGCCCGGCGGATCAGGTGGTCACCGAGCGCAACCTGAAGCGGGCCTACCACGCCACCATTCGGGTGGTGGAGATCCTGGACGACTGGCGCCGGCCGGTGCGGGTGTGCCTGCCTCTGCTGAACCAGCCCGATGGGGGAACGGCGTCCTGACCGTGAAAGACCAAACCACAAGTGAAAAGGAGTTCGAGAGACAGCTATGGAAGAGTACATCCGACAGGAGACGGAAATGCTGACCTATGAGCCGCTGCCCCAGGAAGACGCCCGGCGGGGCAGCCGGCAGATGCACGACATCGTGGACAACATCGAGACGGTCATCGCCGGCAAGCGGCAGATCGTGGAGCTGACGGTGCTGGCCCTGACGGCGGGGGGCCACGTCCTCATCGAGGACATCCCCGGCGTGGGCAAGACCAGCCTGGTCTCCGCTTTGGCCAAATCGGTGGACTGCCGCTACAAGCGCATCCAGTTCACCCCCGACGTCATGCCCTCCGACGTGAGCGGCTTCTCCATCTACAACCAGAAGACGGGGGAGTTCGAGTTCCGCCCCGGCGCCGCCATGAGCAACATCGTGCTGGCCGACGAGATCAACCGGGCCTCGGCGAAGACCCAGTCGGCCATGCTGGAGATCATGGAGGAGCGGCAGGTGACAGTGGACTCCCACACCTATCCCCTGGAGCGGCCCTACATGGTGCTGGCCACCCAGAACCCCATCGAGTCCCTGGGCACCTATCAGCTGCCTGAGGCCCAGATCGACCGCTTTATGATCAAGTTTTCCATCGGCTACCCCTCCTTCGAGGACGAGGTGCGCATCGTCATGACAGGCCAGAAGGCCAAGCGGGACATCCATCCCGTCATCGGCCGGGAGGAGATCGTGGCCCTCATGGACCAGTGCCAGCGGGTGGTGGTCACCAGGCAGGTGACGGGCTATATCGTCAGCCTCATCACCGCCACCCGGAACCACCCGGACATCAAGCTGGGCAGCAGCCCCCGGGGCAGCATCGCCCTGTACGCCATCAGCCGGGCCTACGCCCTGTACCAGGGGAGGGGTTACGTCACCCCTGACGACGTGAAGTATCTGGCCCCCTTCGTGCTGGGGCACCGCGTCATCCTCACCCACGAGGCGCTCAGCGAGAAGAAGACGGGCCCGGGTCTCATCCGGGAGATCGTGAAGGACATCGTGGTGCCCACCGACGGGAGCGGGGCGGAGGGCTGATATGGGCGGGAAACGACTGCGGAGGAACCTCCTCTGCCTGCTGGGGGCGGCGGCAGTGCTGCTGATCTCCCTCGTCCCGGCCCGGTACAGCAACGAGGTCTACGCCTATCTGCCCTTCTTCGCCCTGCTGTGCCTGCTGCTGCTGTCCCTGGCGGGGACGCTGCTGCTCCGGCGGGGGGTTCGTGTCACCTCGGAGAGCCAGGACATGGAGTGCCGCCGGGGGGAGAGCCTGCCCATGGCGGTGCAGGTGCGCAACGACGGGCCCCTCTCCTGCCCCCAGGCGCGGGCCTGGCTGTATGTGTCCAACCTCTTCCGGGAGGAGGACACCGTCACCCCCGCCTCCTTCACCCTGGCGGGACGGAGCGTGTCCGACTTCTCCTTCGACATCAAAATGACCCATGTGGGGGAGTACCGGGCAGGCCTGCGGGACATGGAGGTGTACGACTTCCTGGGGCTGTTCCGCCTGCCGGTGCCGGGCCGCCGGGACCTGAGGGTGACGGTGCTGCCCCGGGAGGTGCTGCCCCGGGAGCTGGAGCTCAGCGATAAGATGCTCACCGAGAGCCATGACCAGCACAAGAGCATGGTCAGCGACGGCTTTGACTACAGCGGGGTGCGGGAGTACGCCATGGGCGACTCCATGAAGCGCATCCACTGGAAGCTGTCTGCCCACTCCCTGGACTACATGACCAAGATCACCGAGACCAGCCTGCGCAACGACCTGACGGTGCTGCTGGACATCTCCGCCCCAGCCGGGACGGACGGGGAGACTCTGGCCTGCCTGTACGACGCGCTGGTGGAGACCGCCCTGTCCTTCACCCGGCAGGCGGCGGGGCTGGACACCGAGTACTCCCTCATCTTTCCCGACCGGCGGGGGGAGCTGTGCCGGACGGTCCCCAAGGGCCGGGAGGACGAGCGGGAGCTGCTCCACCGGCTGGCGACCTTCCAGGATCTCCAGGGGGCGGGGGCACTGGACGGCGCCCAGATGATCCAGGCCGAGCGCAAGACCGCCGGGGGAAGCTCCAACCTCATCGTGTGTACCGCGCTGGTCACTGAAGAGCTGCTGCGGGAGCTGGTGTCCGTGAAGCAGCAGCGCCGCAGCCCCACCCTGTGCTATATCCTGCCCCACGGCACCGACCGGGCCGGCCGGGAGGCGGCCATGCGTCCACTGCGGCTCCTGGACGAGTATGGGATCGGCTATCTGGCCGTTTTGGCCGACGGGGGAGGTGCGTGACATGGCCCAGTACTGGAAAAGCAGCCTGTGGGACGCCGTGCTGTGCGCGGCGGCCAGCATCGGCCTGGCTCTGAACGTGTTCGCAGGCTATGACACGCCGGACCCCCGGGCGGGCAGCCCGCTGATGGTCGGGGCGGTGACGGTGGTCTGCGTCGCGCTGCTGTTCCTGGCGGGCTACAACAGAGCCACCACCGTGGCGGGTATCGCGGCGGGGGTGCTGGCCGCGGCCGCCGCCGTGTGGGCGGTGCGGAGCACCGGCGTGCTGTCCGGGGCGGCCACCATCGACGAGAGCCCCGCCCTGTTCTGGATCGTGACGGTGGCCACGGCGGCGGTGACCTACCTGCTGGGGCGAAGCCGGCTGGGGCTGGTGCTCCTGACCCTGGCGGGCTGTGTGATGACGGCGGCCTTCTGTTTCCTGGAGTACCCGGTGAGCCTCCCCGCCTTTCTGCTCTTCCTGGCGGCCGCGCTGGTGAGCCTGCTGCTGCGGGTGTGCCGGACCGGTGTCCTCCGGGCTGACCGGGGCAGCGTGCGCCGGGGGCGGTACGCGGTCCAGTCCGTGGTGCTGGTGGGCCTGTCCCTGGCCATGGCCGGGGGGATCTACGCCGGGATCGTCCGGCCCCTGGATCCGCCCACCGAAGAGCTCAAGCTCATCACCACCCTGCAGTCCTTCCAGCTCATGGAGGTGCTGGGCATCTCCCGCCGGACGGAGATCCAGTCCCCCGACCTCACCACGCAGCAGACGGAGGACGAGACCCAGTCCGTCCAGGACGAGCTTCCGGACGCCCTGCCCACCGCCCCCGTCCAGCTCCCCGACCCCGACCGGGAGGAGGACCTGGTGCAGCAGGAGGAGAGCGTCCCCGCCCAGGCCATCACCTATCTGCAGCAGCGGCCCGTGTGGGCGGCGCTCATCGCGGCGGCGGTCATCCTGGCGCTGCTGGCCCCCTTCGGGATCAAGGCGCTGCTCCGGCGGCGCTGGGAGGACCGGGTCCGCCGGACCCCGCCCGGGGAACAGGGGCGGCTGCTCTACGACGAGATCCTGCGCAAGCTGCGCCTGGCCGGACTGCGCCGGCCCCCGGGGGTCACCCTCCGGGAATATGTACAGGGCGAACAGGCCGCCTTCGCCCCCGTGGCGGGGGAGGGGGGCGACTTCCTGGCCCTCACCGAGGACTACCAGCGGGTGGTCTACGGCTGCCAGCCCCTGGACGAGAGAGAGGCGGAGGCCTTCTGGACCGCGTACCGGAACTGCCGGAGGGCGCTGCCCCGGCTCATGGGGCGGCCCCGGTACGCCCTGCGGTACTTCTCCCTGTGACCGGGGAGGCCTGAGACAGTATAAAGCGGCGGCTGCCGTTTTATAAAAAAAGGGCCGGAAGGACCGGCCCGGAAAATGGAAAGGTGGAACATGACATGAGACACAAACTGTTCCGGCGGCTGACAGCCATCGCGCTGTCCGCCGCGCTGGCCGCCTCCCTGGCGGTCACCGCTTCGGCGTCCGGGATGACCTACGTCACCCCCACCGCCCCCACCACGGTGGACGACGATCTGATCCTGATCGCCGCCCACGCCCAGGCCGACGTGATGCCCGAGGTGCTGGGCATCACCAACACCACCGACCGCGCCGGCGAGGTGCCTGCGGATTATGACCTGGCCTTCGCCCAGTCCTCCGCCCTCATCGGCACCTTCGGCACCGACATCAACGAGTATCCCAACCCCTATCTGTACAACTGGGCCTACAACAGCTATGCCAGCGAGAACGGCCTGCCCCTCACCGACCTGCACACCCTGGGCGGCCTGTCCGGCAACCCCAACTCGGTGGACACCGAGGTCTCCGAGGAGTGGGGCGGCACCAGCCGGTCCCTGTACTACCGCCCGGACATCCTGCTGGGCACCACCGGCGGCGACTACAACGCCCTGGTGGCCGACC
Organism: uncultured Oscillospiraceae bacterium; assembly: GCA_944386845.1. Classification (GTDB taxonomy): domain Bacteria; phylum Bacillota; class Clostridia; order Oscillospirales; family Oscillospiraceae; genus CALXCT01. Next base: position 2,614 of record CALXCP010000048.1, on the reverse strand, counting down.
TGCCCGAGAACCGGGATGACGACCCCAGCAACGATTACGACCCCTATATCGTCAACTACGCCATGACCCGCACCTATGACTTCCTGGATACCATGTTCACCCTGGCCAACATCTGCGACGAGATCACGGCGGAGACGGGGAAGACCACCCGGTATGAGGACCCCCTGACCATCGCCAACGACGTGACCAAGTACGCCAAGGGCCTCCAGGCCTATGTCCTGTCCCGGCTGGACGCCGACGGCGCCGACCAGAAGGTGGTGGCCATCGTGGACCCCATCAACTCCAAGGACGGCATCTTCTACTGCGTGGATGAGAACACCTCCGTCCAGGGCACCACCACCTGCTCCCGGGCCGGCGAATTCCTGGCCGATACCACGGTGAACATCGTGGACGTGCTGGGCAAGACCTCTGAGACCGGCGCCGTGGGCGGCGTCGAGGGCAAGACCTATTACATCCTCACCGCCGAGGAGATCGCCCAGGCCGACGTCATCATCATCTCCGGCGTGCAGAACCAGGACGGCAGCGAGGACGGCTTCCGGGAGCTGCTGATCCAGTACATCGACCCCGCTGAGACCGCCCTGATCGAAAAGGTGGAGACCGTCCCCATGATGGCCACCCGCTTCAGCTGCGTGGGCTCCATCGGCGCCAACTCGGTGGAGAACCTGTTGGGCATGGCCTACTGGACCGCGTTCTGCTACCCCGAGTACCTGAACCCCGTCTATGTGGCCACCTATTGGTATGAGAACTTCTACCACATCTCCGACAACTCCTCCCTGCAGACCGCCATCGCCACCAATCTGGCCAGCGCCTCCATCCCCGACGGCTATGGCTATACCACCGACATCTCCGGCTACAGCGCCGCCGACATCGAGGACAAGATCGTCACCGGCCTGCACTACTATGAGGACCACGCCGACCAGCTCAGCGGCCTGCTGCTGGCCAACTACGGCAACAACGGCAGCGAGAAGTGGGTGGTGGACTGGACCAGCGGCATCGGCGCCCAGCCCCAGCAGCAGTTCACCGACGTGCCCACCGACGCCTGGTACTACGGCTTCGTGAACACCGTGGTGGACAAGGGGCTGTTCGCGGGCAACGGGGACGGCACCTTCGCCCCCGAGGCCAACATGACCTACGCCGAGTTCCTGGTGGTGCTCAACCAGTTCTCCGGCCAGGCGGTCACCCCCGTCTCCGGCGGGAACTGGTATGACGGCCACGTGAACTGGGCCAGGGAGAACGGCGTCATCCCCGACGCCATCCTGTCCGGCTTCGACCCCGAGGCCGCCATCACCCGGCAGGACATGGCCGCCCTGTTCGGCGCCTTCCTGAGCATCTATGACTACTCCGCCCAGCCGGTGAACGAGGGCGCCCCCGACTTCTCCGACGACGCCCAGATCGCCGGCTACGCCAAGGACGGCGTCACCCTGTGCTATCAGCTGGGCATCATGGGGGGCAATGAGGACGGCACCTTCGCGCCCGCCAACAACGCCATCCGGGCAGAGGTCGCCGTCACCATGGTCCAGATGGCCCGGGTCATGGGGCGCTGAAGCGCCCGGACCTGACCAGAGGAGCACATCAGGCGGCGGGGCCGGAGCCGGCGCTCCGGCCCCGCCGCGCACAAGGAGGAAACGACCATGTGGATCTTCAACTGGCGGGAGCTGGAAAAGCTCACCGGGTGGGCCGCCCGCACCGATGACGAGTCCACCGCCAACTGGGACCGGGGTGCGGACGGCTGGGACCGGCGCACGAAGTTCGAGGAGCGCTTCACCCAGAGCCAGGTGTCCGCCCTCACGCGGATCACCAGAGAGGACACCGTGCTGGACGCCTGCTGCGGGGCGGGGCGGCTCACCATCCCCCTGGCCCACCGGGCCAGATCGGTCACCGGGCTGGACGCCGGGGAGCATATGCTGGCCTACTGCCGGGCCTACGCCCAGCGGGAGGGGCTGGACAACGTCACCACCCTGCACCTGAACTGGCACAAGTCCACCCCCGGGGTGGACTTCCCCAAGCATGACATCGCCGTGGCCTGCATCTCTCCGGCCCAGGCGGATGTGGTGAAGTTTTCCGCCGCCGCCACCAAGTACTGCTACTACCTGTCCTTCACCGGCCCGGCCTACCGCTTCTGCATGTCTGAGCTGTTCGACGGCTGCGGCGGGCCCTTCCAGGGCCTGCGGCCCGACCCGAGGCAGGACAGCGGCCTGAACGTCCCCTTCAACATCCTCTACGATTTGGGGGCCAGGCCCACGGTGAGCTATGCTCCCGGCGCCTGGGAATACACCGGGCAGACCCGGGAGGAGGTGCTGGACTACCTGGCCTCCCTCCGGGGCACCCCCATGGACGACGCCCAGCGCGCCCGCATGGCGGACAACGCCGCCCCCCGGATGGAGCAGCTGCCTGACGGCCGCTGGCACTACGCCTATCCCAGCGAGATGTATGTGCTGGGCTGGGACCCCAACCAGCTGGACCTGTCCCGCCTGCGGTGACCCCGCCGGCCTCGGCCCGCCGCCTCCCGGAGGACGCGGGGGGCCGGACGGCAGACAAGGGCAGCCCCCGCTCTGATGAGCGGGGGCTGCCCTGTTCGTTCTCGAGGAGACTCACTCCGCCACGAAGGTCTGGT
>CALXCP010000047.1 GCA_944386845.1 uncultured Oscillospiraceae bacterium | reverse complement strand
TCCGCGTGGAGAAAGTACCTCGCCCTCAGGCGAAATATCTATACCCACCCGCCACCCAATTTTGGTATAGGGGGCTCTGCCCCCTATGGCCCCCATCCCTTCGGGGGAAAAACGGAGCCTCGTCCTCTATGGGCCCTGGGGGGCGGAAAAAGAAGAGAAATGGGTTGACATACCTATGTAACCAAGGTATAATAGGGGCGAGTATACATCGGAAATCTATGTACGACCAAAATCAAAAAGGAGCGTGCGGACATGAGTAAGGACAAGAATCTGCTGGCGGGGAGCGCGTCGCTGCTGGTGCTGTCGCTGCTGGCGCAGAAGGACATGTACGGCTATCAGATGATCGCCGAGCTGGAGGAGCGGATGGACCGGACCTTCAGCATGAAGGAGGGCACCCTTTACCCCATCCTCCACGGGCTGGAGAACCAGGGGGCCCTGAAGTCCTACAACCAGGAGGCCCCCTCGGGCAAAATGCGCAAGTACTATCACATCACCAAGAAGGGGCTGTCCCTGCTGAAGGAGAAGGCGGAGGAGTGGAACACCTTTACCGAGAAGGTCAACGCCGTCATCGCCAGCGCCGGCCCCCTGCCGGAGCTGGCCTGAGCCCGGCGGACGGAGAGGGGGTGGGCCCATGGGGCGCGGACCCTTCGACAGATTCACCGACGCGGTGTGCGGGGAGATCCTGTTCCGGCCCGCCTGGCGCGGGGTGCGGGCAGAGCTCACCGCCCACCTGGAGGACCGGGCGGAGGCGCTAAAGGCCCGGGGCGTCCCCCCGGAGGAGGCCGAGGAACAGGCGGTGGCCGCCATGGGCGACCCGAAACGCCTGGGCAAGGCCCTGCACAAGGAGCACTGGCCCATCCTGGGCTGGATCGAACTGCTGTGGCCGGCGGCGCTGATGCTGTATCTGCTCCTGCGGATGCTGGTGTTCCCGGCGCTGCCCAACGGGCTGTACCTGCGGGCGGCGGGGGTGGACCCGGGACAGGTGGTGTGGTCCTACCACGACAACGACTGGCGGCCTCAGTACGGCTTTTACGTCACCAAGGAGGGCCCGGAGTACCACTTTTACCACACGACGGGGCACTCGGCCGCGCTGACCTGGCTGGTGTCCGACAAGACGGCCCGGGTCACCTGCCACGTGTCCTACGACACGGTGACCGGGGAGATCACCCGCTACATCGAGACACCCATGGAGGACTGCATCGTGGACTACGAGGCGGACCGAACAGCGGACCATGTCCATCTGCGGTATAGGTGGCTGCTCTACCCGCTGGGTACAAAATCGGTGTCGGGCCTCTATCACATGGGGCTGCTGCCGGCGGTGGACATCGACCCGGCCTGGTGTGCTGACCTGTACCAGGAGGTGGACGGCGGCCTGGTGCTGTTCGCCGGGTTTGAGGAGGGCGGGAACTGGTCGGGCTCCTTCCCCTTTGATGTGCCATTCTATGACTATCGCTACCTTTCCTGAGGACAGGAGGAAACGACATGGACAAAAGCCCGCGGGAGGAGTTCATCGACTCAGTGTGCGCAAAGGTGCGCTTTACCCCCGCCCGGAAGCAGATCGCCGCCGAGCTGCGGGCCCATCTGGAGGACCGGGCGGCCATGCTGGAAGAACATGGACTCCCACCCGGGGACGCCGCCATCCGGGCCGCCGCGTCCATGGGGGACCCGGCGGAGATCGGGGCGGCCCTGGACAAGGAGCACTCCCCCTTCTGGGGGTGGACGGCGGAACTGGCCGGGGTGTTCATCGGGCTGACGATCGCCCTCTTCCTGCTGTTCGGATGGCTGGGGGTCTTCTTCCTTCAGGAGGACTTCGACGGCGGCTTCCTCACCCGGTACAGCACTTCCGGCAGCATGGGCCACTACCTAAGCGGCTTTGACGAGGAGGACATCATCTGCAGGGGCCGGACCCTGGTCCTGCTGGAGACGGAGGAGTACTGGGCGGTGGTCACCGGGGTGGGGCTGTGCACCACTTCGACCGCCCTGCAGACGGACTGCTTTGTCATCTATAAAAACCCGTTCACCCATGAGCACCCCCGGTATTCCGGCTGCGTCCGGGTGGAGGAGGTGGAGGGGGAGGACGGCCCCCTGGACAGTTGGGCGCTGCGCCGGGCCTATGAGGCCTGGCAAAAGGGGGAGGGGCCCAAGCCGGACATCCCGGAGGAGCTGACCCTCACCCTGGTGAGCGACCTGGGGAAGCGGGTTACCTTCACAGTGAACATGACATCCGCCTGACAGGCAGAGAGGAGGTCGTCCCATGGATGAGAAGCGTAAGGCCCCCGGCGAGGAGTTCATCGCGGCGGTGTGCGAAAAGGTCCATTTTAAGCCCGCCCGGAAACAGATCGCCGACGAGCTCCGGGCCCATCTGGAGGACCGGGCAGAGGCGCTCATGGCGCGGGGCCTGACCCCCAGAGACGCGGTGGCTCAGGCGGCCCGGTCCATGGGGGACCCGGCGGAGATCGGGACGGCCCTGGACAAGGAGCACTCCCCCCTCTGGGGGTGGGCGGCCGAGCTGACCGGGGTGCTGGGCCGGGTGGCAGCCATCGCCCTGGCGGTGTGCCTGGCGGGGAGCTGGCTGCAGTACGACAGCCGGGGAGAGCTCATCGACGGGGGCTTCTTCTGGTTCCGGGACCAGTCCTTCGCCGGAGAGACCCTGTGCCTGGAGCCGCTGATGCTGTGGTGTGAGACGGAGGACCACTTTGTCCTGCTCACCGGCCTGAAGGTCACCGAGATGCCGGACGGGCAGGGGGCGGCCCAGGTCGACCGGGTGGTTTTCTGCAAGGACCCCTTCCGGAGCGACCCCCGGGAGGACGACGGCCTTTCCGTCACCCTGCGGGCCGGGGAACAGGTGCTGCCCCTGTATCTGGAGACGGGGACGCTGGAGCGCCTGACGGGCGGGGACGGCCCGCCTGAGACCCTGACGTTGGAGCTCACCACCGACCTGGGGGAGTACCGGACGGTGGATGTGCCGGTGGAATGGAGGAGTGACCCATGAGAAAACCCAACAACCGCGCCCGGGCCATTCGGAATGTGGTGATCCTGGTGCTGCTGCTGATGTGGATCGCGGCCCTGCTGATGCCGCGGTACTGAGGAGACAAGGGGGGTGCCCCATGGACGAGAAAAAGAAGCTCTCCGGCGAGGAGTTCATCGAAGCGGTGTGCGCCAAGGTCCGGTTCGCCCCCGCCCGGGAGCAGATTGCGGAAGAACTCCGGGCCCATCTGGAGGACCGGGCGGCCATGCTGGAGGAACACGGCGTGCCGCCCGAGGACGCCGCCGCCCGGGCCGCCGCGCCCATGGGGGACCCGGCGGAGATCGGGGCGGCGCTGGACAGAGAGCACTCCCCCCTCTGGGGGTGGGCGGCGGTGTGGACCGACGTGGCGCGGTATCTGGCGCTGGCGGCGCTGGCGCTGGGGGTGGGACTGGTCCTGATGTCCGCCGAGCCGGAGCCGGCGCTGTTCCGCACCGGCGAGATCGTATATGACGAGTTCCGGTGGACCGAGGCGGGGCCGGAGGAATACCGGCAGGAGACCATCCCCCTGCAGATCCCCTTTGAGACGGAGGACTCCTGCGGCACGGTGCAGTCGGCGGAGCTACGGCGGGGCGCCCGGTGGATGGAGGTCACCGTCCGCTATGAGGAGCGGGCCAAGGACTTCTTCCAGCCGGTGGTCCACGACGTCTGGTGCCGGCAGATCCGGGGGGAGGACGGCACTGTGCTGGCGGCCCGGGACTCCCGGTGGACCGAGCTGGAGGACCGGCCGGTGGAGGGGGCGCCGCCCGAGACGCTGTATCTGGACTTCGTCACCGCCCGGGGGACGGAGTTCACCGTGGAGGTGCCCCTGGGGACGGGAGGTGAGGGCCAGTGAACAGGAGAAAGGCACGCCGCGTCGCGGGAAATCTGGCGGTGGTGGCCCTTGTGGGGGCGTGCCTGCTGCTGGGCTTCCTGCTGTGGGTCCGCCCCAGCTTCACCCCGGCGATGGCGCTGGAGCGCGCCCAGCGCTGGTACGGCAGCTTCTTCACCGGCGAGGTGTACGAGCTGTCCGATGAGGCGGGCGGCGCCGTCTGGCTGGGCCGGATGGGGGAGGACTATGGCCTCGTGGCGGCGGAGAAGGAGGGACTGCTGTACCGCGGGACCGCCGTCAACACCGTCCGGGACCTGGAGGGGCAGCCGGTGGCGTTCGCGGAGGGGCCGGGGCAGATCGGCCTGACGGAAAATCAGGGCTGGTTCTTCGGTCATGTCAGCGACCCGGACATCGCCCGGGTGGAGGTGTTCTGGAAGAAAAGCAGCCAGGACCCCTTTGACCCATACCGGAGCGTCGCCGCCACCGAATTTTATGACGGGATGTTCTGCTTCCCCACGGGATTTGAGGCGGCCGGCCCCTCGTTTTATCCGTATACGGAGACCATGGACTACGTCCTCTCCGCCTATGACGAGGACGGGGAGCTGGTGTGCCGGTATGACCGGTGGGACTGGCAGGAGGGCCTGTGGCTGGAGGCGGACGGGGTCCGCCGGGTGGACTGGGACTGGGCCGACGGCCTGGACACCGCGGAGACAGAGCACACCACCGTCTATCTCCGGCCCTGACAAGAACAGAGAGGGGGTGCCCTATGGACGAGAAAGCGAAGATGTCCGGCGAGGAGTTCATCGAAGCGGTGTGCGCCAAGGTCCGGTTCGCCCCTGCCCGGAAACAGATCGCCGACGAGCTGCGGGCCCATCTGGAGGACCGGGCGGCCATGCTGGAGGAGCACGGCGTGCCGCCCGAGGACGCCGCCGCCCGGGCCGCCGCGTCCATGGGGGACCCGGAGGAGATCGGGACGGCCCTGGACAAGGAGCACTCCCCCCTCTGGGGGTGGATGGCGGTGTGGACCGACGTGGCGCGGTATCTGGTGCTGTTCCTGGTGGGGCTGATGGTGCTGCTCGCCATGATGGGGGCGGACTGGCCCACGCCGATGAGGCCGATGGCAGCCCACGACCGCGGGGCGCAGGTCTCGGCGGCGGACCGGAGCGCGGGTCCGGCCCCCGCGGAGAGCTCCCTGTGGACAGGGGGTGAGGCGCTGTGAATCGGAGAAATGTCATCCGCACCGCCGTCAACCTGCTGGTGGTGGGGGCCTTCGTGGGGTGGATCCTGCTCAGCTTTCGGCCCAGCCCGCTCCCGGAGATGGTGCTATGGTATACCCAGCACGACCTCGGCAGCTCCTTCACCGGCAACGTCTACGAGTCGGCTGCCGGGAACGGCGGCACCGTCTGGACGGGCCGGATGGAGGACGGGTACGGCCTCATCGCGGCGGAGAAAAAGGGGTCGCTCTACCACCGGAGCGCCGCCTGTTTCATCGGGCCGGGAGACCCGGTGTCGTACACGCAGGAAAGCCTGGACGGACAGATCCAGGGCTACTTCTTCGGCCATGTCGACGACCCGGACATCGTCCGGGTGGAGGTGATCTGGCGGGCGGGCCACGCTCAGGACAACAGCGAGACCCAGAGCATCGTCATCACGGAATTTCAAGAGGGGATGTTCCATTTCTTCCTGGGGTTCCAGTCGTACATCTATGATTCCCCCGTGTTTTACGATCTCACCGTGGGCATGGACTATATTCTCTCCGCCTATGACGAGGACGGGGAGCTGGTGTGCCGGTACGACGATTGGGATTGGGAGCGGGCGCCGGGGCCGCTGGAAGAGGGGGTCCATCCGGTGGAGCCGGACTGGGCCGACGGGCTGGACACCACCGTAAAGGGGAGTTGGACTACCGTCTTCTATCTCCGGCCCTGACAAGAACAGAGAGGGGAGGTGCCCGATGGAAGAGAAAAAGCTCTCCGGCGAGGAGTTCATCGAAGCGGTGTGCACCAAGGTCCGCTTCACCCCCGCCCGGGAGAAGATCGCGGAAGAACTCCGGGCCCATTTGGAGGACCGGGCGGCCATGCTGATGGAGCATGGCGTCGCCCCTGAGGACGCCGCCGTCCGGGCCGCCGCATCCATGGGCGACCCGGCGGAGATCGGGGCGGCGCTGGACCGGGAGCACTCCCCCTTCTGGGGGTGGGCGGCGGTGTGGACCGACGTGGCGCGGTATCTGGCGCTGTTCGTCGCGGCGATCAGCCTGGTGCTGGTGCTGACGGGTCCGGGGCTCTCGGGGGTGCTCTGCCGGAGCGAGGTGACGTATTCGTGGGATCCCCCCATCGAGACGAACCTGATGACGGTGCCCCTGTGGGAGTGGCACAGCACAGGCCACTTCTTCGTCTTTTTCAGTAGAGCAGAGTTCTACACCGGCGCCCGGGCCCTGACGGGCCGGCCCGAGGACACCACCGGCCCCTGGGTCAGGATCTACTACACCCAGTGGCAGCGAAACCCCTTCCTGCGTTCAGAGCAGTATGTCACCTGCCGGACGATGTGGGACGAGAATGGGACGCAGTATGAAAGCGGCTTTCTGGACGGGGCCAAACCTGAGACCCTCTACTGCGCCTTCGAGGCGCCGTACGGGGAGGGCTTCACCCTGGAGATCCCCCTGAACTGGGAGGAGGTGGAGTGGGATGCGGAGTAAACGGCGGGTAGCACGGAACCTGATCGCCCTGCTGGCGGTGGCGCTGGTGCTGGCGGCCCTCTACCAGCCCAGCTTCACACCGGGCATGGCCCTGTTCCGGGCGGAGCACGAGACGGGCATCCGCCTTGACCAGCCCATCCAGGTGGAGGTGGACCTGGACCGGGAGAACTGGAACTACGCCCAGGAGAGGTGGGAGCAGCAGCGGTGGAGCTACAAGACGGAGCGGTGGTATCTCGGCCGGACTGGGGAGGGCTATGCGGCGTTCCCCCTCTACGGGAGCGGGAGCCGATGGAGCTGCGGCGAGCCGCTGCGCCTGTCCTCGGCGGAGGGGCCGGTGGTGACCGACCTGCGGACAGGCAAGGGGATGTCGGATGCCTATGTGTTCGGCGTGGTGCTGGACCCGGAGATCGTCCGGGTGGAGCTGACCTACCGCGCCATGGACACGATCCCCGACAACATCTACACCATCGGGACCACCGAGTTTTACGACGGGATGTTCCTGCTCTACCCGGGGGACTGGTACCCTGAGTACTTCGACCTGGCCGCCTACGACGCGGCGGGGGAGCTGGTGTTCCGGGACACGCGCTGGGAGACGGACGAGGGCTGGATCGACGAGACCTATATCCGGCCATGAAGACGGGGCCGCGGAGGATCTCTCCGCGGCCCCGCCGCATTTCTCACACCACCTGGAACAGGTAGAACTTCAGGTAATTCGTCTCGGGCACCCCCCAGAGGATGGGGTGGTCGGGGGCCTGCTGCCGGGCCTCGATCTGCCGCAGGGAGACGGCGGCGTCGGCCGCGGCGTCGTGGAGCATCTGCTTGAACAGCGGCTCCGTCATGAAGTGGGAGCAGGAGCAGGTGGCCAGATAGCCCCCCCGGGGCAGCAGCTTCATGGCCTTCAGGTTGATCTCCTTGTAGCCCCGGAAGGCGCTTTTCACCGTGGCGCTGCTCTTGGTGAAGGCGGGCGGGTCCAGGATGATGAAGTCGTAGTCCCGCCGCCGCTCCGCCGCCATGCGGGTGAGCAGGTCGAACACGTCGGCGGTGACGAAGTCCATCCGGTCCTCCAGCCCGTTGCGGGCGCAGTTGGCCCGGGCCAGGGCGATGGCGTCCGCCGACACGTCCACAGCGGTGACGTGCTCCGCCCCGGCTTTGGCGGCGTTGAGGGCGAAGGAGCCGGTGTGGGTGAAGCAGTCCAGCACCCGCCGCCCCGGGGCCAGCCGGGCCGCCGCCCGGCGGTTGTACTTCTGGTCCAGGAAGAAGCCGGTCTTCTGCCCGTCCACGTAGTCCACGTCGTAGAGCACGCCGTTCTCGGAGATGGTGACGTGGCCGTCCAGCCCGGTCTCCAGGCCGGGGACGGCGAAGAAGCCCTTGCCCTGCGCCAGCCCCTCCTTCTCCCGGATGGCCACGTCGTTGCGCTCGTAGACCGCCCGCACCGGGGCGCCCCGCTCCGCCAGCAGCCGGACCAGCAGGGGGAAGAGCAGCTCCTTCCGCCGCTCCAGCCCGAGGCACAGGGTCTGGGTCACCAGCACGTCGCCGAAGCGGTCCACCGTCAGGCCGGGGAGCTGGTCGGCCTCCCCGAACACCAGGCGGCAGTCGGAGAAGAAGTCCTCCCCCATCACCGCCCGGCGGTAGTCCAGGGCGTAGGAGAGCCGCCGGGCCCAGAAGGCCTCGTCGAAGCGGTCGTTGGGGTTCCGGGAGAGCAGCCGCACCCGGATCTTGGACACGTCGTTGTAGAAGCCCGCCCCCAGCCAGCGGCCCTTCCGGGAGCGCACGTCCACGATGCCGCCGTTCTCCGGGGCCCCCTCCAGGGCCAGCACCTCGTCCCCGAACACCCAGGGGTGCCCGCCCCGCAGGGCGCGCTCCGCCTTCTCGGTGACGGTGACCGCGGGATAGTTCCGTTCCATGTGTTTGACCTCCCTCCGCCGGTTCGGGCCGGGCGATATCGTCTTTGGAAGATATCATACCACAGCCCGGGGCGGATGAAAAGGGGGTCAGCCCTCCGGCGGGCCGAGAAGGACAGGCTGGAGCTGCCGGCCCTCCAGGGCGGCCTCCACCGTCTCCGGGATGCGCTCCATGACGGCCACCAGCGAGGCGGGCTTGTGCTCCGGGTCGTCCTGCTGGAAGGGGACGAAGTAGACCCCCTTCCGGGCCAGCAGGGCCCCGATGTTCCGGGCCGCGGCGGCCAGCCCGTCATTGGTGGACACCGCCAGCACCACCGGCCGGCCGTTGCGCAGGTGGGCCTTGGCCGCCATGGTCACCGAGGTGTCGGCGATGCCGGCGGCCAGCTTGGCCAGGGTGTTGCCCGTACACGGGGCGATGACCAGCACGTCCAGCAGCTTTTTGGGCCCGATGGGCTCCGCCTCTTTGATGCTTTCGATGGGCCGGCGGTCGCAGATGCGCTGCATCTCCCGCATGAAGTCGTGGGCGTTGCCGAACCGGGTGTCGGTGGCGGCCACCGTCTCGGAGACGATGGGCTGCACCTGCCACCGGGCGGCGGTCTGCTCCAGGGCCCCCATGGTCCGGGCCAGGGTGCAGAAGGAACCGGTGAAGGCGAACCCCACCCGAAGCGCCCCGCTCATGTCTCCACCTCCAGCTCGTGCAGGATGTGGTAGATGGTGTCCCGGATGCAGCGCCCGGCGGTGACCGGGGCCACCTTGCCGGGCAGGGACAGGGCCCAGATGACCTTCACCCCCAACCGGGCGGCCTCCTCCAGGTCCACCCCGCCGGGCTTGGAGGCCAGGTCGATGACCAGCGCCCCCTCCTTCAGGTCGGCCAGCTCCTCCCGGCCCAGCACCCGGGCGGGGGCGGTGTTGATCACCAGGTCGTACCCGCACAGCCAGCCGCCCAGCTGCCCCGTGCGCTCCCCGCCCCAGCCGAAGGCCTCCGCCCAGGCCAGGTGGTCGAACCGCCGGGAGGCCACGCTCACCCGGGCCCCGAGGGCGCTGAGCCTCTGGGCCAGCAGACGGCCCAGCCGGCCATACCCGACGACCAGCGCCCGGGCCCCGTGGAGGGTGATGGGCAGCTCCTCCATGGCGATCTGCAGCGCCCCCTCGGCGGTGGGCACCGCGTTGGCGATGGCCAGCTCCTCCCGGGCGAAGTAGTCGTGGAGGACCAGGCCCCGCTCCTCCGCCGCCCGGGCCGCCGGCGGGGTCACCATGCCGGCGCAGATCACCTGACGGGGGGTGAGCCGGTCCAGCATCTGCTCCAGTGACAGCGCCTCCCCGTCCAGCGGGGCGGACAGCAGGCCGTCCGCCCCCAGCGCCGGCAGGGGGAGCACCACGCAGTCCGCCTGCTCCACCCCCTTCAGGCAGGGCTCGGCGGTGAGGCCCGGGAGCTCCTCCCCCTGCCCCCCGAGGGCGAAGGTATGTACCCGGTGCCCGTCCCGGGCCAGGGCCTCGGCCAGGCGGACCTGCCGCAGATCGCCCCCGATCACCCAGAAGTCCAGTTCACAGTTCATGTCCATCCTCCTTCAGACAAAGCCGCCGCAGGCGGCGCGTTCCTTCCACCCCCAGTGTATGCCGGCCCGGGCGGCGGGGGACTATAAAACGGTTCTATTTGCTTTTTCCTGGGAGAGAGTATATAATGGAAAAAATTCGATCCCCGGAGCTGCCGGGGAGAGGGGGATGGAGACGATGAAACCGCGTCCCAACTACACCATGCTGTGTGACTTCTACGAGCTGACCATGGGCAACGGCTATTTCCAGACCGGGCTGAAGGACCGGATCTGCTATTTCGATGTGTTCTTCCGCCAGGTGCCCGACGGCGGCGGCTTTGCCATCGCGGCGGGGCTGGAGCAGGTCATCCGGTACATCCAGGACCTGCACTTTGACGAGGACGACCTGGCCTACCTCCGGGGCAAGGGGGTGTTCGACGAGGGCTTCCTGGAGTACCTGCGGGACTTCCGCTTCACCGGGGACATCTGGGCGGTGCCCGAGGGGATCCCCATCTTCCCCGGGGAACCCATCCTCACCGTCCGCGCCCCCGCCATCCAGGCCCAGTTCATCGAGACCTTCGTGCTGCTCACCCTGAACCACCAGTCCCTGCTGGCCACCAAGTCCAACCGCATCGTCCGGGCCGCCAAGGGCCGGCCGGTGAGCGAGTTCGGCTCCCGCCGGGCCCAGGGCGTGGACGGGGCGCTGCTGGGGGCCCGGGCGGCCTACATCGCCGGCTGCGCCGCCACCGCCTGCACCATGGCCGACCAGTGGTACGGCTCCCCGGCCACCGGCACCATGGCCCACTCCTGGGTGCAGATGTTCCCCGACGAGTACACCGCCTTCAAGACCTACTGCGAGCTCTACCCCCACGCCGCCACCCTGCTGGTGGACACCTACAACGTGCTCAAGTCCGGCGTGCCCAACGCCATCCGGGCCTTCAAGGAGGTCCTGCTGCCCCGGGGGATCACCCAGTGCGGCATCCGGCTGGACTCCGGGGACCTGGCCTACCTGTCCCGCCGGGCCCGGAAGATGCTGGACGACGCCGGCCTCACCCAGTGTAAGATCGTGGTGTCCAACAGCCTGGACGAGTACATCATCCGGGATCTGCTGGACCAGGGGGCCTGCATCGACGCCTTCGGCGTGGGCGAGCGGCTCATCACCGCCAAGAGCGACCCGGTGTTCGGCGGGGTGTACAAGCTGGCCGCCATCGAGGAGCCCGACGGGACCATCGTCCCCAAGATCAAGGTCAGCGAGAACCCCTCCAAGATCACCACCCCCCATTTCAAGAAGGTGTACCGCCTCTTTGGGAAGGAGACGGGAAAGGCGGAGGCGGATTACATCTGCGTTCACGACGAGACGGTGGATCCAGACGAGCCCCTGGAGCTCTTCGACCCGGAGGCCACCTGGAAGCGCAAGACCCTCACCGGCTTCCGGGCGGTGGAGCTGCTGGCGCCCATCTTCCGGAACGGAGAGCTGGTCTACCATATCCCCGACATCGAGGAGAGCCGGGCCTACTGCGCAGAGCAGGTGGAGCTGCTCTGGGATGAGGTGAGGCGCTTCGAGTTTCCCCATAACTACTACGTGGACCTGTCTCCCAAGCTGTGGAACATCAAGCATGAGCTGCTCCAGAGGAACGGCTGAACGAGCGGCAGAACGCCCGCCCCGGAAGGGGCGGGCGTTCTGCCGCTTTTGGGAGCGGGCGAGAGAAGACGGGCGGGCGCCGGAGACGGCGCCCGCCCGTTCTGCAGTGAGGGAGTGGTCACTCCGCGGCGTCCTCGATGATGCCGTAGTCCCCGTCGTTGCGGCGGTAGACCACGGCGAAGGCGCCACCCGCCTCCTCATCCCGGAAGGCGAAGAAGGTGTGGTCCAGCAGATTCATCTGGAGGATGGCCTCCTCCCGGTTCATGGGCTTGATGGAGAAGGACTTGCTGCGGACGATGCGGAAGGGACCTTCCTCCTCCACCTCGGGGGCGAAGGAGGTGGGCTCCAGCACCTGGTCAAAGGCGCCCTGGCGCAGACGCTTTTCCAGGCGGGTCTTGTTTTTGCGCAGCTGCCGCTCGATGTCGGAGACGGCGGCGTCGATGGAGGCGAACATGTCGGAGGTGCTCTCCGAGACGCGGATGATGGTGCCGCCGGAGCGGATGGTCACCTCCGCCTTGTTGCGGTCCTTCTCCACGCTGAAGGTGATGGAGGCGTCCGCCTCTGTCTTAAAATAACGGTCCAGCTTGCCCACCTTTTTCTCCGCATAGCTGTGGACGGACTTGGGCAGAGTGACCTTTTTATCGGTGAATGTAAACTTCATGAGGAACAGCTCCTTTCGTCCCGGAAGGGACCGTAGATGTGGAAGCGAGAGCTCCCTTGGGACAAGTATACCACATCATGGCAAAAAGTACAGGGGGTTTTTGTGAATCTGCTCAAAAAAGTAGGGAGGAAAAAGAGAAAAAGAAAAAATCATGGTTCGAGAGACAGAAAGATACAACTTTTGCGGCCGGGAGAGGCAGGGGTGGAGAAGGGAGAGGAGCAAGGGATGGAGCAGAGCGGGCGCGCCGCGGCGGCGCGGGCACTGAGAAGGCTGGCCAAAGGGCGGCCCAATGACGCGGTGAAGCTGGCCTATCTGACGGAGGAACAGCTGGAAGAGATCGACCGGATGGACCTGACGGCGCTGGTGGAGTTCAAACGCCACGGGAATGGGGCGGTGGAGGTGAAGCTGGTGGACCGGGCGGCTATCCTGGAGCGGCTTCTGGAGCTGGAGAGAGAGGAGAGCGGCGGGGTGGAGACCCTGCTGCGGGCACTGTCGGAGGAGAGCGGCGGAGAATGATGAAAGCATTCTCCCCAAAGCAGCGGCAGGTGCTGACCTGGTGGCAGAGGGGGGAGGAGGACGCGGTGATCTGCGATGGGGCGGTGCGCAGCGGCAAGACCCTGTGCATGGGGCTGTCCTTCTTCCTGTGGGCCATGAGCCGGTTCCGGGGGGAG
>CALXCP010000046.1 GCA_944386845.1 uncultured Oscillospiraceae bacterium | reverse complement strand
CCCCGACGGCAAGGCGCCTTGTGTGGGCAGTCGTCGGAGCGTGGACCGTCATCCGCCCACGCCGTCAGCTCCGGCACTCAGGCGCCGTCCGACCAGCGCAGGCGGGCTTTTGTCCGCCAGCTCAGGCCGTAACGGCCGGCGCGAGAGGGGGATGGCCGCGAGATCTTGCGCGCCGGACGCAAGCGCCAAGATTCAGGTGCTGTCCCCCGTAAAATGGGGGAGGTCTCGGAGGGGGCGGGACCTATGGGACACCGCCGCAGCACAGCGGAGGCGAGGGACCCATCGGGCCCGCGCCCCTCTGAGCGCGTCTTTGGGTACTTTCTCCGCGCGGAGAAACCACCTCGCCCTCAGGCGAAATTTTCTAAACCCACCCACCGCCCAATTTTGGTATAGGGGGTTTCACCCCCTATGCCCCCCACCCCCTTCGGGGGAAAGCGGGGGCCTGCATAGTGGGCTCCGCCCCCTATGGCCCCGCCCCCTTCGGGGGGAGAGAAATGGGGCTTCGCTCCCCCTGCCCCTCAAAAGGGTGGCGGGTGGGTTTAGATAGATCCCCTCAGGCGAAACCGCCGCAGGACTCTCCGTGACAGACCACCCGATGCAAGGAGTCAGCCCGGCGGACCGGGCCCGTCGGTTTGCGTTGCGGAATGCATCGAACTGTGATACAATATCAAAAAAGCCGCCCCTGGGGCGGCGGGACCATCTGCCCGGACGGGGCGGGGAAGGAGAGCGGGACATGGACGTGCTGAAGGAGCTGCTGGATACCGACATCCAGGGGCTTCCCCTGGAGAAGATCCTGGGGGCCGTGGTGGTGGGCCTGGTGGGCCTGCTGGCCATCAAGCTGCTGCTCCGGGGGATCGACCGGCTGCTGGGCCGGATGAAGCTGGAGGACGCCCTGCGGCGGATGCTGCGCACCGCCCTCAAGGCCGTGCTGCTGGTGGTGCTGGTCATCACGGTGATGGGCTATCTGGACCTGCCCATCTCAGCCCTGGTGGCCGGCCTGTCGGTGGTGGGGGTGGCGGTGACCCTGGGGGTGCAGAACTTCCTCACCAATGTGGCCGGCGGGGTGCAGCTGCTGGCCTCCCACCCCTTCCAGATAGGCGACTATGTGGAGGCCGGGGGCTGCGCCGGCACCGTGCGGGAGGTGGGCCTCTTCTACACCAAGATCCTCACCTACGACCGCAAGCTCATCCAGCTGCCCAACAGCTCCATCGTGGCGGAGAACATCATCAATTACACCCACGAGCCCGTCCGCCGGGTGACCATCCAGGTCTCCGCCTCCTATGACGCGCCGGTGGACAAGGTGATGGACTGCCTGGTCCGGCTGGGCCGGTCCCACCCCCTGGCGGCGGCCGACCCGGCCCCCAAGGCCCATGTCACCGGCTACGGCTCCAGCGCCATCAGCTATGTGCTGTGGGTCTGGTGCGACAACAAGGACTTCTGGACGGTGCACTACGACCTGATGGAGCAGCTCAAGCCCGCCTTCGACCGGGAGGGCATCGAGATGACCTACGACCACCTGAACGTCCACCTGCCCGACCGGGGGGCGGAGCCCGGAGATCAGACGTGATCCCGCCGCCGGAGGGCGGCATGAGACAGAAGAAAGTCAGACAGCGGAACGAAGAAGGAGGTATCGTGATGACCCAGTTTCCCAACGCGGCGAAGGGCCTGATGTGGATGTTCTGGGGCGAGATCGTAGGGATCATCTGTGGGCTGCTGAGGCTGATCCCGGTCCTTGGCATCTTGGGCATGGTGGGGCAGGTGGTCTCCTGCGCCCTCATCCTGCTGGGCGCCTACCGGGCGGGCAGGGACGACGACAGATTCCAGCTGGTGATGATCCTGACCGTGGTGAGCCTGGTGCTGGGGCTGGTCGGGGGAGACGGCCCGCTGGCCTCGCTGGCCGGACTGGCGGATGACCTGATCGGCATGGCGGTGGTCTACCTGGTGTGCACCGCCGCGGCCCAGCTGCTGGAGCGGGCGGGCTGTGCCGAGCTGGCGGCCCGGGGCGTGGGCATCTGGAAGGTCTACCTGGGCTGCATGGTGGTGCTGCTGATCTTCCTGGGGCTGGTGATGATCGTGCCCCTGCTGGCCGTCCTGGCCGGGGCGGCCGCGGTCATCGGCACCGTGGTGGTGCTGGTGGTCATGATCCTCTACATCGCCTTCCTGTATCAGAGCGGCCGGGCCCTGTCGCAGGCCACGGGGGATTGACGGAAGCCTTCCCGCCCCTCACTCCGGCATGGCCAGCCCGTGCATGAAGCCGTCCAGACTGGTGGTGTACACCTCGCCCCCCACCACCGCGCTGCGGAAGAGGAGCAGGCTCGCCAGCACCCCCGTCTCCCCGGAGGGGTAGTTGGTGATCTCATAGGTGTACCGCTTCACCCGTTTGCCGGCGCAGGCGGTCAGGTCGAAGCCCTGGGACGACTGGAGCGCCAGATAGTCGTCGTAGCTCTCGTCGAACTCCTCGGGCACCAGCAGCTCCTCCACCGAGACGGGCTCGCCGGTCACCTCCCAGCCGAAGCCGGCCAGGTAGGCCACCCGGTCTTCGTTGTTGCGCAGGCGGGTGACGCCCCCGAGGGCGGACACCGCCTCTCCGGGGGCGGAGAGGGTCTCGCTCAGCCCCCAGACGCCGCCGCACAGCACGGTCAGGGCCAGCAGCCCCGCCGCCAGCCGGCGGCGGTGGATGGTCGCGGTCAGGATGAACACAGCACAGCACTCCTCTCCGCCGGCCCGGGGGCCGGGCGATCTGCTGCTCTCAGAGTATGCGCCGGCGGGAGAGGATATGACCCGGAGAGGAGGGAGAAGCCGTGGAACGGCTGGACAAGCTGCTGGCCGGCACCGGCCGGTGGAGCCGGAAGGAGGCCAGGGAGCTGCTGCGCCAGGGGCGGGTGGCGGTGGAGGGCCGCCCCGCCCTGCGTGGGGAGGAGAAGGTGCCCGAGGGGGCGTCCGTCACGGTGGACGGGTTGCCCGTCTCCACAGAGCGGACGGTCTACCTGATGCTCCACAAGCCGGCGGGGGTGCTCTCGGCCACCGAGGACCGGCGGCAGGCCACCGTGCTGGACCTGCTGCCCGAGCACCTGCGAAAGGTGGGCCTGTTTCCGGTGGGCCGGCTGGACAAGGACACCGAGGGGCTGCTGCTGCTCACCAACGACGGCGGGCTGGCCCACCGGCTGCTCTCCCCCAAAAAGCACGTGGACAAGGTGTACTACGCAGCCCTGGACGGCCCGGTGACCGACGGGGACGTCCGGGCCTTCGCGGAGGGGATGACCCTGGAGGACGGGGAGCCCTGCCTGCCCGCCGGGCTGGAGCCGGCGGGGGAGGACGGCTGCCTGGTCACCCTGCGGGAGGGGAAGTTCCACCAGGTGAAGCGGATGCTGGCCCTGCGGGGGCGGACGGTGCTCTACCTGAAGCGGCTGTCCATGGGACCGCTGACCCTGGACGGGGCCCTGGCCCCCGGGGAGTGGCGGCCGCTGAATGGGGCGGAGCTGGAGGAATTGGAAAAACTTAGGTAATTCTGGCGCGGGATTCGGCGTTTTCCACAAAAAATTTTATTTTTCCTATTGAAACCGGCGAGAGGCTGCATTATAATAGAGACAAATCGAACGCTGTGCGGGGCACGCGGCGGCCGGGGGAGAGAGCCGGCCGGAAAGGCCGCGGCGCCGACGCTTGCAGAACGGATGAGGAGGAGTCTACATGTCCAGCCGTGTATTTCAGGGCGTGGTCCTTCAGATGAAAGAGAGCACCGACCGTGCGGTGGGGGTCATCGACAGCGAGGGCACCGTGGTGGCCTGCAACGAGCTGACCTGCATCGGGGAGAAGTGGCCCGAGGTGGTGGAAGTGATCAACGCCGCCGAGGGGGAGACGGTGGCCGCCGCCGGCCGGACCTTCAAGGCGCTGGCGGGCTGGGGATCCCAGTTCGACTACGCCGCCTTCGCCCAGGGGGAGGACGCCGAGGGCCGGCTCATCTGCTCCATGGCGGCCATCGCCCTCAACGGGGCCAAGGCCAGCTATGAGGAGAAGCATGACAAGGCCACCTTCGTGAAGAACATCATCTGTGACAACATCCTGCTGGGGGACATCTATGTTCGGGCCAAGGAGCTCCACTTCATCTCCGAGACCCCCCGGGCGGTGCTGCTCATCCGGCAGGTGGGCCACGCCGAGCCCGGCGCCATCGACGTGCTCCAGAGCCTGTTCCCCGACCGGCAGACCGACTTCGTCCTCTCGGTGAGCGAGACCGACCTGGTGCTGGTGAAGCAGCTGGCCGACGGGGCGGACAGCCGGGAGGTCCAGCACCTGGCCGAGCAGGTGGAGGAGACCCTCACCCGGGAGCTGAACGTCCACGTGGTCATCGGCGTGGGCACCGTGGTCACCCACGTGCGGGACCTGGCCCGGGCCTACAAGGAGGCCGGGGTGGCCATCGATGTGGGCAAGGTGTTCGACACCGAGAAGTCCATCATCAACTATGAGAACCTGGGCATCGGGCGGCTCATCTATCAGCTGCCCACCACCCTGTGCGAGATGTTCCTCCAGGAGGTCTTCAAGAAGAACCCCATCGACGCCCTGGACCAGGAGACCCTGTTCACCATCAACAAGTTCTTTGAGAACAACCTCAACGTGTCCGAGACCGCCCGGAAGCTCTTTGTCCACCGGAACACCCTGGTCTACCGGCTGGAGAAGATCAAGAAGCTCACCGGCCTGGACCTGCGGGAGTTCGACGACGCCATCACCTTCAAGGTGGCGCTCATGGTGAAGAAGTACCTCATCTCCCGGGGCATCGAGTCGTAACGATTTTATTGAAAGACAGAGCAAAGGCCGCCCGCGGATCGCGGGCGGCCTTTTCCTGCCTTCGCTGGCGTTCTTGCGCCGGGGGCGGGCGCATAGGATGCTGGGGGGATCGGGGTCACAGGGCGCACAGGCGGCAGACTGGCTCGCGGCCCTGCTCCAGCTCCAGCAGGGCGTAGCGGCCCCCGTCCCGGACGCTGCCCGGGTTCAGCAGCAACAGCCCGTCCTCCTCCCGGCGGAGGAGAGGCCTGTGGGTGTGGCCGAAGAGGACCAGCTCCGCCCCCGCCATCCGTCCCGCCCGGGCGGCCCCGGCGGGGGAGAGCTTCACCCCCCAGTGGTGCCCGTGGCCCAGCAGCAGCCGGCGGCCCTCCAGGGTGATCAGCCGCTCCTCCGGGGCGGAGGTCCACCCGTCGCAGTTGCCGGGCACCCCCACGAAGGGCAGGTCGGGGTAGGCGTAGTGGAGGGTCTCCCCGTCGGACAGATAGTCCCCCAGATGGACGATCCGGTCAGGCCGGATGGCCTCAGCGATCTGGACCATGGAGGCCACGTCCCGATGGGAGTCGGAGAGGACGAGAACTGTCAAGTCAGTCACCTTCCTTGCGGAAATGTCATAGGATGGGCAGGAAAAGGGGGGAACGACCATGTCAGAACACGGCGGAGGGCCGGGGGCCCTGGACACGCCCGAGGCCCGGGAGCTGCTGGCCGACCGGGAGGCGATCTCCCGGCTGCTGGCCGCGCCCGAGAGCCGGCAGCTGCTGGAGTTGCTCCGGCGGCAGGGGGGCGACCTGCAGCAGGCGGCCCAGGCCGCCCTGAAGGGGGACGGCAGAGAACTGTCCGCCCTGATGGACCGGGTGACGGCCACCGGCGAGGGGGCCCGGGCGGCGGAGAGGCTCCGGGAGCGGATGGAGCGGCGGTGAGGGGAGGCGGACCATGGCTGGGCTGGAGGAACAACTGGATCATATCCTCAGCGACCCGGCGGCCATGGGGCAGATCGCCGCTCTGGCCAAGAGCCTGGGACTGGGCGGGGGAGCGGCGGGGGAGACCTCGGCTCCGGCCCCTCCCGCTTCGACGGAGGGACCTGCCCCGGCAGAGGGACAGGCGGCCCCGGCGGCCGCCCCCGCCGCCCCCCAGCTGGACCCCCGGCTGCTCCGGCTGGGCAGCCGGCTGCTGGCCGAGTACCAGCGGCCCGACCAGAAGGGAGCCGCCCTGCTGGCCGCCCTGCGGCCCTTCGTGAAGCCGACCCGGTACGCCAGGCTGGACCGGGCCATCCAGATCGCCCGGCTCTCCCGGGTCATCCGGGTGGCCATGACCGCCCTGCGGGAGGGAGGGGAGACGGGAGATGTATAACCGCTACATCCCGGAGGGGACCGCCTACCGGTGGGTGGTGGTGGACGACGGCCCGGGGACAGGCCCGTCCCGCCCCCGGAGCGCTCCCCCCGGCGGACAGGGGACGGACCGGCCCCGGCGGGAGCCGCCGGGGCCGGGAGGCGGGGGACAGGACCCGCTGTCCGGCCTGCTGGGGGGCGCGGGGCGGGGGCTGGGAAGCCTGCTGGACGCCCTGCGCCTGGGAGACCTGGACACGGGAGACCTGCTGCTGATGCTCATCGTGCTGCTGGTGCTGCTGGAGGGGGACGACCTGGAGCTGGTCATCACCCTTGGCCTGCTGCTCCTGATGGGGCTGGGGGACGAGGGAGAGAGTCAGCCCACCTGATGGAGCACCTGGCCGTCGGGCAGGCGGAAGGAGGCGGTGGCCGGACAGGGGGTCTGCAGGGCGGAGGCCGTCATGCGGTAGACCGTCTGCCCGTCCTGCTCCGTCTCGGCGCCCACCAGAAGGCCGCTGCCCACGTCCACCCAGTAGCGGTACCGGCAGCCCAGCTCCCGGTCGGCCGCCTCCACATAGACGCAGTTCCAGCTCCCATAGGCGGCGTAGCCCGCGTCGGTGATGTCCTCCGGCTCCAGCCGGAGGACATCCTCATAGGTGGGGAACCGCTGGGCCAGGTCGGCGGTGTGCTCCTCCGCCGGGAGGGTGACGTAGTCCCGGTCCCGGTCGTACCAGAGCCAGAGGTCGTCCCCGTGGACGACGGTGTTCTGGGTGCGGCCGCTGGGGGAGGTGAGCTGGGTCCGGGTCCAGCCCCCGTCCACCCAGACGGTCACCGCCGTGGCGGAGGACTCGCCCTCGTCCGGCCCCCAGAGATCCTGGATGGTGAGGGACCGGGTGTAGCTGTCCGCCCGGTCCAGGGTGGCGATGACCTCCTGCACCGTGTCGGCGGTGACCTCCACGGTCAGGAATTCCCCGTCGCCCGGGGCGGTGGGGGAGGCGGTCTGCTGGGGGCTGCCCGTGCCGGCGGAGGGCAGCTCCACCCGGGGGATCTGCCCCGGGAAGAGGGACAGGCCGAAGCTGGCCAGCACCGCCGCCACCACCACCAGGGCGATGAGGACGACGATGAGAGTGCGGTTTTTCATGGGACGTCCTCCTTTCCCGGGGATGGGGCGGCGGGAGGGTCAGGGGTCAAAGGGCTCGGGGGGCTCGGCCCGCAGGCCGAAGTGCCACTCCACCGCGTCGGCGATGCGGCGGCAGGCCTGCCCGTCGCCGTAGGGGTTCACCGCGTGGGCCATGGCGGTGTAGGCGGCCGGGTCGGTGAGCAGCCGGGCGGCCTGGGAGAAGACGGCCTCCTCCTCCACCCCGGCCAGACGGACGGTGCCCGCCCGGACGGCCTCGGGCCGCTCGGTCTCCTTCCGCAGGACGAGCACCGGCTTGCCCAGGGCGGGGGCCTCCTCCTGGAGCCCGCCGGAGTCGGTCATCACCAGATAGCAGCGGGCCATGAGGTTGTGCATCTCGTCCACCGACAGGGGGGCGATCAGGTGGATGCGGGGGTGGCCGTCCAGATACCGGTGGGCCGCCTCCTGCACCACCGGGGAGAGGTGGACGGGGTAGACCAGCTCGGTGTCCGGAAAGGCGTCGGCCAGGCGGCGCAGGGCGGTCATGATGCTGGCCATGGGCTGCCCGTAGTTCTCCCGCCGGTGGCAGGTGACCAAAATGATCTTCCGGTCGACATGATCCAGGCGGTTGAGGATGTCCTCCCGGAAGGTAAAGTGCTCCTTCACCGTGGTCTGAAGGGCGTCGATCACCGTGTTTCCGGTGAGGAAGACGCCCCTGGTGATGTTCTCCCGGGCCAGGTTGTCCCGGTTGGCGGCGGTGGGGCAGAAGTGCAGGTCGGCGATGGCCCCCACCATGCGCCGGTTCATCTCCTCGGGGTAGGGGGACCACTTGTCATAGGTCCGCAGGCCGGCCTCCACGTGGCCCACCGGGATCCGGTGGTAGAAGGCGGCCAGCGCTCCGGAGAAGGTGGTGGAGGTGTCCCCGTGGACCAGCACCAGGTCGGGCTTCACCCGCTCCAGCACCCCCTCCATGCCCAGCAGGCATTTGGAGGTGATGGTGGACAGGGTCTGCCGGGGCTCCATGATGTCCAGGTCGAAGTCGGCCCTACGGCCGAAGATGTCCAGCACGGAATCCAGCATTTCCCGGTGCTGGGCGGTGACGCAGCACAGGCTGTTCAGCCCGGGCCGGCGGTCCAGCTCCTTCACCAGGGGGCACATCTTGATGGCCTCCGGCCGGGTGCCGAAGACGGTGAGGACGGTGGGCTTATTCGTGGTCATGGGGCGGGTCCTCCTTGTCCCCGGACGGGCGGGGGGGATCGTTGTGGTGGCCCAGGAAGATCCGGGCGGAGACGCCGGCGGCCACACACAGGGCCGCCAGGAACAGCAGGGCCCGCAGCTCGCCGCTGGTGGTGAGCACCACGGCGGACAGGCCAAGGATGGCGCTGATGACGTACAGCACGGCCACCGCCTGCTTCTGGGAAAAGCCCATGTCGATGAGCCGGTGGTGGATGTGGCTGCGGTCGGGGGACATGGGGGACTGCCCCTTGGACACCCGGCGGATGATGGCGAAGCAGGTGTCAAAGATGGGCAGGGCCAGCATCAGGAAGGGCACCGCGAAGGAGATGATGGCGGCGTACTTGAACAGCCCCTGGATGGACACCACCGCCAGCACGAAGCCCAGGAAGGTGGAGCCCGTGTCCCCCATGAAGATCTTGGCGGGGTTGAGGTTATAGGGGAGAAAGCCGATGCAGGCCCCGGCCAGGGCGGCCATGATGATGGCCACGTCGGCTTCGGCCACCACCAGGGCGATGACCAGCATGGTCATGGAGCTGATGGTGGACACGCCGCAGGCCAGCCCGTCCAGCCCGTCGATGAGGTTGACGGCGTTGGTGATGCCCACGATCCACAGCACGGTCACCGGGACGGACAGGATGCCCAGGTCCCAGAAGGGGTCGTCGGAGAAGATGTTGGGGTTGGACAGCACGGTGATGACGTTGCCCTGGGACACCGCGATGAGGGCGGCGACGATCTGCACCACGAACTTCAGCTTGGCGGACAGGGCGTAGATGTCGTCCAGGATGCCCAGCACCACGATGAGGCTGGCCCCCAGCAGCATCCCCCGCAGCTGCTCGGTGAGGGGGAGAAAGACCAGCACGCTGAGCATGAAGCCGAAGAAGATGGCCAGCCCCCCCATCCGGGGGATGGGGTGGTCGTGCATCCGGCGGGCGTCCTTGGGCACGTCCACGGCCCCCATCTTTTGGGCCAGGGCCTTCACCACCGGGGTGGAGACGAAGGACACCAGCAGGGCGGCCACCAGGGCCGCCGCTACCAGACCGATGACGTTGAGTTCAACGGAAGGCATAATAGAATACTCCTTTTTGTCTCTCGCGGGGGTCAGCGGGCCACCAGGCCCACCTTCTTGTACACCTTGCGCAGGGTCCTGCCCGCCACACGGGCGGCCTTTTCCGCCCCGGCGCGGTAGACGTCCTCCAGATAGGCCTTGTCGGCCAGGATGCGCCGGGTCTCCTCCCGGATGGGGCGCAGGGTCTCGATGACCGCGTCGCCCACGGCGGGCTTGAAGGCGCCGTACCCCTGCCCGTCGAACTCCGCCTCGATGTCGGCGAGGCTCTTGCCGGTGCAGGCGGCATAGATGGACATGAGGTTGGACACCCCGGGCTTGTGCTCCGGGTCATAGCGGACGCAGCGCTCGGTGTCGCTGTCGGTGACCGCCCGCTTGAACTTGCGGCGGATGTCGTCGGGCTCGTCCAGCAGGAAGACGCAGCCCTCGGGGATGGACTTGGACATCTTGGAAGCGGGGTCGTTGAGGCTCATCACCCGGGCCCCGGTCTTGGGGATGTAGGGCTCGGGGACCTTGAACACCTCGCCGTACAGGTTGTTGAAGCGCTGGGCCACGTTGCGGGTGAGCTCCACATGCTGCTTCTGGTCCTCGCCCACCGGGACGTAGTCGGGCTGATAGAGCAGGATGTCCGCCGCCATGAGGCAGGGGTAGGTGAACAGCCCGCCGTTGATGTTGTCGGCGTGCTTGGCGGACTTGTCCTTGAACTGGGTCATCCGGGACAGCTCCCCGAACATGGTGTAGCAGTTCAGCACCCAGCCCAGCTCCGCATGGGCGGGGACGTGGGACTGGATGAACAGGGTGTTCTTCTCCGGGTCCAGCCCGCAGGCGATGTAGCTGGCCAGCAGCTCCAGGGTGTGCCGCCGCAGGTCGGCGGGCACCTGCCGCACCGTCAGGGTGTGCAGGTCGGCCAGGAAATAGTAGTTGTCGAACTCGTCCGTGCGCTCCACCCAGTTCCGGATGGCGCCCAGGTAGTTCCCCAGGTGCAGCGCCCCGCTGGGCTGGATGCCGGAGAGCATGACTTTCTTTTCGGTGGCTTCGGTCATTTGAAAAACACTTCTTTCGCAGCGGCCGGTGTCCGGCCGGAATTATAAAAATTAGGAATTAGGAATGAGGAATTAGGAATTTTATGGGTCGGGTCGGGTTTGGTCCTGCCGTAGGGGCGGCCCCATGTGGCCGCCCGGCGGTGGACAATCCTGATACCCGACACGTCCCGGCGAATCCGCAGCATGTAGTCTTTCGTGGACGGCGGGCCGGCGAAGGCGCCGGCCCCTACGGTAAACCCGGAAGCGTCCCAGCATGGTCTCCCTTGCCCTAATGACCGCCCACGCAAGGCGCCTCGCCGTTGGGGGCAGATGGTCCTTCGCCTGCCCACGGGCGGCAGCAGGCGGGACCGGGCCGCGTCGGCTTACTACGGAGCGTCGGAAGAACGCTCCAAGCCGCCCTGGGGGTCATAGGGGGCGAAGCCCCCTATACCAAAAAAGGGTGGTGGGCGGGTTTAGAAAATTCTCGCCCTCAAGCGAAACCGCGGCAGGAGTTTCCGCGACAGACCACCCGATGCGGGACGGGACCACGGAACGCTGTTTGGGGGTCATAGGGGACGGAGCCCCCTATACCTCAAGAGGGCGGCGGGTGGGTTCAGAAAAATCTCGCCCTCAGGCGAAACCGCCGTAGGACTCTCCGCGATACACCACCCAATGCGGGACGGGACCACCCCCCCAGGTTCCCGGGAATCACAGGGGGCGGGACCATCCCCGACATTATACCACACCCTGCGGCGGGGCGCAACCGGTTCAGCCCTCTTCAGCGGTCCCCTCCGGGGCCCTGTGGAAGGTGTCGCACCAGGCCCGGATGGAGCACCGCTCACAGTAGGGCTTCCGGGCGGTGCACACCGCCCGGCCGTGAAGCACCAGCCGGTGGCAGAAGTCGTTGGACTCCTCCGGGGGAAGGACGGCCCGGAGCTGCCGCTCCACCCTGGCCGGGTCCTTCGTCCCGTCGGTGAGGCCCAGCCGCCCCGAGATGCGGATGCAGTGGGTGTCGGCCACCACTACGCCGGGGATGTGGTGGATGTCCCCCTGGATGAGGTTGGCCGTCTTGCGCCCCACCCCGGGCAGGCGCAGCAGGTCGTCCATCCCGGCGGGCACCTTCCCCCCGTACTCCTCCAGCAGCATCCGGGCGGAGCCGACGATGTCCCGGGCCTTGCCGTGGTAAAAGCCGCAGGAGCGGATGAGCTCCTCCACCTCCTCCACCGGGCCCTCTGCGAAGGACTCCAGGGTGGGGAACCGGGCGTAGAGGGCGGGGGTGACCTTGTTCACCCGTTCGTCGGTGCACTGGGCGGACAGCCGCACGGCGAAGAGCAGCTCATAGTCCTTTTGGTATCGCAGGGAGCAGATGCCGTCGGGGTAGCTCTCCTTCAGTCCCTCCACGATGGAGCGGACCTCCTCCGGCGTTTTCATGGACATCACCTCGGTGGGCGGGGGCGCGCCCCGCGGATATGCACGTATTGTATCATAAACGGACGAAAAAGACGAGACTATTTTCCATGACGGACAGTTGTTTTTTTCTGACGGAGTGTGATATAATGCTCGGGACATCATTGGCACGATACCAGAGCTATGAACCCACACAGAAAGGACGTCATTCCGATGGTTTTGGAAAACATGGATTTCATCGCCGCCCACGACCCGGAGGTGGGCGCCGCCGTCCGGGCGGAGTATGACCGGCAGTGCCGCAACATCGAGCTGATCGCCTCGGAGAACATCGTCAGCCCCGCCGTGCTGGCCGCCATGGGGACGGTGCTCACCAACAAGTACGCCGAGGGCTACCCCGGCAAGCGCTACTACGGCGGCTGCCAGTGCGTGGACGTGGTGGAGGAGCTGGCCATCCAGCGGGCCTGCCAGCTCTTCGGCGCCAAGTTCGCCAACGTGCAGCCCCACTCCGGCGCCCAGGCCAACTACGCCGTCTACATGGCCCTGTGCCAGCCCGGAGACACCGTGCTGGGCATGAACCTGGACCACGGCGGGCACCTGACCCACGGCAGCCCGGCCAACTTCTCCGGTAAGTACTACCACATCGTCCCCTACGGCG
The DNA here is from genome assembly GCA_944386845.1 of uncultured Oscillospiraceae bacterium. Lineage (GTDB taxonomy): Bacteria > Bacillota > Clostridia > Oscillospirales > Oscillospiraceae > CALXCT01. Next base: position 361 of record CALXCP010000046.1, on the reverse strand, counting down.
TGGACGAGCAGACGGGCCGCATCGACTACGACGAGCTGCGCCGCATCGCCCTGGAGAGCAAACCGAAAATGATCGTGGCCGGGGCCTCCGCCTATCCCCGGGTCATCGACTTTGAGAAGTTTTCCGCCATCGCCCATGAGGTGGGGGCCTATCTCATGGTGGACATGGCCCACATCGCAGGCCTGGTGGCCGCGGGGCAGCACCCCTCCCCGGTGCCCTACGCCGACGTGGTCACCACCACCACCCACAAGACCCTCCGGGGTCCCCGGGGCGGCCTGATCCTCTGCAACGACGAGGCCATCGCCAAGAAGCTCAACTCCGCCATCTTCCCCGGCTCCCAGGGCGGCCCCCTGGAGCACAT
>CALXCP010000045.1 GCA_944386845.1 uncultured Oscillospiraceae bacterium | reverse complement strand
CAGATAGACCAGCGGGTGGCCGTGGACCCGGGCGGCCAGGATGGGGAAGTCCTCCCGCAGCTTCATCACGTCCAGCATCTCTGTCTCCTCCTTATGCTGTGGTGTGGTCTGGCGGGGCGGCTGCCTGCCGGGCCAGGATATAGCGTTCCAGCAGGTCCGCGGTGCCCTCGATGCCCAGCCGGGCGCTGTTGACGCACAGGTCATAGCACCTGGCGTCCCCCCACCGGCCCGTGCAGTGCCTGTCGTGGTAGGCCCGCCGCCGCTGGTCGGTCCGGCCGATCAGCACATCAGCCTCCGCCTCCGTGACCCCTCGCTCGGCCATCACCCGCTCCCGCCGGAACGCCCGGTCGGCCAGGATGAACACCGTAATCGTCCCCGGGACGTCCCGCAGGATCTCCTCCCCGCACCGGCCCACCACCACGAAGGACTCCCCCTCCCCGGCCAGCCGCCGGAGGTAGTCGAACTGCAGCCGCGCCACGTTGTCCCCGGGTGAGTTGGAAAAGCCCCCCACCTGCCGGTAGAGCAGCCTGTTGCCCCGGTGCTCGTCATAGCGCTCCAGCGTCCTGGCGTCCACCTGCATCTCGCGGGCGATCACCGCCAGCAGCTCCCGGTCGTACATCTTCAGTCCCAGCCGGGCGGACAGCAGCGCGGCGATGTCGCGTCCGCCGCTGCCGTACTCCCGCCCCACCGTGAGGATCGTCTGCCGGTCCATCCCATCCGCCTCCTCTCAGAAATACCGAAGATAGATGATCGCCGTGGAGAGCAGCACCACCAGGAAAGCCGCCGGCACCATGGGCAGGCAGTACCGCTTCCAGCTGATCGGGTGCCCGTTCTGGGCGGCGATGGCTGTCCCCACCACGTTGGCGGAGGCGCCGATCGGAGTGGCGCTCCCCCCGATGTCCGCCCCCATGGTCAGCGCCCAGGCCAGGGTGGGCAGGTCCGCGCCGTGGGCCGCGGCCAGCCCCCGAATCACCGGGATCATGGTGGCCGCGAAGGGGATATTGTCCACGAAGGCGCTGGCCCCAGCGGACACCCAGATCACGATCCCCGCCATCAGCATGGCGTCGCCGGCGCTCCACTGCCCGATCAGCTCCGCCAGCAGCTCCAGCACCCCTGTCTGCTCCAGCCCGCCCACCACGAGGAACAGGCCGATGAAGAACACCGCCGTCTGATAGTCCAGCCGTCGCAGGATCTTCCACGCGGTCCTCCCGCCCGCCGCGATCAGCGTGACGGCGGCGATCAGCACCCCGATCAGGGCCACCGTCAGCCCCGTCTGGGCGTGGGTCACCAGCAGGAACACCGCCATCAGGAAGATGAAGCAGCTGGAGAAGAAGGCCGCCCGGCTCCGGATGGCCTGCCTGGGGTCCGGGTAGCTGTGCCGCTCCGCCGCGGCCGGCGCGGCGGCCAGGTCCTTCCGGAAGACGAGGTAGAAGTAGACCATGATCACCGCCATGGATGCCCCGGCCATCACGCCGGTGTTGGCCAGGAAGTCGAAAAAGGTATAGCCCAGCGAGGTGCCGATGATGATGTTGGGCGGGTCGCCGCACATCGTGGCCGCGCCCCCCAGGTTCGCGCAGAAGATCTCCGCCAGCACCATGGGCACCGGGTCGAACCGCAGCAGGCGGGCCAGCTCCATGGTCACCGCCGCCAGGAACATGATCACCGTGATGCTGTCGATGAACATGGCCAGCCCCGCCGACAGGAGCATGAAGGCGAAGAAGAGCGGCACCGGGCGGTACCGCACCAGGGCGGCCAGCGCCAGGCAGAGCCAGCGGAAAAAGCCCGCCTCGGACATCCCCTCCACCATGACCATCATCCCGGCGATGAACAGGATGGTGGCCCAGTTGACCCCGGCGGAGCTGGTCTCCCCGCCGCCGGTCTGATACCAAAACTCGGTCTCGAATATGCTTTGGAGATTCAGTGTCTCCACTGCGGCCTCCGGGCTCCTCATGCAGACGCCGAACACCAGGATCAGCGTCAGCAGGCCGCAGCCCAGCGTCACGAGGTGCCGCTCGACCCTTCCCGAGACGATCAGCACGAACATGACGAGGAAAATGATGACTGCTGTGATCTGTGCCAGCACGGCAGCTCCCCCTCTTCTCTCGGCCCCGGCCCGGTGTCCCCGCCGAAGAGGGCCCGGCCTCGCCGGGCGCGCGGACTGCGGGTCAGCGGGAGGCGGGACGGTCTTCCTCCACGCCGCCTCCCGGGCCCATGGGGCCTGGGGGACGCCGGAGACGCTCTCTCACCGTCTCCGGCGCCGGTACCGGCGCGGGGCGTCGCTCTGTGTTCCAGTCTGTGCGCTTGCCGGCCGCCCCGCGCACGCGCCAGGGAGACGGCCAAAGGCCACACGGGCACACGGGGCCGTACCCAGTGTGCCCGTGTGGCCGGGGGTAGAAGGAAAGTAGAATGAACTCACCTGCGGTCAGGCAAGGTCCTGTTGTGTCGTGGCGGACATCCGTCCGCTCCACCGCGGACTGCGCGCCAGGGTGGACCAAATCAGGTCGATGAACTCAGCCAGAGTGATGTCTTTGGCCGCCGGACCTGCCGGGATCTGGATCTCCAGTTCCTTTTCCAGATTCATCATCAGGAGGACCTTCTTGGCCATGGCAGATGTGGCCCCATCACAGCTCTTGGCAGTGTCGAACTGCTCCACCAGATCCTTGGAGATCTTCATGCTCCGGGCCAGGCTCAGCTCGGTGAGGGCGTTGAAGTTATCGGTGCCGCAGTCTGCTCCGGTGAGCATGTACTTGCTCAGGATGTAGGCCCGCAGCTCCCGGCGGAAAGTCTCCCGGTCCAGAGGCACGGTTTCCCGGATGGCCTTCAGATGCCCCGCCGCGTTCCCTCTGGACTGGAGGAGCATCGCCCGGATCTTGGCGCGGTCTGCCGTGGTGTTCTCCACGGTCACTCCGCCACCAGGGCCTCGATGCCCAGCGTCTTGGCCAGGTCGGCCAGGTCCTGGGCGTAGTCGCCATAGACCAGGGCGCAGTGGTTGCCGGCAAAGCACTGCTTGGCCCAGGTGTCCGCCTGGTCCTTCACCCGGAAGTACACCAGCTGGCTGCAGTTGTAGCCATCGTAGCCACCGCCCATGACGATCTCACCGGTACCGATGAACAGCTTGGAGCCGTCGGGGGCAAAGCGGCAGAAGGTGATCTTCTGGCCGGCGTCAGCATCGAAGTCATAGCGCATAGTGGCGCCGAAACCCTGGTCATAGGCAAAATGGGAGATGCCGTAGGCCCCGTTCTTGTTGGGGTCGCGCAGGCGGCGGTGGGCCACCGAGTGCTGCATCATGTACAGGTTCTCGGGGTTGGACATCAGCTTCTCATACTGCTCGGGAGTGGTGGCGAAGCGGGGCATCAGCGCTCCGTCCTCGAAGGGCACAGGACAGGTGTTGCCCATGTAGGGCCGCTTGCCGGACACGGCGATGAGAGCCTGCTGAGACAGGGCGGCGTCGGTGTCATACTCACAGGCCGAGGGGATGCCGTTCTCCATGTTCAGGGAGTGGGTCAGGCACATGGTGAACTGCTGCTCGTTGAGCCGGCGGGTGGAGCAGGCGTCGGGGCAGGGCATGGTGAAGGCGTTGCAGTCCTTCAGATCCAGGTTCTTCAGTGTGATGACGTAGGCGACGAGGGACTTCTCCAGGAACTTCCGGTCGATGTTCACGAAGGCGGCGTCCTTCTCCAGCTCGTCGGCCAGCTCCCGGACCTTCTTCATGTCCTCATCGTTCAGGTCGGGGGTGACGCGGCCGGGGGTGGTGTGGTTGCCGCCCTCCGCAGCGGGGGTCATCTGGTCGAACATCTCGTGGATATTGATGAAGCGGAAGCGGACCCCCAGGCGGGCGGTGATGTGCTCGAAGCTGTTGAAAGAGTCCACCGAGCTATAGGAGGTGTTGCCGCCGAAGCGCACGGCACACAGGATGTGGGTGTTGTTGATCACCTTGCGGGCACGGAGGATCTTCATCTGATGGCCCAGGTCGCCCCACTTGTAGAAGCCGTAGACCTCGTTGTGGTTAGGCTTGCTGGTGATGCCTGCCACGGCGATGGTGCCGGAGAAGCCGGACAGCGGGGAGACGGCGATGGGCTTGGCGAATCGGTCGGAGAACTCCAGCACGATGTCATCACAGGCGATGGCGGTGAAAGCCACCACGAAGTCGGCCTCGTGGGCGGCGGGGGCGATGGCCTCCCACTGCTCCTCCTTGTTGTCCCAGTCGTCGGTGCGGACGAACTCGGCAGGGGTCATGAGCTCCACCCCGGCAGGGGCGCACTCCTTCAGCTTAGCCAGGAAGGTCTCCCACTTCTGGGCGTTGGCCAGTCGGTCGTAGCCGGGCTGCAGGGCGTCCCCCTTGCCGAAACGGCAGGGGCCCTCATAATAATACTGGTGCTCACAGCCGATGAGCAGGGGCAGCACCTTCAGCTTGATGTCGTCAGCTCTTCTGATCATATGGATACACAGCCTTTCTCAATGGTATGTCCTGATTTCCCTTGCCTCTTTGCGATGGCCCTATCATACCGGATGACCGCCGGGATCGTCTATTGTATCTCATCCAATTTTCCGGGCGGATCTTTTTGCGTTTTACAAGATCCGCCCCATCCCCATTGGGTGGAATGGAGGGCACTGCCCCCGGAGAGACGGGGACACATCAAAAATCAATGTCATTTTCTACAATGGGAAAAAATTATCTTGTCATTTCCTACAATGAGGAAGAGGGGCGGCCCGGGCAGCTCGCGACCCAATGTCATATCAGATGCATAGGAAATTGGAGGCTGCTACAAGAAGTCTGCGTTCATTTGTTGTCATTCTCCAATGAAAATGAGATTTGTGCGTGATACACTATTCTCACCTGATTTTCCTGCTGCCTTTTGTCAGACTGAACCAAAGAGGGAAGAGAGGAGGGGGATGCACCGGCTCTTTCGCGGCCCGTCTACATGCAAAAGCCCCCGGATACGGGGCACTGTGAACATCGAGAGACCGAGGATACCTAATCATTAGGATCAAGAAAGAAACAGGTGAGACAAACTTTATGGATCTGACTTTATTGGCCGCCCTGGGCGTCGTCGCCCTGGTCGTGCTGCTGTTCCTTGGCATGAACGTGGGCATCGCCATGTTCCTGGTGGGGATCGTGGGCTACTTCATCGCCACCGGGGACATCAACCTGGCCCTTTCCCGTCTGGGCACCGTTCCCTACACGGTGGCGCAGAACTATAGCTATGTGGTCATCCCGCTGTTCGTCCTCATGGGCGAATTCACATTGGAGTCCGGCATGAGCAAGGGGCTGTATGACTGCTGTGCCAAGTGGTTCGGCCACTTCCCCGGCGGTCTGAACCTGGCTACGATCGTCTCCAACGCGCTGTTCGGCGCGATCTGCGGCTCATCCTCCGCCGCCGTGGCCACCATGGGCAAGCTGGCACTGCCTGAGACCCGGCGCTACGGCTACAAGGATGCCTTCACCGCCGCCACTTGCTCCGCCGGCGGCACCCTGAGCTGGCTGATCCCGCCCAGCACCGGCTTCATCATCTACGCACTGACCGCGGGCAACCTTTCGGTGGGCCGTCTGTTCGCCGCCGGCATCGTGCCCGGCCTGATGCTGATGGTCGCCTTCATGATCGCTACTTCTATCGTCTGCAAGGTCGACCCAGCCGTAGCACCCAGAGGGGAGAAGTGTGGCATGAATGAGCGTCTCCGCTCCCTGGTGGGACTGATCCCCATCGTGGTCCTGTTCGCGGCTGTGCTGGGCGGTATGTTCAGCGGTGTCTTCTCCTATACGGAGGCCGCCGCCATCGGTGTGCTGCTGGCCATGGGTTACACCGTGCTGGTCCGCAAAATGACCTGGAAGGGCTTCTGGAGCAGATGTCTGTCCGCTCTGCGCTCCTCCATCATGGTCTTCCAGATCATGATCGCCGCACAGGTGTTCGGCTACTTCCTGACGATCACCAACCTCCCCAGGAACCTGGCCAACTTCATCAGCGGCCTGGATGTGCCCCGGGTGGCCATCCTGTTCGCTATGCTGGTCATGTACATCATCATCGGGATGTTCATGGACACCCTGTCCGTGGTCATCCTGACCATCCCCATCTTTGCCCCCATCGTCACGGCGCTGGGCTATGACCTGATCTGGTTCGGTGTGGTCATCGTGCTGGTCATGGTGCTGGGCACCATCACGCCCCCCATCGGCATCAACCTGTTCATCGCCGCCGGCCTGGACAAGAACATCCCCATGAGCAGGATCATGACCAGCTCGGTCCCCTACTGCATTGCCCTGCTGATCGTCACGATCATCTGCATCCTGTTCCCCGACATCTCCGTGTGGCTGCCCAACCTGATGTATGGGCCGGCCTGACGCGCAAGCCCTGTTGCACCAAGACAGTGAGAGATAAATACGTGGACATCGAATCGAAAGGAGTCACAAACATGAAAAAGAAGCTTCTCGCTCTGACCCTGGGCATCTGCATGGTGGCAGGTCTTCTGGCCGGCTGCGGCAACGGCGGCGACCCCGCCAACACCGGCAGCTCCGGCAACGGCGGCGACGACACCGTCTACCGCTTCAACATCGACTTCCCCAACCCTGAGACCGCCTGCGGCTTCAAGGCCCTGTCCGACTGGGAGGCCAAGGTGGAAGAGGAGAGCGGCGGCCGGCTGGATATCAACATTTATTCCGGCGGCGCTCTGGGCGCCCTGGCTGACTGCGTCACCAACTGCCAGGCCGGTGTCACCGACGGCTTCTGGTCCGGCGTCACCCTGTACCCCGGCGTGTTCCCCCAGACCGAGGTCCTGGGCCTGCCCATGATCGGCATCACCGACCACCACGACATGAACACCGTCCTGAATGACATGATGGAGAACGAGAGCTGGATGCAGGAGGAGTGGAGCGACTTCTATGTGGTAGGTCTGCACTCCTCTCAGCCCTGCGGCATCCTTTGCTCCAAGCCCGTGGGCGACGACCCCCTGGCCTCCTGGAAGGGACTGAACCTGCGCCTGTCCAACGCCTATACCTCCGAGTGGTTTTCCGAGCTGGGCATCAATCCCGTTTCCTGCGGCATCAACGACGGCTATGAGAACATCAGCAAGTCCGTCATCGACGGCGGCCTGTTCTTCCTGGACCAGGTGGAGTCCTCCGCTCTGTACGAGGTCATCGACAACATCTGGCTGGGCGACACCGTGTACGCTCTGAACATGTTCTGCCTGAACAAGGATAAGTACGAGGCCCTGCCCGATGACCTGAAGGCCGTCATCGACGACAACTGCGACTACTTCGTGGAGCGCATCGCCTATTACTTCGATGACCAGGAAGCCCGCATGATGGAGAAGTTCGAGGAGTACGACGTGGGTCTGGTGGAGGTCCCCGAGGACGAGCTGGCCACCATGCAGACCGCCGCTGAGAACAGCTGGCAGCTGTGGGTGGAGACCATGAACGAGTCCGGTTATGACGGCCAGGCCATCCTGGACTGCGCCCTGGAGTACGTGGCTGAGTACGCCGAGTAACAAAAATATGTCTCTCAGAGTAGGTGATAAACCGTGAAAATCGTCAAGCTGCTTGACCGCATCTCGGCAGTCGTCTCCAAGGTGTTCGCCTATATCGCCGCGTGCGCACTGCTGTTCAATGTGGTCATCATCCTGGCAAACGTGGTCCTCCGCTGGTTCGGATCCTCCGTCATCGGCACCGAGGAGTACGTCTCCCTGGGCGAGGTGGTGCTGATCTTCCTAGCCCTGGGCTACACCCAGTACAGCCACGGCCTGGTCCACGTCTGCTTCTTCATGAAGAAGATCCCGGGCATCGGCTCCATGCTGGCCTGGACCATCCATATGTGGCTGGCATCCCTGGTGGTGGCCCTGCTGGTCTACGAGACCGCGCAGGTCATCCCCAGCGTCACCCAGGTGACCCAGAGCCTGCTGATCCCGCTGCAGCCCTTCTACGTCGTGCTGCTGGTGGGGTGTGTGGTCTATCTGATCGTCCAATTGTTTGAGGCGATCAAGTGCACCGTGGGTCTCTTCAACAAGGAGATCCGCGCGGAGGTCATGGAGAACTGGCCCGCGTGATCCCCTCGCGACAGCTCGGGCCCGTCATGACACCGGAGAGGATCCCGAGCGGCTGAATATCGCACCCGCGATCATTTCATGGCAGGGGATACCCGCGGCCACATCCGGCCGCAGGTATCCCCTGCCTTATTTTCGAGAGAAAGGAAGTGCCGCCCGTGTTGAGCGAAGCTTCGAAGACCCTGATCGCAAAGCTGGACCTCACCTACCCCGCCGTGGCCATCAAGTACTGCTTTGAGACCCCGCCTGTCCCCCGGTACGAAGGGGAGAAGCTGGCCTTTTGCCAGTATGCCAAGGTGGCGCAGACCACCGGCGAGAATTTTTACGTCACCGCTGAGGACGACGCCTGCTACGGCCGGATGGTCCTGGGTATGATCGAAAAACCCCCGGTGACCGCCAGCGGGCAGGCGGGGTACGACTTTGGCATTTACAAGACCCCCTCCGCCGCTCGGCAGCTCTATCAGCACATGCCCATCCTGGAGCCCGGCGCGATCCGCTACGTCTGGTTCGCCCCGGTCAGCGCATGTGACTTCGACCCCGACCTGCTGTTCTTTGTGGCCGACCTCCCCCAGGCGGACATCCTCATGCGCGCCACCTGCTATGCCTCCGGCGACCCTTGGGAGTCCAAGTCCACCCCAGCGATCAGCTGCGCATGGATGTATGCCTACCCGATCATCAGCGGGAAGGTCAACCACATCACCACCGGCTTTTACCACGGACTGAAGCGCCGGGGCACTTATCCCCCCGGCCTGCGGATGATCGCCGTCCCCTTCCAGAAGATCGACGAGTTCCTGGCCGCGCTGGCTGAGATGGACTGGACCCTCATCGCCTTCCGGGACGACCCGGAGAGCAGGGCTGAGTTGGCTAGGCGGATGGACCACTGGCAAGAGATGGCCCGGGAGACAGGCACCCATGTGGATCTCCACTGACGGCGTGCGCCGTTCCTATATCAAAACGCGAGGTGACCAACGATGAAACGCATGTATCCCCACCTGTGCTCCCCCATCAGGCTGGGCAACGTCACGTTCCGGAACCGGATCTTCTCTGCCCCCATGGGGGCCACCGACATCGCCACGGACTGCTCCGTGGGCCCCCGGACCCCCGGGTTCTATGAGCTGCGGGCCAAGGGCGGCGCTGCTGCGGTGACGGCCAGCGAACTGGCCGTCCATCCAAAAACCGACGCATCTCACTCCCTCCACCTGGACCTGAGTGTCCCGGGCTGTCTGGGCAGCCACACTTTTCTGGCGGATGCCATCAAGCGCCACGGCGCCGTAGCCAGCATCGAGCTGAACCACTGTGGCCAGTATGCCGGCACCTATCTGGTGGACAAGGAGAAGAAGGCCAGCCTCTGCCAGTACGGCCCCATCGACTGGGTCCGTCCTGACGGCATCCCCGTCAAGGCCCTCACCGAGGAGCAGATCGCCGAGATCGTCAAGAGCTTTGGCGAGGCCGCCGGCCTTTGCAAGCGGGCGGGCTACGGGATGGTCATGGTCCACGCGGGCCACGGCTGGCTGCTGAACCAGTTTCTGTCCCCCTACTACAACCGTCGCACCGACCGCTACGGCGGCAGTCTGGAGAACCGGCTGCGTATCGTCCGGGAGGTGCTGGAGTCCGTTCGGGCCGCCGTGGGTCCCGGCTTTCCCATCGAGCTGCGCATCAGCGGCTCTGAACTGTTCGAGGGCGGCTACGACATCCAGGAGGGCTGCCGCATCGCCCAGGGGCTGGAGGATCTGGTAGACCTGATGCACGTGTCCGCGGGCACCTATCAAATCGGCTTCTTCGTCACCACACCTCCCATGTTCGCCGAGCACGGGTGCAACGTCCACCTGGCCGCCGAGGTCAAAAAGCACGTGAAGGTCCCCGTGGCTACCGTGGGTGCCCTAAACGACCCGGATAAAATGGAGGAGATCATCGCCTCCGGAAAGGCCGACGTGGTGGAGATGGCCCGCGGCCTGCTGGCCGACCCCGAGTTCCCCAATAAGGTCATGGCCAACCACCCCGAGGAGATCGTTCATTGTCTGCGCTGCTACACCTGCATGGCGGAGCGTCCCACCACTGAGACCCGGCGCTGCGCCGTCAACCCCCTGGTAGGCCGCGAGATGGAGGGCCTGGACCTGGTCCCCGCCCTGGTCAGGAAGAGGGTGTTGGTGGCCGGCGGCGGTGTCGGCGGCATGGAGGCCGCCCTCACCGCGGCCCGCCGTGGCCACCAGGTGACCCTGTGCGAAAAGACCGGGGAGCTGGGCGGTATCCTGAGGGAGGAACAGGCGATCCCATTCAAGCGCGCCATGTACCAGTTGGGCGTCACGCTGGAGACCTTGCTGAAGAAGCACGGTGTGGACATCCGGCTGAACACCGAGGCCACCCCCGAGCTGGTGGAGCGGGAGGCCCCCGATGCTCTGATCGTAGCCGTGGGCTCCAGCCCCATCGTGCCCAAACTCGCCGGTATGGAGGGCCGCAATGTGGTGGTGGTGAACGACTACTACCTCCGGGGCAATCAGCTCACCGACGACGTGGTGGTGCTGGGCGGCGGCCTGGCGGGCTGCGAGTGCGCCATCCACCTGGGCCAGTTGGGCAAGCGGGTCTACCTGGTGGAGATGCGGGATGAGCTGGCGGTGGACTGCAACATCCGCCAAAAGCCCATCCTGCTGGAGTACACCCACAGGTTCGCCACCGTCCACACCGGCTTGCAGGGCGAGTCCCTCACCGACGAGGGGCTGGTCTGCCGCAACGTCAAAGGCGAGACAGAGCTGGTGCCCGGCACGTCCTTCATCCTGGCCGTGGGCCAGCGGTCCAACACGGCCGCCGCGGACGCCCTGCGGGACTCCGCACCCTTCGTCCGGGTGGTGGGCGACTGCGTCCAACCCGCCAATATCACCCAGGCCATCTATCAGGCATACCACGCCGCCAAGGACATCTGAGTCGTCCCCGGCGCACCGGCTTTGCCGGTCCCACTGTGATCAGAGCGACCGCACGGTCGCTTTCGATCGTCCCTATACACCCATATCTTACAAAAGGAGGAAATGTCAACATGAAACGCGTCCGCAGATTCTTCACCCCGCTGGTATCCCTCGCGCTGCTCCTGTCCATGTCACTTCCTGCGTTTGCATCTTCTGCTGATCACTGGGCGGCCTCAGTCTATGAGAAATGGGTCGAAGCCGGCGTCATCTCTGACACTGAGGATTTTGCGAAGATCGACGCTCCGGTCACCCGGTCTGCCCTGGTCCAGATCCTGGACGAGGTCCTGGACTGGTCCTGGGACATCATGGCGGAAAATACGTTCCGTGACCTCATCTATCTGGAGGACGGGACCACATATCTTAGCGACTTTGAGCTCTATACCGATGTACTGAAGGCGGTGGGCGCCGGTGTCATCGCCGGTACGCCGGAGCATGACATCCTCCCCTTCCAGCCCGTGTCCCGGCAGGATGCCTGCGTTATCCTTCGCCAGGCGTTCCAGCTCCCTGCTGCTGAGGACGCCGAGCTTTTCGCCGACGACGGTGAGATCGCGGACTACGCCAAGCAGGCGGTCTATGCCGTGTCCAGCCTGGGCTATGTCACCGGAAAGGGCGGCGGGAACTTCGACCCCCAGGGGACCATCACCTATGCTGAGCTGAGTATTATCCTGAACAATTTGGCTGCCGACTATCCCCAGGTCGCACAGCGTGTTGAGCGGGACAAAACTGACTGGATCTATGATAAGAGCACTGAGATCACCGTTGCCACGGTGGACACCTACGCCGGCGACACCTCTGTTATGATCCCCGACTCTCTTACCTATGAAGGCGGCTGGGTGGAGACCAACAGTGCTGGGGAGATCATTACCCCTGCTACTGGAACGAAGGATCTGAATATCCGCCTCTGGGTGCCCGAGGGCACTCAGCCCGGGGATGACCTCCCTGTCCTGCTGTATACCTTCGGTGGCTCCTGGATCCGGGGCGACAATACCTCTATCGACCCCATGATGGTAGAGTACATGGTGGAAAATGGCGTGGCCGTGGCTGCACTGACCTACCGCTATGAGCATGAAGCCTGCTTCCCCTACCCTCTCTATGACCTCCAGGCGCAGATCCGTTACCTCAAGATCAATGCCCATGAGCTGGGGCTCGACGCCGATAACATGGGCGTCACCGGAAACTCCGCCGGCGGCTACTGGGCCGCGGAGCTGGCCGTCACGGGCAACGAGGCTGAACTGCAGGACCCGGGCTATGTCACCTTTGAAGGGGACCGTCTGGGGATGCTGACCACCATCGACTATTGTGGATGCATGTACGGCTGCTTCAACATGATGAACTGCGCCGACTATGTGGACTACCGCATCCAGGACTATCAGGCCGCACAGAACCAGCACAGCCGTCCCATCAGCAACGATCCCAACGTGATGGGCACCGCGGCCGCGGGATATTCTACCCTGCAGATCGTGGACGCCTATGAGAACGGCACAGATGACCCGGACCTGGCCGTGATGGTTCAGCGCTTTGTGGACGGCAGCCCCATTTTCTGGGTGGACGCGGACGACCCCTCGTTCTTTTTCTATCATGGTACCGCCGACGCCCTTTGCCCCATCAATCAGGCCACCGAGATGTTCGGGACCCTGTGTGCCGCCGGCGTGGATAACTGCGTGTTCCGCGTTTGCGAGGGCATGGGCCACGGTTCTTCCAAGCAGCACCTCCAGTATTATCAAGAGATGCTGGAGTGGATGTTGGAGCGGGCCGCTGAGTGATCACCGCCCCTATGGCTTATCTTTCAACAAACAGCGCCTTTCCCAGGGGCCCGGGCATCGAATACGCCCGGGCCCCTGGGGCGTCTGATGGGACAGGGCCAGGCCGGGATTTTCCTGGCCTTCCGACGGCCATATGGGCACACTGGCGGAAAAGCAGGCCGGGCTGGTGATGGGCTCGTAAAAAAATTGGGGGAGGCGGTCAAACCACCTCCCCCAATTTTTGCGCTTTCCCCCCTTGCAATTCCGCCAAAGTTCATATACAATGTTATCTGAAATAAGTAT
>CALXCP010000044.1 GCA_944386845.1 uncultured Oscillospiraceae bacterium | reverse complement strand
GAACTGTACGATCTCACGGGGGTTCCCGTGGATGTCGCCCGTGTAGTAGATCATTGGCTATACCACCTTTCGGCTTCTATTATACCAACTTTGGAGGCCCATATCTTGGACTTTTTGAAAACATGATCACTATTCCAAAACATATCGCCAGATCGGTCTACACCTTTGGCGACACGATGAAAGATGAAACCTTTAAGGAAAAGGTAGGAGAAATGTCGGTCAAACTGCTCTCCAGGACGGCCAATGTGGGCAACGATGAAGGGCTGGATATTGATATAGATCTGGGTGAGGAAGAGAGCGAGGGCACCTTTGGAGATGCCCCTGAGAGAGAAAGGAACGGATGACTCCTCAGGGGAGCATCCGTTTCCTCGCCTATATTTGAAGAGAGAACGCAGGCCGCATATTGAAAAGCCCAACTTTGAGAAGTACGCCGCCTATTGTGCCCACAGCCCAGTAAATCATGGGAACAGTCCCGCTAAAGTCCCGCTTTTGCCCTGTCAACGCAAAAAAGCCCAGTGACCGAGGCCGCAAAGCCTTGCGATCACTGGGTTTCTTATGGTTGCGGGGGGAGGACTTGAACCTCCGACCTCCGGGTTATGAGCCCGACGAGCTACCAACTGCTCTACCCCGCGATATTGGTGCCGGAGACCGGGATCGAACCGGCACGGGATCGCTCCCACAGGATTTTAAGTCCCGGGCGTCTGCCAATTCCGCCACTCCGGCATGGGATGCACACCGGTCTCCTTCTTGAGTGCCTGTATACTATATCACGCCGGGCAGCCGTTGTCAAGCCTGTTTTCTGTCGAAGACCAGTTTTCTGTTTTCTACCATCCTCCCTTGCTTTCTGTTCTCCTCCCGTGTATAATAGTCCACGTTACACGCTCTGCTGCGCGCGTTGGAGAACGAGAGAAAAGGAGACATCGATATGGATCAACTGCTGGAGGTCGTCACCTCCGTCAACAGCGTCCTCAACGGCTTCGCCTGGGGACCGGTGATGCTGCTGCTCCTGGTGGGCACCGGCGTCCTGCTCACCGTCCGCACCGGCTGCATCCAGGCCCGTAGGTTCGGCTACATCATGAGGAACACCATCGGCTCTCTGTTCCGCAAGTCGAACAAGGACCACGGGAGCAACCTCTCCCCCTTCCAGGCGGTGACCACCGCCCTGGCGGGCACCGTGGGCACCGGCAACATCGCCGGCGTCACCGGCGCGATCTTCGTGGGCGGGCCGGGGGCCGTGTTCTGGATGTGGGTGTCCGCCTTCTTCGGCATGTGCACCAAGTACTCCGAGATCGCTCTGGCCATCAAATTCCGCACCGTGGACAAGAACGGCGTCCACAAGGGCGGCCCCATGTACTACATCGAGAACGGCCTGGGCAAAAACTGGAAGTGGCTGGCCTGCATCTTCGCCCTGCTGGGAGGACTGGCCTCCTTCGGCATCGGCAACATCGCCCAGTCCAGTGAGATCGCCGGCGCCATGACCAGCCTGTTCGGCCTGGACCCCCTGATCACCGGCGTCGGCCTGGCCGTCATCGTGGCCATCGTGGTGCTGGGCGGGGTCAAGCGCATCGGGCAGGTCACCTCCCTGATGGTCCCCTTCATGGCCATCTTCTACATCCTGGCCGGCGTGGTCCTCATCTGTATGCGCATCACCGAGGTCCCCTCCGCCCTGGCCCTCATCGTCACCAGCGCCTTCAGCTTCGAGTCGGTGGGCGGCGGCATCTTCGGCTACGCCATCATGCAGGCCATGCGCCAGGGCGTGGCCCGGGGGGTCTTCTCCAACGAGGCCGGCCTGGGCTCCGCCCCCATCGCCCACGCCGCCTCCTCCACCAAGGAGCCCGGCGACCAGGCCATCTGGGGCGTGTTCGAGGTGTTCATCGACACCATCATCATCTGCACCATCACCTCCATGGCGGTCATCCTCTCCGGCCTCCCCCTGGGGCAGGAGGCGCTGGACACCTACACCTCCAACGGCGCCGCTGCCGCCGCCGCCTTCAACACCATCCTCCCCGGCACCGTCGGCGGCATGGTCATCCAGATCAGCCTGCTCTTCTTCGCCCTGTCCACCATCATCAGCTGGAGCTACTACGGCGAGCGCTGCTGGGGCTATCTGACCCGGGACAACCGGGCGGTCAATTTCATCTACAAGGTGGTCTTCGTCCTGGTGTGCATCGTGGGGGCCACCGGCTCTGGCTCCCTCATGTGGGACATCTCCGACACCCTCAACGGGCTCATGGCCATCCCTAACCTCATCGCCCTGCTGCTCCTGTCGGGCACCGTGGCCAAGATCACCCGGAACTACTTCAGCGACCCCAGACGGCTCAGATCCTAAGCCCCGCGAAGCAGACAGGGGGCCCGGACGCATATCGCGTCCGGGCCCCTTTTCGTATGGCGGTCTTCCTTTACAGTGCCTGCCGCACCCCGTCCACAAAGACGGCCAGCAGCTTCAGGTCTCTGTCCAGCACCGCCAGGTCGGCGGGCCGGCCGGGCCGGATGACCCCGGCCTCCAGCCCCACGGCCAGGGCGGGGGCGGTGGAGGCGGCGTACACCGCCTCGGGCAGGGACAGGCCGAAGCGCACCGCCCGGCGCACCGCGTCCAGCAGGGAGATGGAGGAGCCGGCCAGGGTGTCCGTCCCCGTGAGGGTGGCCCGGCCCCCCTTCACGGTGATGGGCTGCCCCCCGAGGGTGTAGTCCCCGTCGGGCATCCCGGCGCAGCGCAGAGAGTCGGAGATCAGGTTCAGCCTCTCCCCGAACAGCCGGTGGGACAGGCGGACCGCGGCGGGGTGGATGTGCAGCCCGTCGCAGATGAGCTCCACCGACGCCCCGGCGTCCAGGGCGGCCCCGAGTATGCCCGGCTCGCGGTGGTGAAAACTGTTCATGCCGTTGAACAGGTGGGTGACGTGGCTGGCCCCCCGGTCGAAGGCCTCCATGGCCTGCTCATACCCGGCCACCGAGTGGCCGAGGGAGACGGTGCAGGTCCGGCTCACCTCCGAGATGAAGTCCATGCCCCCCTCTTCCTCACAGGCCACGGTGATCAGCTTCACCTGCCCGCCGCTGGCCTCGTTGAGACGGCGGAACAGGTCCACGTCGGGCTTATGGAGGTTCTCCGCCGCCTGGGCCCCCCGCTTGGCGTAGCAAACGAAGGGCCCCTCCAGATGGACCCCGGCGCACTTGGCGCCCCGCTGCCGGCGGAAGTCCCGGATGGCGTGGAGGGCGGGGGTGAGCACCTGCTCAGTGAGGGTCATGGTGGTGGCCAGGTAGGAGGTCACCCCGTGGGCGGCGTAGTAGTCGGCCAGGGGCTGCAGCCCCTCGGGCTTCCCGTCGGAGAAGTCCTCTCCCACGGCGCCGTGGGTGTGGATGTCCACCAGCCCGGGGATGACCCAGGCGCCCCCCACGTCCCAGTCACCCGGGGCGTCCGCCGGGCCCAGGGCCCGGATGGTCCCGTCAAAGTCCAGGGAGCCCTCGGTGAAGGTCCGGCCGGTAAAAATACGGCCATTTGTGATACGCATTGAAATCAACACCTCGCTTTATACAAATGGTATCGGGTCAGTGCAGGGCGGGGAGACTGGCGGCGGCCACCGACTGCCCCACCCGGCGGAACTTCTCGTCGGGGAGAGCGGGGGTGAGCTTGCCGGCCAGCTCGGGGTACTCGTCGGCCAGCACCGTCTTGCAGGTGTCCAGGATGAGGTCGCCCCCCTTGCCGGACATGACCCGGCCCAGCAGCAGCACGTGGCGGCAGCCGTACAGGTGGTGGTAGAAGGCCAGGGTGTGGCCCAGGTAGACGCCGATGGAGCGGTAGACGGCGGCGGCCCGCGGGTCCCCCTCCTCCATGAGCTTCTGGACCACCTTCAGCTTCTCCGCCGGGGAGAGGGCCTCGTCCAGCTCAATGCCCGCCCGGGGGGCCAGCTTGATGACCCCGTCCTGGGAGAAGTACTTGACGCCGCAGCCGATGTCCCCCGACCACTCGTCCTCCATGGCCCCGGGGTTCACATCCACCGGCATGAAGGCCAGTTCGTTGAGCCAGCCGGTGATGTTGCCCTGCTCATCCACATAGCCCACCGCCTCGCTGGTGCCCATGGCGATGCCCAGGACGTTGTTGTCCCCCAGGCTCATGGCCCCGGCCAGGGCGGACACGTCGCCGTCGTTGCACACGGCGAAGGGGATGTCCCCGAAGGTGTCCTTCACCGCCCGGATGTAGATGTCCTTCACCTTGGCGTCGAACTGGTCCTTCGGCACCTTCAGGAACAGCGAGGCCACCATGGTCCGGTCGTTGACGTACACCCCGGCGGACGAGATGCCCACCGCGTCCACCCGGGGCATCTTTTCGGCGGCGGATCTGAAGGCGGCCACGATGCCGTCGTAGTGGTACTGGGGGTCGGCGTTGGTCTTGGGGAACCAGACCACCTCCTCGGAGTAGACGGTCTCCCCGTCCACCACGGCGGACACCTTCCGGTCGGACCCGCCGGCGTCAAAGCCGATGCGGCAGCCGTCCAGGTGCCGGCCGATGGCCTGGGAGACGCCCTTCTCCTCGGGGACCTTGTCGCAGAGCACCACCTCAAAGGGGGTCTCGTACACGCCGGCCATGAAGTCGGCGTCAAAGGCCCGGGCGCCGGTGAGGGACCAGGTCTCCTTCAGGTGAGCGCCCACCCGCGCGTCGCCGGCCACGTAGACCTTCCAGCCCCCCTTCATCCACAGCAGGGTCTTCACCAGCCGGTCCAGATAGTAGCAGTCGGCCTCCAGCATCTCGTCGGTGCCGTGGATGAAGGTATGACACACGGCCACCTGCCCCCGGTCCCGCTCCACGGCCACGGACACGGGCTTCTTCGCGCCGGCCAGAAAGGCGCGGTCGAACACGAGAATGGGGCAGAACTCGGGGTCCAGCTCAGGGACATGCTTCACAGAGACAGGGATTCCGAAACGATCCATGATGCTCCTCCTCCGGGGCCGCGGGGCGGCCCATGTATGATCCCGCCGGCTCGTCCGGCGGCGTTCCAACTTTCATTATACCACGATGCGGCGGCCCCTGTCACCCATCGGCTGGGAAAAATTTTCTTTCCCGCCCCACCGGTTGAAAATCTCTTTCCGCGATGGTAAAATATCGGTAACGATGCCGCCCAGGGGCGGGAGAGAAAGGAGCGGTTCGCATGGACCGGCAGAAACTGACGGAGATCCGGAGCTGGGCCCGGGAGGAGCTGCGCCGCAGCGTGGACTTCTGGCTGACCCACGGCATGGACCACGAGCACGGCGGGGTGTACACCTGCCTGGACCGGAAGGGGGAGATCTACTCCACCGACAAGAGCGTGTGGATGCAGGGGCGGTGCGGCTGGATCTTCGCCTATCTGTGCCACGTGTACGGGGTGCGGGACGAGTGGCTGGAGGCCAGCAGGAGCTGCCTGGACTTCATGGAGAAGCACTGCTTCAACCATGAGGCGGGCGACCGGATGTACTTCACCGTCACCGCCGAGGGCAAGCCCCTGCGGCAGCGGCGGTACTACTACTCCGAGGCCTTCTGCGCCATGGCCAACGCGGAGTACTACGGCATCACCGGGGAGAAGGCCCGGCTGGAGCGGGCCCGCTGGGCCTACGAGATGTACTGGAGCCTGAGCCACGGGGGCAAGGACCCCACCGGCCTGGGGCCCAAGACCATCCCGGAGACCCGGTCGGGCCGGGCCTTCGGCCTGCCCATGATCATCCTGAACGTCATCGGGGTGCTGATGCGGGTGGACCCGGAGCACCGGGCCGAGTATGAGCAGCGCGCCCAGCAGTGCGTGGACGAGATCTTCCGCTACCACGTGAAGCCTGAGCTGAAGTGCGTGCTGGAGAACGTGGACGTGGACGGCACCCCGAGGCTCTATTACACCGAGGGGCGCACCGTCAACCCCGGCCACGACATCGAGGGCTCCTGGTTCCTGCTGGAGCACGCCAGGCGCACCGGGGACAGGGAGCTGGTGAAAAAGGCGGCCCAGATCTTCGACTGGGCCATCGAGGCCGGCTGGGACCACGAGTACGGCGGGCTGCTCTACTTCATCGACTGCCTGGGCAAGCCCCCCGAGGCCTATGAGCACGACATGAAGCTCTGGTGGCCCCACAACGAGATCCTCATCGCCTCTCTGATGCTCTACCGGGACACCGGGGAGGAGAAGTACCTGGACTGGTTCTGCAGGACCATGGACTACTGCAAGGCCCACTTCGCCGACCCGGAGTACGGCGAGTGGTACGGCTATCTCCGCCGGGACGGCCTGCCCACACAGCCCAGCACCAAGGGCTCCACCTTCAAGGGGCCCTTCCACCTGCCCCGCTGCCTGATCCAGGTGGACCAGGTGGCCGGAGAGCTGCTGGGGGACTGCGAGGCGGACCATGCCCGCTGACGTCTTTCAGAAGATCAGCAACGGCTATTACCGCCTCACCACCGCCGAGCGGAAGGTGGCCGACTATGTGGTGCTCCACCCGGAGGAGTGCCAGTACATGTCCATCTCCGAGCTGGCCGAGGCCTGCGCGGTGGCGGAGGCCACCGTCACCCGCTTCTGCCGGCGGCTGCGCTTTCCGGGGTACGGCGGGTTCAAGATCGCCCTGGCCACCGCGGCGGTCAGGGCGGAGGCCCCCAGGCTCACCGGAGAGGTCGCTCCGGAGGACAGCATAGAGGACATGCTGGAGAAGCTGCACACTGCCCACGCCGACGCCCTGGACCGGACGAAGCGGCTGCTGGAGCCCGGCTCGGTCCGGGCGGCGGCCGACCTGTTCCGGCGGGCCCGGAGCGTGCGCTGCATGGGCCAGGGGGGCTCCATGATCATGGCATCCGAAGCGGCCCACCTGTTCTCCACCGTCTCCTCCAAGTTCGTCTCGGTGCAGGACTCCCACCGGCAGGCCATCGCCGCCGCCCTGCTGGAGCCCGAGGACGTGATCTGGTTCTTCTCCTATTCGGGCTCCACCCGGGACATCCTGGACCTGATGGAGCTGGCCCGGGAGCGGAAGTGCGGCCTGGTGCTGGTGACCCACTACCCCAAGTCCCCCGGCGCCGCCCTGGCCGACGTGGTGCTCCAGTGCGGGGCCAGCGAGGGGCCGCTGCAGCTGGGCTCGGTGCCCGCCCGGATGTCCCAGCTCTTCGTCATCGACGCGGTGTTCCACGAGTACTGCCGCCGGGACGTGGCGGAGATGGAGCGGAACAGCGAGCTGGTGGCCAAAGCTCTGGCGGAAAAGCACATCTGATCCCTCCGGCGCCCCGCCGCACGGCGGGGCGCCGGCCTTGACAGCCGCCCGGAGGCGGGCGCTAGGGAAGAACACGCGAGAGGAGCGATGGGACATGACCTATGAGCGGGAGCGGGCCCTGATCTGTGAGCTGGGCCGGAGGATGTGGACCCGGGGCTGGGTGGCGGCCAACGACGGGAATCTCAGCATCCGCCTGCCCGGCGGGCGGATCCTGGTCACCCCGGCGGGGGTGAGCAAGGGCTTCCTGTCCCCCGGGATGCTGCTGGTCACCGACCTGGAGGGCCGGGTGCTGGAGGGGGCGGAGGACCTCCGCCCCAGCTCGGAGACCCCCCTGCACCTGATGTGTTACCGGGCCCGGCCCGACGTGGGCGGGGTGTGTCACGCCCATCCCCCGGCGGCCACCGCCTTTGCCTGCGCCCGGCTCCCCCTGGACCGGCCCGTGCTGGGGGAGGTGCTCATGACCCTCGGGGAGGTGCCGGTGGCCCCCTACGGCCAGTCGGGGACGGAGGAGCTGCCCCGGGCGGTGGAGCCCCTGGTGCGCACCCACGACGCCGTGCTGCTGTCCAACCACGGGGCGCTGACGGTGGGGCCCGGCCTGGAGCAGGCCTACTGGCGCCTGGAGACGGTGGAGCACACCGCCGAGATCCTCTGGCGGCTCCGGGCCCTCGGCGGCGGCGTGGAGCTGACGCCGGAGCAGGCGGCCGCCCTCCGGGGCGGGAAATAGGCGGCAGAGTGCCAGAAGCGCGGAGGGCGCGGCTTTTTAAAGCCGCGCCCTCCGCGCGTTCCGCCGGTCCCGCCCGGGGTCACCCGCAGGTGTTCAGCACCCACCAGAGGGCCGCCCGCAGCAGGTCCTCTTCCGACTCCGGGCCCTGGAGGAACAGGCCGTAGATCACGTCATCCCGGGCAAACCAGGCGCTGCACCGGAGACTGCCCATCCCGGCCGGGCGGTCCAGCTCCACCACCGCCCGGCAGCCGTTGGCCATCTCATAGGACCAGTCCATCTCCGCCTTCTCCGGGTCCAGCGGGAGGGCCAGGGGGTACTCGTCGCAGAAATAGACATGGGCATAGGCCGCCAGCGCGATCCCCGCCAGGGTGCAGCGGTATTCCACGGTGGCACTGTGCAGCAGGCCGTCCGGCCTGCCGTGGAGATAGACGGTGCACCGCTCATCCTCCGGCCGGGCCACATCCGGGGACTCCGGCTCCTCTGACAGAGCGGCGCTCTCGGTGAGGGGGAGGCCCAGGAACTCTTCCGCCTCCGCCCAGCTCCCAAACTCTCTCTGCCAGACGCCGGGGGGTGACATCCGGGCCGGCGTCCGCCTCATAGCTGGCCCGGATCTCCTCCCGGGCCTGCTCCACCTGGGGAGACAGGCCGGCCTGGGAGAGCAGATGCGGCTCCAGCTCCACATACCACTTCCCGGCCGACTCCACCAGCTGGAGCCGGTCCCCGCCCCGGACGCTGATCAGGCCGGCCAGGAGACAGACGGTGGCCGCCGCCACGGTGGCCGCGCCCAGCACCACGCAGCCGCGGAAAAACCGCCAGCGGCCCTCCCAGAAGCACAGCATGGCGCCCACCGCCGAGACGCAGCCCAGGAGGAACAGCAGCGCGGCCAGATGATACAGTCCCTGCTCCATCGCGTCTCCCCTCCCTGCCGGATGTCCCGGGCGCTGCTGCCGGCGGGGGCGGAGCTCCCCACGCGCGACGCAGGCCCTTGAGGCGATTCTATCACGCCGGGCCGCCGCCCGCAAGGAAAAATACACAGAGCGCTCCCGATCCTCCGTGCCCAGACGGCCGGGATGACTGCGCAGGACAGCGCCCCCGCCCGGAGGGGCGGGGGCGCTGTCCCGAGGTCTGAAAGCGAGCGCGGTCAGGCCAGGCCGTTGAGCTGGCAGAGGATCACCGCCACCTCGGCCCGGGTGATGCCGGTGTCGCCGTTGAAGCTGTGGTCGCTGCCGCCGGCGATGATGCCGGCCCGGTACCACCGGTACACCAGGTCATGGTCGGGGTCGTCGGCGGAGACGTCGGGGATGTAGCCCTCGGGGATGTCCACCCTGGGGGAGAGCTGGCTGTCGGGCAGGGCCCGGTCCAGGATGGAGATCATCTCCATGCGGGTGGCGGGCCGCTCGCACTGGGCGGCGGGCAGCTGCCCGGCGTCGATGATGCCGTTGTCGGCGCAGTAGTCATAGAAGCCCTGGTACCAGTAGCCGCCGCTGCCGGCGGGGACGGCGGCGCCCGCCGCCCTGGCGTGGGCGTTGGCCGCCAGCACCAGCACCTGGGAGACGTTCAGGCTGCCGTCGGGGTCGAACTTGCCGTCGCCCACGCCGGCCATGAGCCCGGCGTCAGAGGCGGTGGTGATGAAGCTGCGGCCCCAGTGGCTCACGGTGTCGCTGAAGGCCTGGGCGCCCTCCCGGACGGTGACGGTGCCGTCGGCCGCCTTGACCAGGCGGTACTCCCTGGAGTCGGTCCAGCCGTGGCCGTCGTTGAAGTCCACCCGGAGGGTGTGGCTGCCGGTGGACAGGGCGGCGGTGTTCAGCACGTACTGGTTGGGGGCGGAGGTGGGGTTGGCCACGTTGACGCCGTCCAGGTAGTAGGAGGCGTTGACGTTGAAGTTGTAGTAGGTCCGGGCATAGGCCCCCAGCACCATCTGGCCGTCGGTCTGCTCATTGAACTGGCTCAGGGGGATGTAGGTGCCGGCGGTGTCCTGCCCCGGCTTGATGAGGCTGGGGTTGCCGGACACGGCGGACTCCACCGCGCTGAGGACGGAGCCGGCCATCCGGTAGTCGTTGCCGTCCTGGAGCCGGTCGAAGTAGACGATGGACTTCACCTCGGGGAAGACCATGGTGAGGGTGGAGTACATCTTGGCGGCCTGGCGGGCGGCGTAGCTCTCGCCCTGGGTGCCGTTCTTGATGGCGCCGCCCTCGGTGGCGGCCACGGGCTTGCCGTGCTCTTTGGCGAACTCCACCACCCGGCGGGCATTCTCCACCGGGTCGGCGAAGCGCTGCAGGTGGGAGTACTCCAGCCAGTCCCAGGCGGTGGAGGTGGTGCTGTCATAGTTGAAGTACAGGGACAGGCCCACCCAGTCCACGTACTGGTCGCCGGGGTAGTACATGTCGATGGTCTCGTTCCAGCGGCAGGTGTAGTTGGGGGACCAGACCAGCTCCACGTTGGGGGCCAGCTGCCGGGTCATGTCGGCGATGTAGCGGAAGGCGGCGATGTACTCCTCCGGGGTGACGGTCCAGGTCTCCCAGATGTCCATCTCGGCGCCCACCCGCATGATGACGGGGGTGCGCAGGCCGTTCAGGTAGTTCAGGGTGGTGCGCAGGCTGTCGTCATAGGCGCCGGTGGGCACCTTCCGGGCGGTGTCGCCCTGATAGAGGAAGTTCAGGTTGATCTGGATGATACCGTCCCCGGTGTCCAGGGGGTCGATGATGTAGTCGAACTTCTCGGCGGTCTCGGTCTCCAGCTCCACGTAGACGGCGGCCACGCTGTAATTGCCCGTGGTGACCAGGTCGCCCTGGAAGATGCTGCCGTAGTAGCTGCCCGACGCGGCCACCGCGTCGGAGTCATAGGGGCTCTGCTGGGTGTAGGACACGGCGTAAACCTCGGACATGGGCTCCATCACGTCCAGATGGGCGTCGCAGCGGATGACGATGTCCTTGTAGTCGCTGCCGTTGTCGGTGAGGTACTGGCACACCTCCCGGAGCTTCAGGGTGTTGTCGATGGCGGCGTCATAGTCGCCGGCCTCCTCGAAGTACTCCGACTCCAGCCGCTCAAAGTACACCCGGCACAGGTGGTCGGCGATCTCCACCGACATGGGGTAGTCGGAGTAGAAGTCCACCAGCGCGTCGCCGGTCTTCAGGATCTGGTCCTTGTTGCCGGACGCCACCGCGTCGGCGTAGTCCTCCCAGTACGGCCACCAGCCGTTGGGCAGGTTGTCGGTGTCCGCCGAGGCGGTGACGGGGAACAGGCCCACCGCCAGCATTACGGCGCACACCAGGCCGGCCAGCCCCCGACGCCAGGGGCGGACCGCAGATCGCTTTCGGGTCTCCTTCATGCAGGTCACAGTCCTTTCCATTCTGATTTTTCCGTCCGAATCGGGTCTCTGCCCGTATTATATCACGACCGTTCCCACGATTACAATAAACTGCCAGCATCGTGTTTCGATTTTTTGGTGACCAGCGAAGCGGCGGCGCCCCGGTGGGGCGCCGCCGCGGAGCGTCCCGGCCGGGACGCCGTCTGATTCAGATGAGGTTCTGCTCGGTCTCCTTGCTGAACAGGTGGACCAGGGCGCCGGGGAAGGTGAAGTGGAGCTGGGTGCCGTGGGGGATGCCGCCGTGATAGGCGTCGGGCAGGTCGCTGGTGGATACCCGCATCACCACGTCCTTCAGCCCGCCCTCGGGGTCGCCCTCCACGGACTGGCCCACCGCCACGTGGAGGTGGAGCTCGCTGCCCATCATCTCGGACACGTCCACCTTGCCGCTCATGGTGTCAAAGCTCTGGTCCCGGACGAAATTGATGTGCTCGGGACGGATGCCCAGGATGATGTCCTGGGCGGGGACCTCCTTGGCCCGGAGCTTCTCCTGGATGGCGGGGGGCAGGGCCACCTTGGCTCCGGCGCAGGTGACGTAGTAGTCCTCCCCGTCCTTCAGCAGCTGCGCCCCAAAGAAGTTCATCTGGGGGGTGCCGATGAAGCCGGCCACGAACACGTTCACCGGGTGCTCGAACACCTCCTGGGGGGTGCCCACCTGCTGGATGAAGCCGTCCTTCATGATGACGATCCGGTCGCCCAGGGTCATGGCCTCGGTCTGGTCGTGGGTGACGTAGATGAAGGTGGTGTTGATGCGCTGGCGGAGCTTGATGATCTCGGCCCGCATCTGGTTGCGCAGCTTGGCGTCCAGGTTGGACAGGGGCTCGTCCATGAGGAAGACCTGGGGCTCCCGGACGATGGCCCGGCCGATGGCCACGCGCTGCCGCTGGCCGCCGGACAGGGCCCGGGGCTTGCGCTCCAGATACTGGGTGATGTCCAGGATGGCGGCGGCCTCCCTCACCCGGCGGTCGATCTCCTCCTTGGGCATCTTCCGCAGCTTCAGGGCGAAGGCCATGTTCTCATACACCGTCATGTGGGGGTAGAGGGCGTAGCTCTGGAACACCATGGCGATGTCCCGGTCCTTGGGCTCCACGTCGTTCATCAGCTTGTCGCCGATGTAGAGCTCCCCCTCGCTGATCTCCTCCAGCCCGGCCACCATCCGCAGGGTGGTGGACTTGCCGCAGCCGGAGGGGCCCACCAGCACGATGAACTCCTTGTCCGCGATCTCCAGGTTGAAGTCGTGGACGGCGGTCACCTTGTTGTCGTAGATCTTCTTGACGTTTTTCAGGGTCACAGTTGCCATGCGTTGAGCCGTAGGACGCCAGCCTCCGCAAAGCGCCCCTCCCCTGGGGAAAGCGAAATCCCCCAGGTGTTACGACAGGTCTCCACACTGCCGCACCGCCGGCCCGGCGGGTTTTTTCTCCTCCTTTTTTACGGCTCCCCCCGCCCTATGAAAATGGAGTAGAGGCGGGATGCCTGTTTGGAAATTTATTCTTCACTGCGGACACGCTGTCCGCAGAAGAAGACGTCCCTGAGGTTGAGATCCCTGTCCAGAATCACAAAGTTGGCCCGCTTGCCCGGCTCCAGGCTGCCGCAGCGGCTGTAGATGCCGATGGCCCGGGCGGGATTCACCGCCGCGGCCCGCACCGCGTGCTCCAGGGGAATGCCGAAGGACACCGCCGTCTTCAGGCAGCCCATCAGATCGGTCACCGACCCGGCCAGGGTGCCGTCGGCCAGGGTGGCGTAGCGCCCCTTCACCGTCACATCCTGCCCGCCCAGGGTGTACTGCCCGTCGGGCATGCCGCAGGCCCGCATGGAGTCGGAGATGAGGATGACCC
>CALXCP010000043.1 GCA_944386845.1 uncultured Oscillospiraceae bacterium | reverse complement strand
CCCACGCCGCCGCACTTGTGGCACTGGACGTCCATCTCGCAGCTGGGCTCGGTGAAGGGGAAGTGGTGGGGGCGGAAGCGGGTCTTGGTGCCCTTGCCATAGAGCTGCTCCACCACGGTGTTCAGCGTGCCCTTCAGATCCGCCATGGTGACGCCCTTGTCGATGACCATGCCCTCCACCTGGTGGAACATGGGGGAGTGGGTGGCGTCCACCTCGTCCTTCCGGTACACCCGGCCGGGGGCGATGATGCGGATGGGCAGCTCCCTCGTCTCCATGGCCCGGACCTGCATGGGGCTGGTCTGGCTGCGGAGCATCACCCGGCTGTCCTCGTCAAAGTAGAAGGTGTCGCTCCAGTCCCGGGAGGGGTGCCCCTCGGGGGCGTTGAGCTTGTCGAAGTTATAGGAGGCCAGCTCCACCTCGGGGCCGTCCAGCACGGTGAAGCCCATGCCGATGAAGATCTCCTTGATCTCGTCCAGGGCCAGGTACATGGGGTGGCGGTGGCCCAGCTTCACCGGCGCGCCGGGGACGGTGATGTCCAGGGCCTCCTCCTTCAGCCGCCGCTCCAGGTCGGCGGCGGCCAGCTCCGCCCCGCGGGCCTCCAGGGCCCCCTCCAGGGCGGCGCGGACCTCGTTGGCCAGCTGACCCATGGCGGGGCGCTCCTCGGGGGAGAGCTTGCCCATGCTCTTGAGCACGGCGGTGAGCTCTCCCTTTTTGCCCAGATACTGCACCCGCAGCTCGTCCAGAGCGGCGGTGCTCTCCGCCGCCGCCATGGCCGAGAGGGCCTCGGAGCGGATCTTTGCTAACTGTTCCTTCATCGTTCAAACCCCTTCTTACTTGAATTAGGAATGAGGAGTTAGAAATTAGGGATCGCGGTGCCCGGCTTCGCCGGGCGTTTGGGATCAGGCCGCCGCAGGCGGCACAAAAATTCCTCATTCCTAACTTCTGATCCCTAATTGTGCAAAGCACGAAAAAGGCCCTCCGCCCCATGAAACTGGGACGAAAGGCCAGACCTTCCGCGGTACCACCCGCATTCGCATCCAGGGATGCGCACTCTCTTCCGGTAACGGCGGAAGACCCGTCCCCCTCTCAGGGGCCGCTCCCGGGCGAACCAAGCGACACGCACCGAGGCGGCTCTCAGCCGGCGGCCGCCTCTCTCTTGGGTGCGCAAGCACGCTATTTTCCCGTTCCTCGCGATTTACGCTATTTTTCTTTATACCACAGTTCCCGGAGAAATGCAAGAGGCAGCCGGGGCTTTTTTCGCCCGCCCGCATAGCCCCGCCCCTGCCGCCATAAGGATAGAGGGACTGCAAGGGGGGGAGCACCATGACGAAGCTGCTGAGACATCAGGGGCTGCGGGACCTGACGCTGGGGCTTGCCCTGCTGGCCGCCGGCGGGGCGCTGGTCCTCTGCCCCGACGCGGCCATGGAGGCCGCCCGGGCGGGACTGCGGCTGTGCGGCAACGTCATCGTCCCCTCTCTGTTTCCCTTTTTCGTGCTCTCCTCCCTGGTGGTGGAGCTGGGCTTCGCCCAGTATCTGGGCCGGGCGCTGGAGCCGGTGATGCGTCCCCTGTTCCGGGTGGGGGGACCCTGTGCCAGCGCGGTGGCCCTGGGCTTCGTGGGGGGCTACCCGGTGGGGGCCCGCACCGCCATCCAGCTCTACCAGCAGGGACTGTGCACCCGGACAGAGGCCCAGCGGCTGCTGGCCTTCTGCAACAACTCGGGGCCCGCCTTCATCCTCGGGGTGGTGGGGACGGGGGTGTTTGCCAGCAGCCGGGCCGGGCTGCTGCTCTACCTGGTCCACGCCCTGGCCTCGGTGACGGTGGGGCTGCTGTTCCGCTTCTGGCCCGGGGACGAGACGGGGACTGCCCCCGCCGCCCCCGCCCCCCGCATCCGGACCGTCCGCTTCTCCCTGGCCTTCACCCGGGCGGTGAGGGGGGCGCTGAGCTCCACCCTGAACATCTGCGCCTTCGTGGTGCTGTTCACCGTGGTCATCCGTCTGCTGTTCCACACCGGGGTGCTCTCCGGTCTGGCCGGGGGACTCAGCGCCCTGCTGGGGGTGGAGCGGCGGTGGGTGGAGTCGCTGCTCACCGGCTTTCTGGAGATCTCCTCCGGGGTGACCTCCCTGTCCGGGACGGGGGCGCTGGCCGGGCGGATGTCCATGGCGGCCTTTATCCTGGGCTGGGCCGGGGTGTCCGTCCACTGCCAGGTGCTGTCCTTCCTGGGGGACAGCGGCCTGTCCCCCAGGACCTACGTGCTGGGCAAGCTGCTCCACGGGGCGCTGTCCGCCGGGGGGATGTGGCTGCTGGCGGGGGCGGTCCTGCCGGGGCTGGAGGTGTCCGCCGCCCTCACCGAGCAGGTGGAGACCATTTCCCAGCTGGACTTCCGGCGGGCGCTGGTCCTCTCGCTGCTGTCGGCCTGGGCGGTGTGGACCGCCTTCGCGGCGGCGGCCGCCGGGCTGGCGCGAAAAAACAGTGGAAAAGGGCGGCGCTCCGTAGTATAATGGGGAAAACGGCGGAGGGAGGGAGCGCCATGCTCTTCCAGAAGGATATCGAGCCCCGGTGCGCCTACTGCCGGCGGGGGCGTCCCCTCGGGGAGCGGGTGATCTGCCCCAAAAAGGGGCTGGTGGACCCCGGCTGGCACTGCCGGGGCTTCGTGTACGACCCCCTGAAGCGGGTCCCCCCGCGGCCGGCCAAGGTGGACTTCGACCGCTTCAAGGACGAGGACTTCCTCCTCTGACCGGCATCGGGACGGACGGGGCGGCGCCGGCGGGCGCCGCCCCTGGTCTTTTCCGCCCGGCCCCCTCATAAGGATAGCGGGAGGGGAGGGGGAGAGATGGAAAAGACCGGGCGGCGGGAGGGCCTGCTGGAGCGGACGGCCCGGCTGCTGGACCTGCCCGCCGACGTGGTGGCGGGGGCCCCCCGGGTGGAGCTCACCGGGGACGGGGAGCTGCGCATGGAGAACCACCGGGGCATCCTGGCCTACGGCGACGACGAGATCCGGATCAGCGGCGGGCGGCTGGTCATCCGGGTGGTGGGGGAGGGGCTGAAGCTGAAGGCCATGAACGGCTCCGAGCTGCTCATCACCGGGCGGCTGCGGGCGGTGGAGCTGGAATGAGGCGGCTGGTGAACTTTCTCCGGGGCTGGGTCCGGCTCACCGTCACCGGCGTCTTTCCCGAGCGGATGCTCAACCTGTGCGCCCAGCGGCGGGTCCCCTTCTGGGGGCTGGAGTGGCTGGACGGGCAGACCTTCCGCTTCCGGGTGCCCCCGCGGTGGGCGGCCGCTCTGCCGGAGCTGGCGGAGCGGGCCCGCTGTACCGTCCGGGAGGAGGGGACGGGGGGACTGCCCGCCTTCCTGTGGAGATTCCGGCGGCGGTACGGCTTTCTGGCCGGGCTGGCGGTGTCCCTGACCCTGGTGTGCGTGCTGTCCAACTTCATCCTCTGGGTGGACGTCACCGGCTGCGAGACGGTGCCCCAGGCCCGGGTGCTGGCCGAGCTGCGGCGGCTGGGGGTGTACCCCGGCGCCTTCGGTCCCGCCATCGACGGCAACGCCGTGGGGCAGCGGGCCCTCATCGAGCTCGACGAGCTGTCCTGGATGTCGGTGAACATCAAGGGCAGCCGGGCAGAGGTCATCGT
Source organism: uncultured Oscillospiraceae bacterium (assembly GCA_944386845.1). GTDB lineage: Bacteria > Bacillota > Clostridia > Oscillospirales > Oscillospiraceae > CALXCT01. Next base: position 9,658 of record CALXCP010000043.1, on the reverse strand, counting down.
CCGGGAGGCCGTCCAGCCCCCTGAGCTGACCGACGAGGATGTGTGGACGGACGTGACGGCGGAGACCGACGGGGTGATCAACCGGGTGGAGACCCTGTCCGGCCAGGCCCGGGTAGAGCCCGGGGACGCCGTGCTGGAGGGCGAGGTGCTCATATCCGGCTGGGTGGACCTGGAGCCGCCGGCGGGGGAGACCGCCCCCTCTCAGGGCTATGCCGTCCGCGCCCAGGGCCGTGTGTGGGCGGACACCCGGCGGGTGCTCTCGGCCTCCATCCCCCTCACCGCCGGGGTGAAGGAGCACACCGGGGAGGAAAAACGGCTGTTCTCCCTCACCGTTTTGGGCCGGCGGGTGGATCTTTATAAAAACAGTGGAATTCCGTGGCCCCGGTATGATAAAATAAGTGAGACGAGGCAGCTCACCCTCCCCGGCGGCCGGGCCCTGCCGGTGACCCTCACCGTTCAGCGCTGCCGGGCCTATGAGGTGGCGGAGGCGGAGGTGGACCGGGAGGCCGCCCGGGCCCTGCTGGAGGAGACCCTGCTGGCCCGGGTGGAGGAGAGGATCGGCCCGGAGGGGGAGCTCCTGAAGACGCAGTTCTCCGCCCGGGAGAAGGGCGGCCTGCTCACCGTCACCCTGACGGCGGCCTGCCGGGAGGAGATCGGGACGGAGCGGCCGGGGGCGCCCCCGGCGTGAGCGCTCACACCAGACAGAAGGAGACCATGGTCCATGACGGAACAGAGCATCAGCATCGAGCGGATGGAGCAGGCCATCAACGTGTTCGGCTCCTTTGACGAGAACATCCGCCTCATCGAGGCGGAGCTGGGGGTCGCGGTGGTGAGCCGGGACTCCGACCTGAAGGTATCCGGCGAGGGGGAGGCGGTGATGTACGCCGTCAAGGCCATCCAGGCGCTGCTCTCCCTCGCCGCCCGGGGGGAGGTCATCAACCAGCAGAACGTGCGCTACATCCTGCAGATGGTGCGCACCGGCAACGAGGACAAGCTCAGCCAGCTGGCCGGCGACGTCATCTGCGTCACCGCCAAGGGCAAGCCCATCAAGGCCAAGACGTTGGGGCAGAAGAAGTACGTGGACGCCATCAAGAACAACATCGTCACCCTCGGCATCGGCCCGGCGGGCACCGGCAAGACCTACCTGGCGGTGGCGGCGGCGGTGGCCGCCTTCCGGGAGAAGCAGGTCAACCGCATCATCCTCACCCGGCCCGCCGTGGAGGCGGGGGAGCGGCTGGGCTTTTTGCCCGGTGACCTGCAGAGCAAGGTGGACCCCTATCTCCGGCCCCTGTACGACGCCCTGTTCGACATGCTGGGGGCGGAGACCTATCAGAAGTACGTGGAGCGGGGCAACATCGAGGTGGCCCCCCTGGCCTACATGCGGGGGCGCACCCTGGACGACTCCTTCATCATCCTGGACGAGGCCCAGAACACCAGCCGGGAGCAGATGAAGATGTTTTTGACCCGGCTGGGCTTCGGCTCCAAGATCGTCATCACCGGCGACATCACCCAGATCGACCTGCCCGCCGACAAGGTGTCCGGCCTGCGGGAGGCCATGCGGGTGCTGAAGGGGGTGGAGGACATCGCCATCTGCCGCCTCACCGACAGCGACGTGGTCCGCCACGTCATCGTCCAGCGGATCATCCGGGCCTATGAGGAGGACGAGAAGCGCCGTGCCCCCAGGAAGGAGCCCCGGAAATGACCCGGTTCGACTGGTACGGCTACGGGGCGGAGGTGGACATGCCAGCCACCCGGGCCTGCTACGGGCGGGCGGGGGAGTGGGACTGCCCCTGCGGCCACTGCCGCAACTTCCTGGCCCTGGCCCGGGAGAGGCGGCTGCCGGAGGAGCTGCTGGCCATCCTGGACAGCCTGTCCATCCCGCCGGAGAAGGCCACCTATGTGTGTGAACTCTGCTACGACAAGGACTGGCGGGAGAAGGGCCTGCTCTACCAGCTCGAGTGGCGGATCGCGGGCAGGGTGGTCAAAAGGCCGGAGAGCAAGGAGAACGAGGGCACCGAATGGGGTCCGCAGGTGAAACAGCCCGGGTTTTATCTGATGCTGGGCCATGAGACCTATCCGGTGGAGCCGGAGTTTCCCCAGCCCAATTTCGACCTGGAGGTCAGTTTGTACCTCCCCTGGGTGCTGGACGAGCCCGTGGACGGACCGGAGAAGGAGTGATACCATGGCAAAACGGCATTATATCCCCGTCACAGCCGACGTGCCCGGGGTGAGCGAGGGGCAGCGGGCCCTCATCCGCAGGGCCATCCGCACCGCCCTGACGGCGGAGGGGGTGGACCTGCCCTGCGAGGTGGACGTGTACGTCACCGGCGACGCGGGCATCCGGGCGCTGAACCGGGAGATGCGGCAGGTGGACGCGGCCACCGACGTGCTCAGCTTCCCCGCCCTGGAGCTCCGGCCCGGACAGCTGCCCGGGCCAGAGGACGCCGACCCCGGGACCGGGCTGATCCCCCTGGGGGACATGGCCGTCTCCCTGGAGCGGGTGCGGGCCCAGGCGAAGGAGTACGGCCACTCCAACCGCCGGGAGCTGGCCTATCTGGTGGTCCACTCGGTGCTCCACCTGCTGGGGTACGACCACCTGGACGAGGGGCCCCAGAAGCGCCAGATGCGGGCGCGGGAGGAGGCCATCCTGGCCCAGCCCGGTCTGCTGGGCCGGAGCGAGACGAAAAAGGAGGAGAACACATGACCGCGGGAGAATTTTGTCTGGCGTTTTTCGGCGGGGCGGCGCTGATCTTCGTGATCTACGCCATCTTCACCGCCATGGGCAAGGGCCCCATCCTCTGCCCCCCCTACCTGGGGGCCTCCAAGGAGGAGAAGGCCAAGATGGACAAGAAGAAGGAGTACCGCAAGCTCACCATCATGAACGTGATCGTGGCGGTCATCCTGGGGGCCATGGGGCTCTATTTCTACTTCAGCACCCTGGGCGTCACCGCCTGACCGGAGACGGGAGGAGCGTATGGAGATCAAAAAGTCGGGCATCATCACCCTGTGCGGCAGGCCCAACGTGGGCAAGTCCACCCTCACCAACGCCCTGGTGGGGGAGAAGGTGGCCATCGTCACCGACAAGCCCCAGACCACCCGCAACCGCATCACCGCCATCCTGGACCGGGGGGAGTGCCAGTTCGTCTTTCTGGACACCCCGGGGCTTCACAAGCCCCGCACCCGGCTGGGGGACTACATGGTGAAGGTGGTGGAGCAGAGCGTGGCCGACGTGGACGCGGTCTGCCTGCTGGTGGAGCCGGTGGCCTCTATCGGGCCCCAGGAGGAGGAGCTCATCCGCCGCGTCGCCGGGCAGGGGCTGCCTGCCGTGCTGGTGATCAACAAGATCGACACGGTGAAGAAGGAGACCCTGCTGGCGGTGATGGACCTCTATCAAAAGGCACACCCCTTCCACGCGGTGGTCCCCGTCTCCGCCCGGGAGGGGGAGGGGCTGGACGAGCTGCTGGACGTGCTGGAGGGGCTGCTGCCCCCCGGGCCCGCCCTGTTCCCCGCCGGCATGATCACCGACCAGCCCGAGCGGCAGATCATGGCCGAGATCGTCCGGGAGAAGCTGCTGCTGGACCTGGACCGGGAGATCCCCCACGGCACCGCCGTCACCATCGAGCGCTTCCGGGAGCGGGAGGACGGCGTCGTCGAGATCGAGGCGGTGATCTACTGCGAGAAGGAGAGCCACAAGGGCATCATCATCGGAAAGCAGGGGGCCATGCTGAAGAAGATCTCCAGTCAGGCCCGGGAGGACATGGAGCGCTTCCTGGGGGCCAAGGTCTACCTGGGCACCTGGGTCAAGGTGAAGGAGCGGTGGAGGGACCGATTGGCCATGATCCGCAACTTTGGCTATACCGCCGACGAGTGATCCCCTGCGATTCCCTGACATAGTTTCGTCCCGGCCGCGCAGACTGATCCCGAAAGGGAGGTGGAGGCGATGGCCCAGGACGGGTATTGGTCGCTGTTCTGGCAGACCGGGCTGCCCCAGGCCTATCTGGCCCTGCGGGGAGAACGGGAGAACCGGGCGCGGCCGGGCGGAGGGGAGGAGCCTCCGCCCCCCGGGGACCCGCCGCCGGCGGGGCGTCCGGGGGCAGACATCACGTGATCGGGTGATGGGATGCACACCACGGTGCGGGCAGCGGTGCTGCGGGAAGTGAATTACAAGGAAGCGGACAAGATCCTCACCCTCCTCACCGGGGAGATGGGCAAGGTGACCGTCACCGCCCGGGGCTGCCGGAGAAAGAGCAGCCCCCTGTCCGCCGCCTGCCAGCAGCTGGTGTACGGGGAGTTCGTCCTGTACGAGTATCAGGGGCGCTGGGGAGTGAAGGAGGCCTCCACCCTGCGGCAGTTCCGGGGGCTGTTCCGGGAGGTGGAGCGGGTGGCCCTGGCCGGCTACTTCGCCGAGCTGACCGAGCTGCTCACCCAGGAGGAGCTTCCCGCCGGGGAGGTCCTCTCCCTGTTTCTCAACAGCCTCCACGCCCTGGACCAGGGGCCCTGGCCCCGGGAGCAGGTGAAGGCCGCCTTTGAGCTGAAGCTGCTGGCCCTGGCGGGGTACGAGCCCCTGGTGGACGCCTGCGCCGTCTGCGGCCGGGAGCCCGAGCGCCCCATGCTCCACCTGTCCCAGGGGGTGCTCCACTGCGACACCTGCCGGGAGGCGGTGGGGGAGGGCATCTCCATGCCCCTCACCCCCGGGGGGCTGGCCGCCCTGCGCCACATCCTGTGGGGGGACCATAAGCGGCTGTTCTCCTTCCGGCTGGACCCCCAGTCGCTGGGGCAGCTGGGCGACCTGGCGGAGGCCTATCTGGCCGCCCGGCTGGAGCGGGGCTTCCGGACCCTGGACCTCTACAAGCAGCTGACCGCAGAGGAGTGAGACGATGGACGCGCTGGTGCGTACATATCTGGACCGGATCGGCCTGCGGGGTCCGGTAAAGGCAGACCTGGACACCCTGCGGGCCGTCCAGCGCAGGGCGCTGGAGACCATCCCCTTTGAGAATCTGGACATACTCCGGGGCATCCCCCTGCGGTTCGGGACCGAGGAGCTGGCGGACAAGGTGCTCACCCGCCGCCGGGGCGGGGTGTGCTATGAGCAGAACTTCCTGCTGGAGGAGGTGCTCCGCCGTCTGGGCATGGACACCGCCCTGCTCTCCGGCTATGTGATCGGAGGGTCGCAGTTGGCCTTCTCCCACGCCCTGGTGCTGGTCCGCCTGCCGCAGGGGCGGTACATCGCCGACGTGGGCTTTGGGGGCCGGGGGACCGCCCTGACCCCCCTGGCCCTGGACACCGGGGAGTGGCAGAGCGACGGCCGCTCCCGCTTCCGGCTGCGCCGGGAGGGGGAGGGGTACCTGCTGGAGCGGGAGAAGGGGGACGGGACGGCCGCCGGGGTCTACCATTTTTCCGACGTCCCCCGCCGCCGGGAGGAGTTCCGGGAGACCTGCGACACGCTTTGCGCCTCCCCGCAGTGCAAATTCACCCACATGCTGGTGTGCTACCGGGAATCCTCCGCGGGGCTGCTGGCCCTCCGGGACGGGGCCTTCAGCGTGGAGCGCCCCGGCTGCCCTCCGGAGATCACCCCGGTGAACTCGCCGGAGGAGCGGGACCGCCTGTTGGCGGAGCGGTTCGGCCTGCCCCCTCTGGGCCCGGACTGGAGGCCCCGCTGGTGAGGGCCGGCCCGGCCAGATGTCGGACAGCTACGCGCCGGAGCGGCGCGTCCGCCCGGACGAGGTGAAAGACAGAGAAGGCCCGCCGGGGATCCGGCGGGCCTTCTCCGTGAGGAGGGGAGCAGGAGGGAGGAAAACCGGGCAGAGGTCAGGCCGGAGCCGGACAGTGCTGCCGCAGCAGTTCCCTGAGGGCGCAGGCGCTGCTGCTGTGGCAGCGGGCGATGACGGCGTTCTGCCGCCGGGCCTCGCCGGCGGCGCACTCCGCCATCTTGTGGGACACCGTGCTGGTGAACAGGATCACCAGGTCGGGGGAGCCGATCTTCCGCCGGAAGTCGGCGGGCATCTTGGCGAACACCTTGGCCCGGCAGCCGTGGCTTTTGCAGATGTCCTTGTACTGCCGCTCCATCCTCTCGTTTCCTCCGACGATGACGACGCTCATGGAAAAGCTCCTTTCTAATCACGGTGGTTAGCTATTGCTAACTAAAGGATAACGGAAGATCCCCCTCTTGTCAAGGGGGATCTTCAAAAAAATTTCCGTCACTCTCCCCGGGCGGCGATGTGCTCCTTCATGCGCTGGAAGGTCTCGTCGCTGAGGTCGTGCTCCAGGCGGCAGGCGTCCTCCGCCGCCACCTGGGGGGAGACGCCCAGCCGGATCAGCCACTGGGTGAGCAGGCAGTGCCGCTCATAGATGCGCTCGGCCACGGCGCGGCCCGCGTCGGTGAGGGTGATCCAGCCGTCCTTGTCCACGGTGATCTGCCCCCGCTCCCGGAGCAGGCCCATGGCCCGGCTGACGCTGGGCTTGGTGAAGTTCAGGTGGTGGGCCACGTCGATGGAGCGCACCAGCCCCTTTTCCTGGGAGAGCACCAGGATGGCCTCCAGATAGTCCTCCGAGGACTCGTTGCTGTGGAGCATCAGAACACCTCCCAAGTCAGTCGTTTTCGTTATTATACTATATCCGGCGGCAGAGGGCAAGGGGCTCCTTGAATTAGGAATTAGGAATTGAGAGTGAAGAGTGGGGAGTGGAGATAGTTCACGAAAATTAGGAATTAGGAATGAGGAATTAGGAATTAGGAATTATGGGGGTCGGGGCGGGTCCGGTCCTGCCGTAGGAGCAGTCCCATGTGGCCGCCCGGCGGTGGATACTCCCGGCACCCGACACGCTCCGGCAAAACCACAACATGTAGGGCGGGGGCTTGCCCCCGCCGCCTTTCACAGGGACGGAACGCCCCGATGACCGCCCACGCCGTCAGCTCCGGCACGCAGGCGCCGCCGGGTCAGCGCAGGCGGTTTTTCGTCCGCCAGCTCAGGCCGTAACGGCCGGCGCAAGTGGGGCATGGCCGCCAGGTCTTGCGCGCCGGCCGCGACCGCCAACGTCCGTGTGCTAGCCCCCGTAAAATGGGGGAGGTCTCGGAGGGGCGGGGCCTATGTGTTTTCGCCGCAGGCGGAAATGCATCGGGCCCGCGCCCCTCTGAGCGCGTCTTTGGGTACTTTCTCCGCGTGGAGAAAGTACCTCGCCCTCAGGCGAAACCGCAGTAGGAGTTTCCGCAATAGACCACCCGATGCGGGACGGGACCACGCCCCAGTCCCCCGGGGGTCAGAGGGGGCGGAGTCCCTATATCAAAACTGGGTGGCGGGCGGGTCCCGCTCTCCCCGGAAAAATTTTCGGGAAACGGTTGACAAGTCCGGTTAGCTGTGGTAAACTCACTCACGTCAAAAGGTTAGGCAAGCCTAACCGTTATTGTTTGACCGAGGGTTAGCGACAGCTAATCTTATGAGAGGAGGAGTCCCTATCATGCCGTTGACATTTGCCGCAGCGGGCGAGACCGGTACGGTGAAGGAAATCCGCGGGAAGGACGAGACCCGCCGCTTCCTGGAGAGCCTGGGCTTCACTGTGGGCGGCCGGGTGGAGGTGGTGTCCCAGATCGGGGGAAACCTGATCGTCAACGTGAAGGACAGCCGCATCGCCCTGTCCAAGGCCATGGCCAACCGGATCATGGTCTGACCCCGCCCGTTCGGAAAAGAAGAAGAGGAAGGAGAGAACACGCCGATGAAAACACTGCGAGACGTGCCCTGCGGACAGACCGCCCGGGTGACCAGGCTGGAGGGAGAGGGCGCCACCAAGCGCCGCATCATGGACATGGGCATCACCAAGGGGGCCCAGGTCTTCGTGCGCAAGGTGGCCCCCCTGGGCGATCCGGTGGAGGTCACCGTCCGGGGGTACGAGCTCTCCCTGCGCAAGAGCGACGCCGCCAAGATCCTGGTGGAGTGACCCCTCGCGGAGGAGCGGACGCCGCCCAGTCGCGGCATTGAGTTAGCAAAGGCTAATCAAAAGAACAGGGAGGAATGAGACGAATGTCGATCAGCATCGCGCTGGCAGGCAACCCGAACTGTGGCAAGACCACCATGTTCAACGACCTGACCGGCTCCAACCAATACGTGGGCAACTGGCCCGGCGTCACCGTGGAGAAGAAGGGGGGCAAGCTGCGGGGCAACAAGGATGTGACCATCACCGACCTGCCCGGCATCTACTCCCTCTCCCCCTACACCCTGGAGGAGGTGGTGGCCCGGAACTACCTGGTCCATGACCGGCCCGACGCCATCCTGAACCTGGTGGACGCCACCAACATCGAGCGCAACCTCTACCTGACCACCCAGCTCACCGAGATGGGCATCCCGGTGGTCATCGCCCTGAACATGATGGACGTGGTGAAGAAGAGCGGGGACGTCATCGACACCAAAAAGCTCTCCGAGTTCATGGGCTGCCCGGTGGTGGAGACCTCGGCCCTGAAGGGCAAGGGCACCGTGGAGGCCGCCGAGGCGGCCGCCCGGCTGGCCCAGTCCGGCACGTGGACCGGCCCCAAGCACACCTTCTGCGACCAGGTGGAGGAGGCCCTCTCCGAGATCGAGGCCCTCATCGAGGGCAAGGTGCCCGAGGCGGCCGCCCGGTGGTACGCCGTCAAGCTCTTCGAGCGGGACGAGAAGGTGCTGGAGCAGCTGAAGCTGGGCGCCGTGGGGGACGCGGTGGAGGAGGTGGTCCGCGCCTGCGAGCAGGCCATGGACGACGACGCCGAGTCTATCATCACCAACGAGCGCTATGAGTACATCGCCAAGGCGGTGAAGGCCAGCGTGAAGAAAAAGCGCACCGGCATGACCACCTCGGACAAGATCGACCGCATCGTCACCAACCGGGTGCTGGCCCTGCCCATCTTCGTGCTGGTCATGTGCGCGGTGTACGCCATCGCCATGGGCGGCTGGAAGATCTCCATCGGCACCGCCGCCACCGACTGGACCAACGATGTGCTCTTTGCCGAGATCGTGCCCGGGTTCTTCAACGGCTTCCTGCTCAACGCCGCCGGGGAGCCGGTGATCGCCGGCTGGCTGTACGGCCTGATCATGGACGGCATCGTGGGCGGCGTGGGCGCCGTGCTGGGCTTCGTGCCCCAGATGCTGGTGCTCTTCCTGCTGCTGTGCATCCTGGAGGACATCGGCTACATGTCCCGGGTGGCCTTCATCATGGACCGGATCTTCCGCCGCTTCGGCCTGTCCGGCAAGAGCTTCATCCCCATGCTGGTGGCCACCGGCTGCGGCGTGCCCGGCATCATGGCCTCCCGCACCATCGAGCAGGACCGGGACCGCAAGATGACCATCATGACCACCGGCTTCATCCCCTGCGGCGCCAAGATGCCCATCGTGGGCCTCATCGCCGGCGCCCTGTTCGGCAACGCCTGGTGGGTGGCGGTGTCCGCCTACTTCATCGGGGTGGCCGCGGTGATCGTCTCGGGCATCATCCTCAAGAAGTTCAAGATGTTCGCCGGGGAGCCCGCCCCCTTCGTCATGGAGCTGCCCGCCTACCACGCCCCTGCCGTCTCCAACGTGCTCCGGGGCACCTGGGAGCGGGGCTGGTCCTTCATCAAGCGGGCTGGCACCGTCATCCTGATCTCCACCATCGTGCTGTGGTTCCTCCAGGGCTACGGCTTCGTGGACGGCGTGTTCCAGGC
>CALXCP010000042.1 GCA_944386845.1 uncultured Oscillospiraceae bacterium | reverse complement strand
GATAAAGTTTAGCGCTTGCTGAACTGCGGAGCGCGACGGGCAGCCTTGAGGCCGTATTTCTTGCGCTCCTTCATGCGGGGGTCGCGGGTGAGGAGGCCGGCGGCCTTCAGCACGGGGCGGTACTCCTCGTTGGCCAGCAGCAGGGCGCGGGCCACGCCGTGGCGGATGGCGCCGGCCTGGCCGGTGACGCCGCCGCCGGCGACGGTGGCGACCACATCCATCTTGCCCATGGTGTCAGTGGCCACCAGGGGCTGCCGGACCAGCAGCTTCAGGGTCTCCAGACCGAAGTAGTCGTCGATGTCCCGGCCGTTGATGGTGATGGCGCCGGTGCCGTTGGGGAACAGATGCACCCGGGCCACAGAGGACTTCCGGCGGCCGGTGCCATAGAAATAAGGCTTCTTGCTCTTATACATCCTTCGTTACCTCCTGCTTAGTTGGCCCAGGTCTCGGGCTTCTGGGCGGCGTGGTCGTGGGTCTCGCCGCGGTACACTCTCAGCCGGGTGAGGAACTTGTTGCTCAGGGTGTTCTTGGGCAGCATCCCCTTCACCGCCAGCTGGACGGCCAGCTCGGGCCGGTCCTGCATCAGCAGGCGGTACTTGACCTCCTTCAGGCCGCCGATCCAGCCGGAGTGACGGCGGTAGAGCTTCTGCTCCAGCTTCTTGCCGGTGAGCACCGCCTTCTCGGCGTTGATCACGATGACATAGTCGCCGCAGTCGGCATTGGGAGTGAACTCGGGCTTGTGCTTGCCGCGCAGCAGGACGGCGGCGGCGGCGGCCGTCTTGCCCAGGGGCTTACCGGCGGCGTCGATGACGTACCACTTGCGCTCGATATTGCCCTTCTTCGCCATATAAGTGGACATAGGTGCAACCTCCATTTTGTGTGTTCTATCTGAAAAATCACGGGTAACAGAATTTGTGCCCCGGTCTGTACGGCCGGAGCGTTTTGTATTATAATACTGGGTGTCCGGAGTGTCAATCACTTTTTTTGTTTTTTTGATTTACTTTTTGGAAAACTCGCGTTTTTGACGTTTATCTCTTCTATTCTCTTGGATGCTCAAATTCGATTTTACATTTTTCTTCGTGCTCGGAGGCTGTTTATGAACAAGATCCTCTCCCTGGTCCGCCGCTGTGTGGAGGACTACGACATGATCCAGGCCGGCGACCGCGTGGCGGTGGGGGTGTCCGGCGGCAAGGACTCGCTGACCCTGCTGGCCGCCCTGGCCCGGCTGCGGGAGTTCTATCCGCGCCCCTTCACCGTGGAGGCCATCACCCTGGACCTGGGGATCCCGGGGATGGACTTCGGCCCGGTGGCGGCCTGGTGCCGGGAGCTGGACGTGCCCTATACCGTGGTGCCCACCGAGATCAACCGGATCATCTTCGAGCTCCGGAAGGAGAAGAACCCCTGCTCCATGTGCGCCAAGATGCGCCGGGGGGCGCTGCACAACGCTATGGCGGAGCGGGGGCTCACCAAGATCGCCCTGGGCCACCACCACGACGACGCGGTGGAGACCTTCTTCATGTCCCTGATCTACGAGGGGCGGCTGAGCTGCTTCCAGCCGGTGACCTTCCTGGACCGCACCGGGATCACCCAGATCCGGCCCCTGCTCTACTGCAGCGAGTCCATGATCGCCCACACCGCCCAGCGGCTGGCCTTCCCGGTGGTCCACAACCCCTGCCCCGCCGACGGGGCCACCCGGCGGCAGGAGATGAAGGAGCTGGTCTACGAGCTCAACGGCCGCTACCCCGGCCTGAAGAACCGGGTGTTCGGGGCCATGCAGCGGCTGCCCCTGCCCACCTGGGCCCCTGCCGACCCGGGCCGCCGGCCCCCCACGGAGGAGGCGCCCCTGTGACGGCCCGGGGCATCCGGCGTTCCGTCCCTTGCGTTTGGCCCGCCGGCGTGGTATCCTTTGGAAAAGTCCCATAGATGGGACCGCGTTTCCGGTATGCTCCGGGGGAACAGGAGGGATCGCCATGGCAAGAAGCACCAATCAAAAGCTGAAACTGCTCATCCTGAAGGACTTTTTAGAGCGCAACACCGACGAGGACCACCCCGCCGCCACCGCCCAACTCATCCAGGAGCTGGAGCGCCACGAGATCTCCGCCGAGCGCAAGAGCGTCTACGACGACATGGCCGCCCTGCAGCAGTATGGCCTGGACGTCCAGAGCCGGAAGGGGCGCGCCGCCGGCTGGTTCATCGGGGAGCGGGCCTTCCAGCTGCCCGAGCTGAAGCTGCTGGTGGACGCGGTGCAGTCGTCCCGCTTCATCACCCGGAGGAAGAGCGACGCCCTCATCCGCAAGCTGGAGGGGCTGGCCAGCGTCCACCAGGCCCGGCAGCTCCAGCGCCAGGTCTTCGTGGACCGCCGGGTGAAGACCATGAACGAGAGCATCTACTACTCGGTGGACAAGCTCCACGCCGCCCTGTCCGCCGGGAAGCAGGTGAGCTTCCGGTACTTCGACTACAACGTCCGCAAGGAGCGGGTCTTCCGCCACGACGGGCAGCGGTACACCGTCTCCCCCCGGGGGCTGGTGTGGGACAACGAGAACTACTACCTGGTGGCCTACGACCCCCGGCACGGGGAGACCCGGCACTACCGGGTGGACAAGATGGCCGAGCTGGCGGTGACCTGCCTGCCCCGGGACCGGGAGGGGGCGGAGCCCTTCGACATGGCCGCCTATGCCCAGCGGCACTTCGGCATGTTCACCGGCCGGGAGGCCACCGTCCGCCTGCGGTGTGAAAACCGCCTGGCCCAGGTCATCCTGGACCGCTTCGGCATGGAGGTCATCCTGGTGCCCGACGGCGCGGAGCACTTCATCGTCGCCCTGGACCTGGCGGTGAGCCCGCAGTTCTTCGGCTGGCTCTTCGGCCTGGGGGACGGGGTGGAGCTGCTCTCTCCCGACTGGGCGGTGGCCGGCTTCCGGGCCCATCTCCAGCGGGTGGCCGCCCGCTGCGGCGGGCATGACGCTCCGGCGGAGGGCATAGGATAGAGCACCTGAACTTCCGGGAGGTGTCGCCATGAAGGTCCTCATCACGGTGCCCGTCTGCCCGCTGCTGGAGCGGCCGGATTTCCGCGCTCCCCTCAGCGACGAGGTGCTCTACGGCGCCGTCTGTCAGCTGGTGGGCAGCCCCTGCCCCGGCTGGTACCGGCTGCGCACCCCCTACCGCTACGAGGGCTACGCCCCTTCCGGCTGCCTGCTCCCCGACGAGGGGGCGGCGGAGCGGTGGGCGGCCCTGCCCCGGAGGACGGTGCTCCGCCCCAACTGGTGCGACGTGCTCCCCCGGCCGGACCAGCAGGCCGGGCCGCTGCTCACCCTGCCCCGGGGGGCCGTTTTGGTCCCCATCCGGGAGGAGGGGGACGGCTGGACCCAGGTGTCCCTGTGCGACGGCCGCCGGGGCTACGTCCGCGCGTCGGCCCTGGCGGAGCACTATGACGCCCCCGCCCCGCTGCCCGAGGAGGAGCTGCGCCGCCGGGTGGTGGAGACCGCCCTGTCCTACCGGGGGACCCCCTACCGCTGGGGCGGCAAGACCCCCCAGGGCATCGACTGCTCCGGCCTGACGTCCATGGCCTATCTGCTCAGCGGCATCACCATCTTCCGCAACGCCAGGCTCGTCCCCGGCTTCCCGGTCCGGCCCATCCCCATGGAGGACCTGCGCCCCGGGGACCTGCTCTACTTCACCGGCCATGTGGCCCTCTACCTTGGGGAGGGCCGCTATCTCCACGCCACCGCCCACCCCGGCAGCGACGGCGTGGTGGTCAACTCCCTGGACCCCGCCGCCCCCGACCACCGCCCCGACCTGGCCGAAAAGCTCCTCACCGCCGCCACGGTTTTCCCGCTGGGGACATAGGGCGGAGCCCCGTCAGGAATTAGGAATTAGGAGTTAGGAATGAGGAATTGGGAGTGGAGAGTGAAGAGTGGGGAGTGAAGATGGGGGTTAGTGGGCTCACGCCCCAGTGACTACCCCTGATGGCGAGGCGCCTTGCGGGGCGGTCATCGGGGCGCGGGAGAACACGCAGGAATGTTCCCAGTTTTGTTGTAGGGTCGCCCTCGCCGGCCCAGGGCGTTTTCAATATCCGGCACGCTCCGGCGGGTCTGCATCTCCACTCTTCACTCTTCACTTTTCACTCTTCCCCCGTTTTTGGGGGTCATAGAGGGCGGAGCCCCCTATACCGAAAAAGGGCGGCGGGTGGGTTCGGAAAATGATGAAAGTTTCGGCTCCGTCTACCAAATGTCTACCAGAAAAGCACCGCAAAGCGCTGGGGCCCAGCGGTTTGCGGGCTGGGAGATGTTCCCATCTCAAAAATGTCTACCAAGGGTCTACCAAGGTCACTTTTGCCGCCCGTAAGGACGGCTTTTTTGCTGTTTTGGGCCGTTTTTAGAACCTCTGGGAAAGTGTAAGCGGCGTCGTACAGCCCTTGCAGGGCCGCAAAGCCTTCTCGCGCCTCGAAAAATGGCCTTTTAGGCCAAATAATGTAAGGAGGAACAAACCCATGAGAAATCTCAAGAGAGCTCTGTCTCTGGCTCTGGCGGCCGCCATGCTGATCAGCCTGATGGTCGTCGGCGCCAGCGCGACGAGCTACAACGATCAGGATGCGGTCAGCCAGGCTGAGGCTGTCCAGCTTCTGACCGACCTGGGCATCGTGGGCGGCGACCAGAACGGGAACTACAATCCCACCGCCACCCTGACCCGCGCTGAGTTCACCGTCATGATGTCCAACCTGCTCAACGGCAGCAAGTTCGACACCACCCTGTTCAGCGGCACCGACACCCCCTTCACTGACGTGCAGGGTCACTGGGCCGCCCCCTACATCGCCTACTGCTACAGCGCGGGCGTGATCGCGGGCACCAGCGCCACCACCTTCAGCCCCGACTCCACTCTGACCGCCGCTCAGGCCGCCGCCATCCTGCTGATGGCCCTGGGCTACAACCAGAACAATGAGTTCGCGGCCAACAACCAGTTCGCTCTGAACGTCACCGCCATCGCGCAGAAGGAGGGCCTGTATCAGGACCTGTCCGTCTCCGCCAATGCCGGTGTGTCCCGTGAGAACGTGGCTCAGATGATCAAGAACGCTCTGTTCATGCCCACTCAGGAGTACCTGTCCGTGCTCCAGATCTATCAGGACGAGCCCGCTCTGGCTGACTCCCTGTACAACGGCCTGACCAAGGTCACCGCCACCCTGGCCGTGTCCGGCGGCAAGGTCGCCGGTAGCACCACCATCACCGAGGGCCGCCTGGACAACACTGGAACTCTGATTACGACCCTGCCCACCGGTCTGACCAACCTGGACGCTTCCAGCGTCGACTCTGGCAAGTCCGTCGTCTTCTACGTGGATAGCGCCAACAAACTGGTCTCCACCGATATCGTGGTCACTGAGTCTACCGGCATCGTGGTCCCCGACGACCTGACCAACGGTGTCGTCACCAAGGCCGGCACCGCGCTGAACTTCCTGCGGAACAACGATTTGGATGCTACTACCACGGTCAGCAGCGTCAAGGTGAACTATTTTGACAACACCAGCAGCCCCTCTGTCCCCAGCATCTATAGCACCACTACTAACACGATTCAGACGATTTGTGAAGGCATCCCCGCCGGCGACCTGGTGACCATGTACGACACCGACGACGACGGCGTCGTGGAGATCATCAACGTCATCCACAAGTCCGTCGCGGAGGTGAGCGCCGCCCCCGTGGTGAAGATGGACAACAGCGACGGCAAGGAAAAGGTCTCCATCACCGGCCTGAGCATCTCCAATGTGGAGACTGCCAAGGTGCATGGCTACCAGGGCCTGGCCAAGGACGACATCGTTCTGTATTACCAGGACGCTGAGGGCAACTACTACATCGAGAAGGCCGCCACCATCACCGGCAACGTCACCGGCAGCAAGGGCGCCGCCGGCAGCGAGGAGATCCTGCTGAACGGCACCTACTACGGGCAGTCCGCCCTGGGCACCTGCAGCGTGGCCGGCACCAGCGTGGCCACCTACATCTCCAACGGTAAGTTCAACGTGGCCGCCACCGCTTATCTGGACAACAACGGCAACATCATCGCCATCGACAACGACGTGGAGACCGCCAGCAACTACGCTGTGGTCCTGAAGACCGCCTGGGTCACCGGGCAGGGCGTCGATGCCAACGAGCCCGTCCTGGAGGCCCGCATCCTGCTGGCCGACGGCACCACCACCGTGGCGAACATCTCCAAGATCGGCGGGTACGATGTCGTGAAGACTAGCACTCAGATTGATAGTGAGGCTGCGAAGAATGGGCAGAACACCACGACCGCCAACTCCGTGACCTACTACGGCGTTACCGATTCCTCTGGCACCACCCCCAACATCGACAGCACCGTCTTCAAGTATCTGGTGAAGAACGGCGAGTATGAGCTGACCGTCGGCGGCGGCAGCAACACCAAGGCCAGCACCGGTGTGATCAACACCAACGATCCCACCATCGGCACGCTGAACGATGTGGCCAACGCCTCCACCACCTATGTCTATCACGACAAGGACTCCAATGACAAGGACGTCTACACGGTGTACACTGGCTATGCCAACGCGCCCAAGACCACTGGCACCAGCATCGCCACCGGCGTTGCGAACGGCTTTGCCAAGTTCGTGTATGTGGACGCCACCGCCGCCGGTGCCACTGTGGGCGGTGTCAGCGACAACAACTACCTGTATGTCCTGGACACCACTGTGGCCGCCCGCTATGTGGGTGAGGACACCTACTATGAGATCACCGGCGTGCTGAACGGTGACACCGCGGTGACCACCGTTCTGGCCGACTCCAACACCATCACCAACCTGTTCTCCTCCGGCAGCGCCGTGAAGGGCCTGTTCGTGGTCACTCTGGATGACAACGGCTATGTCACTGGCAGCACCGCGACGAAGGTCGTCAAGGGGACCGGGAACTGGGTCGCGATCGCCAGTACGGATGCGGCCAACGGTGCCCCTGCCAACGGCGTTCTGAAGGTGGACGGCACCAATACCGGTACCTACACCTATGACGGCACCGAGCATGTCTACATCGTGGACACCACCAACGGCACTCTGTATGAGGCCACGATGGACAGCATCCTTGACGACGACAAGATCTCTGTCGAGGTGGTCGACGCGACTGCCGATAACGGCGATCAGCTTGCCGTCAAGACTGTCTACGTGGAGCGCACCTGATTTTCTGATCGAAGCGCATCGCGTATAAACGCAGAGGTCCCCGGGCTTTGCCCGGGGACCTCTGTTCTGCTTATTTTTTTACGCCATAGAGAATGAACCGCCCGCTGGTCCCGGCGGTGCCCTTTATCTGTATGCTGCTGATCTGCTGGAATGCCGTGCCGCTGTAGATCCCGTACATCCGCTCGGTATACGGCCCGATGGAGACGATCTCTGCCCCGACGCCGGAGGCCCCACCTGTTGGGTACAGGATCGCGCGTCCGCATCCCCCAGTTTCCGAGATATCGAAGTTGAACAGCATAAAATTGACCTGAGCAGATAGATTGTCATAGTCATGAGCTCCCCAATAGCGGTGGAGTCGATAGTGCCCTTCGGTGTCACCGTTGATCGTCAAACGGGTGCTACCACCAGAACCGCTGCCCATGAGCAGCAGGCAGCTCAGCCCAGACATATCTGTACCAGACAGGTCAAATTGCGCCAGACCGCTTTCAAGGCCGATTTCTGTGGCCCCAATCTTGAACACCGGGACGCCCGCGATCGCCCCGTCGATCTTCTCGTGTGCGTCGTTGAATTCTGTGCGGACGAAGTCGTCCTCCGGCTGCCACAGGGGCAGCTGGTAATTCGTGGTGTAGTTGCTTGCCATAAAGATGTCCTCCTTATATTATCTATACCCACCCACCGCCCAATTTTGGTATAGGGGGCAGAGCCCCCTATGACCCCCGGCGGGCAAGAGGGAAGTGTCCCCAGCCTCACCGTAGGGGCCGGCGCCCTCGCCGGCCCTGCGGGTGGATGATATCCGCCCCTACGAAAGCCGGCGGGAACGTCCCGGCACAATCTCCTACGCCTTGATGGCCGCCCACGTAAGGCGCCTCACCGTTGGGGGCAGTCGGCCCTTCACCTGCCCACGGGCGGCAGCAGGCGGGTTTGAGCCGCGTCGGCTCACGGAGCGCCGGATCCAGAGGCAGTCAAGCCCCAGGTCTTGATGGAAGGGGATTCTCAAGGACCATGGGTCCTTGAGCGCGTCTTTGGTTTCTTTCTGCGCGCGTAGAAAGAAACTCGCCCTCAGGCGAAATATCTATACCCACCCGCCGCCCTTTTTCGGTATAGGGGGTTTCACCCCCTATGACCCCCGGCGGCCACACGGGGCCGCCCCTACGGCAAATCTGGAAACGTCCCAACACCGAAAATTCCTCATTCCTAACTCCTAATTCCTAATTCTTGACGGGGCTCCGCCCTACACATGGGGCGGGAATGGCCCGGGCGTTGTACGTCTGCATCCAACCATTCCCAAAAATCGTCCCCCAACACGCAAAAAAGAGGGCAGAATGTACGACAGCGTACACCCTGCCCTCTTTCATTTTCTCAGATGCCCATCTTGAAGAGGTTGCCGTCGGTGGTGAAGTTGGCGGTGCTGTACAGCACCAGCACCTGGTCGATGCCGTTCTCCTCCACATAGGCGCTGAGGCTCATGTTGTTGTTGCGCAGGTCGAAGAGGTGGATCTCGGAGAAGTTCTGGGTCAGGAAGGGGGTGAGGCAGTCGCTATACGAGTCCCGAACCAGCAGAAGCTTGGGGGCGTCGGTGTGCCCGGTCTCCACCACGCACAGGGGCTGCACACCGCCCAGGAAGCTGGAGTACTTGTCCTTCTCCGCCAGGAAGCTGTCCACGTACAGGGCACCCTCCTCGGGCATGCCGGTGAAGTAAGAGGTGACCTTCACCCCGTCCTCCGGGATCCAGCGGTACATCTCGTCGGGCTTCACCCACTTGGCGCCGGCGGCGGAGTAGGTGGTGCCCAGGAAGCTGTCGGAGACCAGCTCCGGCGTGCCGGTGAACTCCACCGGCTCCAGCCCCATGCCCTCCATGAGGGCCAGGTAGCCGTAGTAGGCCCCGAGGGTGGTCCAGTGGTGGTCGGTGCGGTAGAAGACGTACTCGTCCTTGTGGTCCATCAGGGGGGTGACCAGGTCGATCCACTGGACGGAGACGCAGCTGCCCGCCGCCTGCTCCAGCGCCCCCGACTCGTCGGCCAGGGGGGCGCCGGCGGGGAGCAGGTCGGACCAGACGGTGACCTTGCCGGGGATAAGGGCGAACCACACGGGAACGTCCACGTTTTCCCCGAGGGCGTTGACGTAGCTCAGCCGCTGGGCCATGTCCTCGGCGGTGGGCGAGGTGAACTGGGCGAAGAGGGTCTGGGCCCCGTCGGTGCCGAAGTAGACGCCGTTGTTCTCCTGCTTGCCGGTGAGCCGCTCCCCCCAGGCCTTCAGGCCGATCCAGAAGTCCCGGCCGGCGAACTGGTCGGAGTGGTAGTCCTCGAAGTCGGTCATGAAGGTGCCCTCGTCGTCGGTGATGCTCTCCAGGGTCAGCTCGGGGCGCTGGGCCAGATAGCGGTTCTCCTCGGGGGAGAACTCCCGGTCGGGCAGCACCAGATTGGCCACCAGGAAGGCCGCAAGGAACAGGCAGAAGAACGCGGTGATGAAGCGGGCATAGCCTTTGCTCATGTCAGGCACCTCCTCAGAAGCGGAAATACAGGAAGGGGTTGTAGGTGGCGTCCACCACATAGCCGGTGCACACCATCAGCCCGGCGGTCAGCAGCACGGGCAGGGCCACGGCGGCGGCCTTCCGGGGCAGCTTGTGCCACAGCTTGCTCAAAAGCGGGGTGGAGCCCACGCCGGCGATGACCAGCAGGGGCAGATAGCTGCGCAGGTAGTAGCCGAAGGCCCCGTCGGCCAGGGGCACGCCGCCCAGGCCGAACATCACCTTCAGATAGGGGACCAGCTGCCCGAAGTCCTCGATGGCGAAGATGGCCCAGCTCACCAGCACCAGGAAGAGGGTGTAGACGTGCTGCACCGCGGCGGGCAGACGGGCCAGGGCCCGGCCCCACACCAGCTTCTCCAGCATGAGGAAGACGAAGAAGTACAGGCCCCAGAGCACGAAGTTCCAGCTGGCCCCGTGCCAGATGCCGGTGGCCGCCCAGACGATGAGCAGGTTGAACACCCACCGGGGCTTGGAGCAGCGGTTGCCGCCCAGGGGGATATACAGGTACTCCCGGAACCAGGTGGACAGGGAGATGTGCCAGCGCCGCCAGAACTCGGTGATGGATTTGGAGATATAGGGGTAGTTGAAGTTCTCCATGAACTCGAAGCCCAGCATCCGGCCCAGGCCGATGGCCATGTCGGAGTAGCCCGAGAAGTCGAAGTAAATCTGGAAGGTGAAGGCCAGCACGCCCAGCCACGCCCCGGCCACCGTCAGCTCCCCGGGGGCCATGGCCTTGTAGGCGTCCCACAGCATGCCCACGTTGTTGGCGATAAGCAGCTTTTTGGCCAGGCCCACCATGAACCGCTGCACGCCGGAGGCGAACTTGTCGGAGGTGCAGGTGCGGTGGTCGATCTGGTCGCCCAGGTCCTTGTACTTGATGATGGGGCCGGCGATGAGCTGGGGGAAGAGGGTGACGAAGGTGCCGAAGTTGACGATGTTGTGCTGGGCCCTGGTGTCGCCCCGGTAGACGTCGATGGTGTAGCTCATGGTCTGGAAGGTGTAGAAGGAGATGCCGATGGGCAGGTGGATGCCCAGCACCGGCATGAAGGTCAGGCCGATGGCCTGGAGGGAGCCGGCGATGAAGTCCCAGTACTTGAAGAAGCCCAGCAGCGCCAGGTTGAAGATCATGGAGGAGGCCACCGCCATCTTGGCGAACTTCAGCTTGCCCTTCCCCTTGAAGTGCTCCACCAGCATGCCGTGGGTGTAGTCGATGAGGGTGGAGGCGATCATGATGATCACATAGATGCGCTCGCCCCAGTAGTAGAACACCAGGGACACCGCCAGCAGCGCCAGGTTGCGCAGCTTCAGCGGGCAGATGTAGTAGATGAGCAGCACCACGGGGAGATAGAGGAAGAGGAAATAGGTGGTGGAGAAGACCATGGACGCACCTCCGGGTCAGGATGAAAGCCCGCCCGCGCCCCAGTGGGGATCAGGGGCGCGGGCGGGCGCGGGGGACGGGATCAGAACAGGGCGTTGAAGTCGGCCACGATGGCGTCGCACTCGGTGTTGATGACCATCATGATGTAGTTGCCGTTGGAGACGACCCGGGAGTCCTCGCTCCACAGGCGGGTGGGCTCGGGGTACCAGGCGCCGCCGTTGACCATCTGGTCGATGCGGCCCTGAAGGATGGCCTTGACGGCGTCCACGTCGGCGCTGTCGGACACCTGGATCAGGGCCAGCTCGCCCATGTTCATGGACATCATATTGATGTACACCAGGCACTGCTCGGTGGCGATGTCGCTCAGGCCGGCGAAGTAGCCGTCCATGAGCTCGGCGCTGGCCTGGGACATGAGGCTGGGGAACTCGTACTTGGAGACGAGGGTGTCGTAGAAGGCGGACAGGTCCACCCCGGCGGGGGCCTCAGGCTCCTGGGAAGGGGCGGGCTCGGGGTCGGTGGACGGGGCGGGGCTCTCCGCGGGGGTCCACTTGCAGCGCACCACGCAGGTGGCGGTGAGGCCGTCGGCCTCGGCGGTGATGGTGGCGGTGCCGGGGGCCACGGCGGTGACCTTGCCGTTCTCGTCCACGGTGGCCACCTCCTCGTTGTCAGAGGTGAAGGTGACGGAAGCGCCGGCGGGGAAGGTCTCGGCCTTCAGGGTGTAGCTGGCCCCGGCGGCGAACAGGGTGAAGTCGCTGCTGTTCAGGGACAGAGAGGCCTCCGCGCTGGGCTCCTCCTCCGCGGGAGCGGTGGGCTCAGCGGACTCGGCGGGGGTCTCCTCGGGGGCCTCGGAGCTCTCCTCAGGGGTCTCCGCCGGGGTCTCCTCGGGGGCGGGGGAGCTGGTCTCGGTGCCCGGCTGGCTGGTCTCGGGCTGGTCGTCGTTGGTGCCGCCGCAGGCGGTGAGCCCCAGGCACAGGGCCAGGGCCAGCATCAGGGAAAGGATCTCCTTCATGTCGTCGTTCCTCCTTTTTCTCACAGGGCGTTGAAGGCGGCGACCATGTCGTCCTTCTCAGCGCCCACGAACAGGCACACGCAGTTGCCACGGACCACGATCTCGGAGTCGTTCTGCCAGGCCTCTACGGTGCCGGGGTAGAAGGCACCGCCCTCCACCTGGCTGTCGATGCGGGCCTGGAAAATGTCCTGGACGGTCTGCACGTCGGCGGCGTCGGCCACCTCCACCAGGGCGATCTCATAGGCCACGGCGGTGATCATGGGGGCGTACACCAGGCACTGGGTGGTCTCCACCTCGCTCAGGCCGGGGTAGAGCTGGTCCAGGTAGTCGCCGGTGACCTCGCTCATGGAAGGGGCGTTGTTGGGGTCGGGAAAGATGGTGCTGAACATGTCGTCGTAGAAGGCGGACAGGTCGGTGGTGAAGACGTCCTGGTCGCCGCCGTTCTCGCCGCCGGCGCCGGCGCAGGCGGTGAGGCCCAGACACAGGCACAGGGCCAGAGTCAGAGAGATCAGTTTACGCATCGGGTTTCGCTCCTTACAGTCGTTTTTTGGCTTTTCAAGAGCCATCGACCCCTTTGACGGCGGCGGACGAAAAAAGTTCCCCGTTTTTTGAAAAAATTTTTGAGCGGGGGGAAGCGGTCACTTCTGCCCGAGGATATGCCCCCGGATCCGCTGGGTGATCATGTCCAGGGCCACCAGGTTGCGGCCCCCCTCCAGCACCACGATGTCGGCGTACTGCCGGCTGGGCTGGACGAACTGCTCGTGCATGGGCTTGACGGTATTGAGGTACTGGCTGATCACCGACTCCAGGGAGCGGCCCCGCTCCAGCACGTCCCGGCCGATGCGCCGCAGGATGCGCACGTCGGCGTCGGTGTCCACGAAGATCTTGATGTCCATGAGTTCCCGCAGGGCGGGGTCGGCGAAGATGAGGATCCCCTCCACGATGAGCACCTTGGTGGGCTCCACCGGGGTGGTGCGGTCCGACCGGTCGTGGACGGTGTAGTCGTACACCGGGCAGCGGATGGTCTCCCCCGCCAGCAGACGCCGGATGTCCGCCACCATCAGCGCGGTGTCGAAGGCGTCCGGATGGTCGTAGTTCAGCGCGGCCCGCTGGTCGTAGGTCAGGTCGTGGTGTGCCTTGTAGTAGTTGTCGTGGTAGATGACGCTCACGTCGTCCCCGAAGGTGTCCTTCAGGCTCCGGGTCAGGGTGGTCTTGCCCGAGCCGGTGCCCCCGGCGATGCCAATGACCATGGTGTCCATGGAAGTCTCCCCCATTTCCTTCCGTTTCATCCCCGGGGCGATTGCCCCGGGGCAGTTTTCAACATTCCTCGAAATTATACCATAGCCGCAAGTCCCAGGGGACTTGCACGCCGCGGATGCGGCGTAAGATCGGCCGAGCCGATCTTGGCTATGTTGCAATATCAACAGCAGGCG
>CALXCP010000041.1 GCA_944386845.1 uncultured Oscillospiraceae bacterium | reverse complement strand
ACGCCGCCGGGCTTGCCGCCGATGACGCCGGCGCCGCAGGCCCACTGCAGGGCGGGGACGGCCCAGTCGCTGACGTCGAAGGCGTCGGCATAGCTGAGGATGTTGGTGTCCTCGCCGATGGAGACGTCAAGGCCGCTGCGGACGGCGTAGGCGTAGAGCATCACGGCCAGCTGCTCCCGGGTGATGGGGCTGTCGGGGTCGAAGAGGCCGCCGCCCACCCCGCTGACCACGCCGGCGCCGGCGGCCCAGCGGACGGCCCCGGCGTACCAGTCGCCGTCGCGGACGTCGGTATAGGGCAGGGGGTCGTCCACCACGGGGCCGCCCTCCATGGCCCAGAGCACCGTGACCATCATGGCCCGGGTGAGCTGGGCGTCCGGCTCGAAGGTGGTGTCCGAGGTGCCCGCCATCAGGCCCTCGCCGTAGACGTACTGGATGGCGTCATAGGCCCAGTAGCTCTCCGGCACGTCGTTGAAGGGCAGGTCCACCGGCTCGTGGCTCCTGTCGTCGATGACGATGGCGTAGTCGGAGGCGTGGTCCAGGGCGAACTCCGCCGTGCCGTCCCTGGCGATCCGGGCGGCCTGCTGGAACTCCAGCTCCTCCGTCCGCTCATTGTACCAGTAGAGGTTGGCCCAGTAATCGGCGTTGTCTCGGCCTAACGGGGCGGAGAGGGTCATGGTAAAGCCAAATTCCCCGTCATGGGCCAGGGATAGCTGGACGGTGCCGATTTCGCCGGTGACGGCGTTGAGGACCGTGGCGGGAATACCGCTGTCCCCCAGGTCCACGTCCAGGTCCAGGTCGTGGAGGCGGGTGTCCTCCGGGATGTCCAGGCCGTTGACCGTCCAGAGCACGCCGTCCCCGGCGTCGATCTCCAGGGTGATGTCCTGGCCGGCCAGCTCCTCAAACACCTCCCGCTCCAGGGTGGTGCGGCCGGGGCGCAGGGTGATCTCCACCGTGTCGCCGGGCCGGGCGTCCTGGATGTCGTCGATGGCCCGGTCGCTGAGGGAGGTGGAACTGCTGGAGCTGCCGCCGCCGGAGCTGTACCGGGAGACGGTGACGGTGCAGGTGGCGGTCTTTGCGCCGTCCTCCGTGGTGACAGTGATGGTGGCGGTGCCCGCACTCACGGCGGTGACGGTGCCGCCCTCTACGGTGGCGACATTGGCATTGTCGCTTTGCCAAGTCACATTTTGGTTGGCGGCGTCGCTGGGCTCTACCGTAGCGGTCAGGGTCGCGCTGCCGCCGGTGAACAGCTCCAGAGTTTCCGTGTTCAGCGTCACGCCGGTGACTTTCTTTTCAAATTTTGCGGTGAGGGTGCGGTCGCCGGTGGCTTTGAAAGTGTAGGTGGCGTCGGTGCTGACCTGCCGGTCATTTTCCATCCAGCCGGTAAAGCGGTAGCCATCGTTGGCGGTGGCAGCGAGGGCGACTTCGCTGTTCGCCGTTACGGTGGCTGAGGTGCCGCTGCCATTCACCGTCACGGTGCCCGCGCCTGCGGGGGCAACATAGGCGGAGATGGAGTAAGAAGTGGGTGAAACACTTTGGTTGACCGTCAGGGTGGCGGCTTGGCTGATGACGCTGACGCCGCTGGCGCTCTTCACCACGCAGCGGTATTGGTAGCCGCTCATACTGATAGTGGTGCTGTTTATGGTATAGCTGGCGCTGGTTGCGCCGCTTATGTCCGTCCAGTTGCTGCCGCTGTCTGTGCTCTGCTGCCACTGGTAGGTCGGGGTTTCACTCCCTGCGGTGGCGGTAACAGAGAACTCGGCGGTTTCGCCCGCGGTCACTTTCTTGTTCTGCGGCTGGCCGGTGATGCTGGGGGTCGTAACCGTTGTGCCGTTTTTCAGTTGACCCGACACGGTGCCGCCGCTGGCGAGAATGGTGCCGTTGTTGGTCAGTTTTTCATTGCAGTTCAGCGAGGAGCCCTCCGGGACGGTCAGGGTCTCGCCCTCGCCGATGGTCAAATTCTCCTGCAAGGTCACTTCGCCGTACACGGTGCCATTCTTGCCGTCAAAGACGATGCCGCCGCTGGTGCCGGTACCGGGACCAACAACGATTTGATCACTGAGATCGTTAGGATTGGGATCAGATGCCTTGATCCCGCCTGTTTTGGCGTCCACAATGGCATTATCGCTGACGGTCAGACTGGTGGTGGCACCGGTGGCTTCAGACGATCCCACATAAAACTGTATCCCATCATTGCCCTCGCTGGCGCTGGCGGTCAGGCTGCCGCCGTTGACTTTAAGGGAGAGCTGCGGGGAGCTGGTAGCGTGCATGCTGGACATCACATAGACGCCGGCGGCATAATTGTCATTGGTGCTGCTTGTGACAGCGACATTCTTGATGTTCAGGGAGGCGTTGCCTGTTCCGCTTTTGACATATATTCCGTTATTAGAACCAGATACTCCCAGGCTGCCATTGTTTTCACCCATAATAGTCAGGGTGGCGTTTGTACCATAGCTGGACGCGTTTATCTCTGCATTCACATAAATTCCAAAGGTGCCTGTGATGGTATTCTCGCCAATCAGTTCGATGGTCAGGGTAACTGGTTGATTGCTGCTGCCCTGAGCATAGATCCCGGCAGTGTATGGATTATTGTATTGATGATAACTTCCTGAAATTTTCGCACCTTTTAGCGTCAGGGTGGCGGTGCTTGGCTCGTATTTGACATTCCAGTTGTCGTTTGCTGTGGATTCAGTCAGCTTCCCTTGTGCATCCGTGGTCCAATATCCACCATCGGAATTAGAACTAACCAATGTGCCTCCCACATAAAGAGTATTCGGAGCATTTACACCATCCGCCAGCGCCGTGACGGGCAGCAAGCCCAGGCAGAGGGCCAGGGCCGTGCAGATGCTCAAAAGCCGTTGTTTCATCACGCGCCTCCTTTTCACGATGTCCCGGCCTCCGCCGCGGACAGAGCTTCCTTGCCGCATGGGAGCCCATGCGGCACAAAGGCCATGGCCTTTGTGCCGGATAATCTTTGAAAACGAAAAACCATGCGCTCACGGGCGTCCCCCGCGGGTCGCTTATCAATGTTATTATACCATGATACGTTTCGCCGCGCCACCTCTTTTGTTAAAAATAGGGGGGCGGCGGGGGCGCAGAGGTAAAGGTTCTCTTATGGCAAGATAAGCTAATTGGATTTGACAAAGCATGGTGCCCCTGCTATACTGTCGATAGGTTGCACCTGTAACGGTTGCAGATGCAACAGGCCGCGGGCGCGGCCCGCGGCAGGACTGGTCTCCCAAGGCGCCCAGCGCTTTGAGACAAAAAGGAAAAGGAGACGATCAGAGTGAAAAAGCTTCTCGCACTGTTCCTAGCGTTCTCAATGGCCCTGTCCCTGGCCGCATGCGGCCAGCCCGCCGGGGACGACCCCCAGCAGACGGGGCAGTCCACCGGGCAGCCCCAGGAGACGACGCCCGCCCAGGACTCCGTGACGGTCACCGACATGTCCGGCGCGGAGGTGACGATCCCTCTGCCCGTGGAGCACGTGGTCAACGGCTGGCCCTCCTCCAACTCGGTGATGCTGCTCATCGGCGCCGGTCCGCTGCTGACGGGCACCATGCAGGCCACCATCGACAATGAGTGGTCGCAGGTGGTCTACCCCGACATCGTCGATGTCCCCGTCATCGACACCAACGTGGAGGCCATCCTGGCCGCCGACCCCGACCTGTACATCAGCTCCGACTCCGAGCTGGCGGCCCAGCTCCGGGAGGTGGGCGTCCCCGCGGTGAACCTGATGTTCTCCGACTATGACACCATGAAGGAATCCTTCACCACCCTGGGCCAGATCCTGGGCGGCGAGTACCAGGAGAAGCTGCAGAAGTGGTGCGACTATCAGGAGGAGTGGGAGGCCACCATCACCGAGCGGCTGGCCGACGTCCCCGATGAGGAGAAGCCCGTCCTGTACTACTGCAGCGCCCAGATGTCCGCCGCCCTGACGGCCACCTTCGCCACCGACAGCATCTGCGGCGACTGGACCAGCATCTGCGGCGCCACCTACCTCGGCTCCCTGGCCTCCGACCCCAACGCCTCTGAGCTGACCGAGGAGGAGATCCTGGCCCTCGACCCCGACGTCATCATCGTGGGCGGCATCCACCAGGCCGACGCCTATGCGGACCTCTCCACCAACGAGGTCTGGAGCGACGTGACCGCCGTCCGGGAGGGCAAGTACTACCTGGCCCCCATGGGCATCTTCTCCTGGTGCCGCTTCGGCATGGAGAGCGCGCTGATGCTCCCCTGGCTGGCGCAGACCCTCTATCCCGATAAGTTCACCGACATCGACATCGAGCAGCTGACCTACGAGTTCTACAACGACTTCGCAGGCGTGGAGCTGACCGATGCGCAGATCGCCAACCTCCTCGTCGGCCTCGGCCTGGACGACTGACCCTTTCCGGGGGCAGCACCCCCGCGGTGCTGCCCCCGGATCACGACCGGAGAGATTTTATGCAGGAAATGGACAGAGTCAACGCGGAGGGAGCCGGGAAGCTCAGCGGAGCCAACCTGAGCAACGGGCAGTACCGGGCCGTGCTCGCCGCCGCGGTCGCGCTGCTGGTGGCTGTCATGCTGGCGGCGATCTGCATCGGCAGATACGGCGTCACGCCGTTCAACTGCGTCAAGATCCTGGCCTCCAACTTCTTTGACGTGGAACCCACCTGGACGAAGACCATGCAGAGCGTGGTCATGGTGCTGCGCCTCCCCCGGGTGCTGACCGCCGCCCTGGTGGGGGCGGGGCTCGCGGTGTCGGGCGCCGCCTATCAGAGCATGTTCAAAAACCCCATGGTGTCCCCGGACATCCTCGGGGTCTCCTCGGGTGCCTCCATCGGCGCGTGCCTGTCGATCCTCCTGGGGATGGGCGCCGTGGTCACCCAGAGCTGGGCCTTCATCGGCGGCATGCTGGCCGTGCTCATCACGGCCGCCGTGCCCCGGCTGATGAAGAACGACTCCCCCGTGCTGCTGGTGCTGGCCGGCATCATCACGGGCGGCCTCATGAGCTCGGTGCTGGGGATCATCCGCTACCTGGCCATGAGCTATACCGCCGACGAGACGGTGCTGGCCGACATGACGTACTGGACCATGGGGTCCTTCAGCAAGGCCGGCGCCGCCGAGATCCTCAGCGTGGCCCCGGTGACCCTGGTGGCGGGCGCCGTGCTGGTGCTCATCCGGTACCGGCTGAACGTGCTCTCCCTGGGGGAGAACGAGGCCAAGACGCTGGGGGTGAACGTGTCGGCCACCCAGCTGGTCATCATCCTCTGCTCCACGCTGGTCACGGCCAGCTGCGTGTGCGTGTCGGGCACCATCGGCTGGGTGGGGCTGGTGGTGCCGCACCTGGCCCGGATGGTGGTGGGGCCCGACAACCGGAAGACGCTGCCCTTCTCGCTGGTGCTGGGGGCCATCTTCATGGTGATCGTGGACACGCTGTGCCGGTCCATCTCCAGCGCGGAGATCCCGGTGAGCATCGTCACCGGCCTGATCGGCGCGCCCTTCTACTTCTATCTGCTTTACAGGCAAAGGATGAGTATGCGATGATCCTGGAAGTGAAAGACCTGGAGTTCAGCTACAGCTCCGGCAGGACGATCTTCGAGCACGTGAGCTTCTCCCTGGACAAGGGCCGCGTCTTTACGATCCTGGGGCGGAACGGGGCGGGGAAAAGCACCCTGCTGAACTGCCTGGCCAACCTGTTCGTCCCCAACGGCGGCGACATCCTTCTCAACGGCGTTTCCATGCGCTCCATGAAGCAGAAGGACGTAGCCAAGGTCATCGGCTACGTGCCCCAGGTCCACATCGCCGCCTACGCGTACACCGTCAGGGATTTCGCCGTCATGGGCCGCACGCCGTACATCGGCCTGGTCTCCAACCCCCGGCGGGAGGACTATGAAAAGGTGGACAAGGTGCTCAACGAGCTGAACATCTACCACCTGCGGAACAAGAGCTACACCGAGATCTCAGGGGGCGAGCGGCAGCTGGTCACCATCGCCCGGGTGATGGTGCAGGAGCCCGAGCTCATCCTTCTGGACGAGCCCACCGCCCACCTGGACTACGGCAACCAGCTCCGGGCGGTGCGGCTCATCAAGCGGCTGGCCCAGCGGGGATTCGGCGTGATCGTCACCACCCATGACCCCAACCACGCCATCCTGCTCCAGGACACGGTGGCCATACTCGACCGGGCGGGCCACCTGACCACCGGCAGGACGGAGGAGATGATGACGGCGGACAGGCTGTCTGAGCTGTACGACATCAAGCTCTATCTGGAGTACATCGAGCGGGTCCGCCGGGAGGTCTGCGTGGCGGAGGACATCTGAGGCAAAACGTGAAGCGCCGGAGGGGGCATCCCCTTCGGCGCTTTTCTCGTCCCGGCCGCCGCTCAGTTCTGGAAGCGGATGTCCTCCTCCCCCGCCAGCGGATAGCTGACCAGCTCCCCGCCGTCCAGGTCCTCCCGCCGCAGGGCCACCGCGGAGATGCGGCGGTCCCCATAGGTGGTGTAGTAGTAGATCCCCCGGTCAGTGTTGCAGCAGGAGGAGTAGACGGTGATCTCCCAGCCCCCCTCCCCCGCCCGGGCGCAGCCACGGGTCTGGGCCACAGAGCCCAGGATGTGGAAGAACTGGCCCACCCGCTCCCCCTCCGTGGGACCGGAGACCGAGTTGAGCTTGGTGAAGGCCGCCCGCACGAACCGGGAGGCGGAGGACAGGTCCCCCGGCAGGCCCACCGCCCCCATGCCCAGGCAGTAGGGCTCCAGCGCCAGCCCCTGGGCGAAGGCGCTGCGGGGGGCCTCCCGGGTGAGCTGCATGTGGTCCCGGAGGCGGAGCAGGTGGTAGTCGAAGGGGGGCTCGTTGGTGAGCACCCCCACGGGGTCCTCGCAGAGGCGCAGGCCGCCCTCCACGGGCTCCGCCACGAGGGCGCCGGTCCGGTCGGCGATGAGCCAGTGCAGGGGCGCGAGGGGCAGCTTCCCGCTGAAGGGGATGTCCGCCAGGTGGACGCGGGAGAGCAGCTCCCTGGCCTGGGCCAGGTCGGCGCACTGTCCCAGCAGCCAGGGGATGAGCTCGAAGGGGGAGATGTCGTCCCCTCCCTCCCGCCCGGGCCCGTAGCGGGCGCTGGCGGGAAAATTCAGCCCCGCCATGGAAAGGCCCTTTTCATTGGTCGCGTCATAGTAGAGGGGATAGTTCTCCGCCACCAGGGCCATGCCGATCAGGGCGTAGTGCTCCTCCAGCGTCCCCGCCCGGCGGAACCGGAAGGGGTAACGGCGGGGGGTGATGGTGACGGTCTCCCCGCAGGAGCGGTCCAGATCCAGGTTCCGGCCGAAGTAGTGGTCCCCGGCGGTATAGTCGATCGCTGTACACATGGGCGTCCCTCCTGTCGTCGTCTTCGGCGCATCTCCGGCGCCTCTGCCGGTATCATGCCCCCTGCGGCCCGGGCGGATGCGTCCGCGGCGCTCCAGGCATGGGAAAAGGGCCCCCGAACGGGGACCCTTTCCTCTTTCCTTTATCCCGCTGCGCCGTCCGGCCCCAGCAGCCCCTGCTCCAGCAGGAACTCCCGGGCCACGTCGTCCACCGCCCGGCCCTCCACGTCCACCCGGTAGGTCAGCTCGCTCATCAGCTCGTCGGTGAAGCGGCCGTTGAGCAGCGTCAGGGTGTCCTCCAGGCCGGGGGCCTCGTCGGCGAAGCGCTCGAACACGTCCTCTCGGACCAGGATGGTGCCGTAGTAGTCGGGGAAGAAGTGCCGGTCGTCCTCCAGCACGGTGAGGTTGGCCCGGCGGTTGAGGCCGTCGGTGGCGTAGACCACCATGACCTCATAGGCCCCCTCCTCCACCATGGTGTACTTCATCATGATGTCCACGTGGATGGCCTCTTTGAAGTCCAGGCCGTAGTAGGCCACGAAGGGCTCGTACTTCATGCTGCCGGCGGCGGTGAAGAAGTCCTGCTCGGCGCCGAAGCGCAGCTCCCCGGCGATGGGGACCAGGTCGCTGATGGTCTCCGGGTGGTACCGGTCCACCACCTCCTGGGTGACCCCGATGGCATAGGTGTTGTTCACCCCGATCTTGCCCAGCATCCGCAGGCCGTACTGCCCGGTCATCCGCTCCTGGACGAAGTCGTAGAGGGTCATCCCCTCCGGGATGTCGGTGGTGTCCAGGCCCAGGATGGTGGTGAGCAGGGTGCCGTCCCAGGTGTACATCAGGTCGCAGGAGTGGCCCTCCCCGGCCAGCTCGGTGAAGTTGTTTTTGGCGGTCATCTGGTCCTTGATGGTCACCGTCAGGCCGGGGTGGCGGTCCTCCACCAGCTGCTTGACCATGCTGTTGACCAGCTGCACCTCGGAGAACTCGCCCTGGTAGAGGACCAGGCCGCTGCTGCCGGCGGGGAGAAAGGCGTACACGCACAGCACCAGAGCGGCCAGGCAGCCCAGGGCGCCCCCCGCCCGGGCGAAGCGCCGGGCGGCGGCGGAGCGGCGGCTGGAGCGGTCGTTGAGATACCGCTCGGCCAGCGCCATGATCAGGTCCAGGATCAGGGCCATGGCCATGAGCACCCCGGTGCCCAGGAAGATGGTGGCCATGTCCCGCTGCCGGATGGCGGTGGTGAGGAAGCTGCCCAGTCCGCCGCCCCCCACGAAGGAGGCGAACACCGCCGTGCCGATGGCGTTCACCGCCGCGATGCGGATGCCGGTGAAGATGATGGGGGCGGCCAGGGGCATCTCCACGTGGAACAGGCGGTAGCGCCGGGTCATGCCCATGCCCCGGCCCGCCTCCACCAGATAGGCGGGCACCTGGTCCAGCCCGAGGCAGGTGTTGCGCACGATGGGCAGCAGGGAGTACAGGGCCAGGCCCACGATGACGGTGGGCTTGCCCGCCCCGAGGGGGGTGATCATGATGAAGCCCAGCAGGGCCAGGGCGGGGGTGGTCTGGATGAAGTCCACCACCCGGAGGATGACCCGCCGCGCGCCGGGGTAGAAGTGGCACACCACCCCGAGGGGGACGCCCGCCGCCACGGCGAACACCAGGGCGGCCACCACCAGGGCCAGGTGGGTGAGGATGACGGCGGCCGTCATGCGCGCTCACCCGCCTTCCGCATCCCCTTGGGGACCACGTGCCGCTGGAGCAGGTCCACCAGCGAGCCCAGCACGAAGGCCAGCAGGGCGGCGGGGATGGCCCCCAGCAGGATGAGCCCGTTGTCGTTGGAGCTCAGCCCCGCGTAGATGAAGGTGCCCAGCCCCCCCAGCCCGATCATGGAGGCCAGCACCGCCCAGCTCACGGTGTACACGGTGGACATGCGCAGCCCGCCGATGACGGTGGGCAGGGCCAGGGGCAGCTCCACCCGGAACAGGCACTGCGCCGGGCTCATGCCGCAGCCCCGGGCCGCCTCGATGTACTGCTGGTCCACCGAGATGAGCCCGGCGTAGGTGTTTTTCAGCACCGGGAAGGTGGCGTAGATGCCCAGGGCCACCAGCACGGTGGCCAGGTGGGAGCCCCAGGCCAGGAACAGCAGGCCGATGAACACGATGCCCGGGATGGTGTTGAAGATGGACAGCACGGGCAGCACCACCCCGGACAGGGCGGGCTTGCGGGAGAGGAGTATGCCCAGCACGAGACCCAGCAGGAAGCCGGCGGCCACCGAGACCACGGTGAAGGTGAGGTGCTCCCAGAGGGCCTGGGGGAGGTCCTGAATGGTCATGCCCTCACCCCCAAAGCTGTTCCGCCATGGCGGAGGCCATGCTGGTCTTGGTGATGATGCCCAGCACCCGCTCCTCTCCGTCCAGCACCACCAGATAGGGGGCCCCGCTGCTGATGAGCAGGTCGAAGCAGTCCTTGGCGTTGTCCCCGCCGTGGACGGTGGGGGTGTTGCACCGGATGAGGGGGTCGATGGTCCTGACCACGTGGCCGGTGAGGCGGATATCGGCGATGGAGACGGTGCCCTGGTAGCGCTTGGCGTCGTCCACCACGATGAGGGTGTCCACGTTGCGCCGCTGCATCATGCTGACGCACTCGTTGATGCCCCGGCTGGCCGGGACGGTGTACACCCCGGAGCGCATGAAGTCGGCGGCGGTGAGCCCCTTGGGGGACGCGGCCTGGATGAACTTGCCCAGGAAGTCCTGGATCTGGCCGCTGGCGGGGTGCTCCAGCATCTCCTCCGGCGGGGCCATCTGGACGATCTTTCCCTGGTTCATGAAGATGATCACGTCGGCCAGATCCAGCGCCTCCTCCATGTCGTGGGTGACGAAGACGAAAGTCTTGTTCAGCTTCTGCTGCAGGGAGCGCACCTCCTGCTGCAGGCTCCGCCGGGTCATGGGGTCCAGAGCGGAGAAGGGCTCGTCCATGAGGACGATGGGTGGGGAGGCGGCCAGGGCCCGGAGGATGCCGATGCGCTGCTGCTGCCCGCCGGAGAGCTCCGAGGGGTACTTGTGGGCGTACTGCTCATAGGGCATGTTCACCAGCTCCAGCAGCTGATGCACGATGCGGTCGCACTCCTCCTTGGACCACTTCAGCAGGTTGGGCACCACGCAGATGTTCTGGGCCACCGTCATGTTGGGGAACAGGCCGATCTGCTGGATGACATAGCCGATGTGCCGGCGCAGCTCCACCTTGTCCTGGGCGGTGATGTCCTCGCCGTTGATGAAGATCTTGCCGGCGGAGGGCTCGATGAGCCGGTTGATCATCTTCAGCGTGGTGGTCTTGCCGCAGCCAGACGGCCCGATGAGGACGGCCATCTGCCCCTCCTGGATCTCAAAGGAGATGTCGTCGATGATCTTCTGGGCACCGTAGGACAGGGAGACATGTTCAAACCGTAACAAGGGGACCTCCTTTCTCCGCCCGAAGCGGATCTGAAGCTTGGATGACCTCATTATAACAAATTTTTATGCTCCCGTCAAAGCAAGAATTGGAAAAATGTTTCCAGCGCCGAACCGGTCGTCTCCGGATCTTCCGACGCGTCCCCATGCGCCCGCCGCGGGCGGCTCTGCGAAGGGGAAACGCGCGGGTGCAACCGCCGGTTGCCGAATTTCCAAGCCCGCTTGGTGGACAGAGGGCGGCCGGACGGGTATACTGGAGCCGAAAGCCGGGGCCGGACCGCCGGCCCATAAGGGAGCATGTGAAAAGATCTGTGAGGAGGAGAGGACCGTGGAGCACACCAACAACGAGACGCTGGGCGTCCGCATCTGCCGCCTTCGGACGGAAAAGCGGCTGTCCCAGGGGGAGCTGGCCGACCTGCTGGAGGTCTCCCGGCAGTCGGTGAGCAAGTGGGAGACCGACGCCTCGGTGCCCGACCTGGACAAGCTGGTCCGGCTGGCCGAGCTGTTCCAGGTGAGCCTGGACTACCTGGCGGCGGGGCGGGAGCCCCCGGCCCCGGCCGCCCCCGCCCCCGGCCCGGCGGTCTTCCCCGTCCGGTGCGCGGCGGGCATCGCCCTGCTGTGCCTGGGCGGGCTGACGGTCATCCTGTGCACCCTGCTGGGCGGGCCGCTGGAGGGGCTGGTGCTGGCCTCGCCCTTCCTGCTGTGCGGGGTCATCTGCCTGGCGGTGAGATGGCATCCGGGGCTGTGGTGCGGCTGGGTGGCATACCTGCTGGTGGGGGGATACCTGTCCTATGGCACCGGGATCCGCTGGACCGCCGCCCTGTCCACCCTGCGCTCGCTGACCTGGGGGCCCACCTATGTGTTCTACGCGGCGCTGGCCTGGGCTCTGGTGCTGGCAGCCGCCCTGCTCATCTTCGCCACCGCCCGGGCCTTCCGGCACAAGACGCTGGCCCCCGCCCGGGGAGGCGTCGTCCTGACGGCGGCGGGCTGGGCGGTGTGGCTGGCCGCCCTGCTGGGGGAGGGGCCGCTGTCCGTCCTGCTGTACCAGGCGGAGCTGCCGGTGTCCCTGTTCCGGTTGGTCTGGGCCGGCGCCCTCATCGCGGCCCTGGCCGCCCTGGTCTGCGTCACCGCCGCCCTGCGGCGGGGACGCAGGCGCGAAACATGAAGATGGCCCAGCGCCCAGGAGGGGGAAAAACAGCGGGACCGGCGGTTTTCGCCGGTCCCGCTGTCATACGCCCGTCAGGTCGAAGGCCGGGGTGTACTCCCGGCCCACGCTGTCCAGATCCTGGACGAAGCCGGCCAGGCCGAGGTTGGCCATGTACTCCCGGGCCGCCCGGAGCTCCGCCCGGCGGAGCGTCCGGTTTATCTCGGGATAGTCCGCCGCCCGGCCATAGGGGGTATACTGCCCCATGAGGGAGAAATAGACCGCCCCCGGGGGAAACTGCCCGGCCACCCAGTCCATCACCTGCTTGGCCCGGGCCAGCCCGCCGGGCAGCAGCAGGTGCCGGATGACCACCCCCCGGCGCAGCAGGCCGTCCTCCTCCATTAGGGGCCCCGCCTGCCGGTACATCTCCAGGATGGCCGCCGTGGCCCGTTCGGGGTAGTCCGCCGCCCCGGAGTAGCGGGCCGCCGCCTCCCGGTCCAGGTACTTCAGGTCGGGCAGCCAGACGTCTACCTTCCCCTCCAGGGTCCGCAGGGTCTCGGGCAGCTCATAGCCGCCGCTGTTCCACACCACCGGCACCGGCAGGGGCTCCTCCAGCGCCGCCCGGATGGCGGGGGCGAAGTGGGTGGGGGTGACCAGGTCGATGTTGTGGGCCCCCTGGTCGATGAGCTCCCGGAAGATCTCCCGCAGCCGCTCCACCGTCACCGGCCTGCCATGACCGCCGCGGCTGATCTCGTCGTTCTGGCAGAAGACGCACCGCAGGCTGCACCCCGAGAAGAACACCGTCCCCGCCCCCCGGGTGCCCGAGATGGGGGGCTCCTCCCAGCGGTGAAGGGCGGCCCGGGCCACCACCGGCAGGGCGGGCATCCCGCACAGGCCGCCCCCGGCGGCCCCGGTCCGCTCCGCCCCGCACCGGCGGGGGCAGATGGCACACCTCACCGGCTCACTCCCCCCGGGCGGCGGGCTCGGCGCGCCAGTCGGGGCCCAGGTCCCCCGCCTTCCAGTGCCGGCGGCACAGACCGATGTACCGGTCGTTGGCCCCCAGCACCACCTGCTCCCCCTCCTTGAGGACCACGCCGTTCTCGTCGAAGCGGGCGTTGCAGGTGGCCTTCTTGCCGCACCAGCAGATGGTCTTGACCTCCTCGATGATGTCCGCCCAGGCCAGCAGGGCCTGGGACCCGGGGAACAGGTCCCCCTTGAAGTCGGCCCGCAGGCCGTAGCAGATCACCGGCACGTTCAGCTCGTCCACGATGTGGGTGAGGAACTCCACCTGCGCCCGGGTGAGGAACTGGGCCTCGTCCACGATGACGCACTGATAGCTCCGGACCTCCTCCGCCGCCATCTGCTCCAGCTCCTCGAACCAGATGCAGGGGTAGGTCAGCCCGATGCGGGAGCCCACGACGCGCTCCCCGTCCCGCTTGTCCACCGCGGGCTTCACCATCAGGGCCCGCTGGCCCCGTTCCTCGTAGTTGTAGCGCACCATCAGCGCGTTGGCCGACTTGCTGGACCCCATGACGCCATAGCGGAAATACAGCTTTGCCATCTCTCATTCTCCCTCTTTCAGTTCTCGCTCCACGATGCGGGACAGGCCGTCGAAGGCGCCGGGCACGGCGTACCGGGTCCGCAGCTCCTCCCCGTCGGCCC
>CALXCP010000040.1 GCA_944386845.1 uncultured Oscillospiraceae bacterium | reverse complement strand
CACGGTATTTTCCAGTCCGCCGGTTCAAGGACCCATGGTCCTTGAAAATCCCCTTCCCATCAAGACCTATGGCTTGACTGCCATCGAATCCGGCGCTCCGTGAGCCGACGCGGCCCGGTCCCGCCTGCTGCCGCCCGTGGGCAGGCGAAGGACCGTCTGTTCCCGACGACGCGGCGCCTTGCGTGGGTAGTCATTGGGGCGTGGAAAGTGTACCCGGGGCGTTGCCGGTTTTGCCGTAGGGCCGCCCCTCGCCGGCGCGCCGAGGTCGTCCCGTCCTACGCGGAGAAGAACGGTCTGGGCGGGTGGGCCGGGCCGCGCTGCCCGGCAAAGAAAAAGGCGGCCCTGTAGGCCGCCTTGGGGGTGCTGGATTTTTCACTTCTTGGGGGGGACCGGCTTCTCAAAGCACTTGAGCACCTCGGGGATGGCGCCCTGGAAGAGAAAGTGGGCGCTGCCGGCGTAGCGCCAGCCCAGCTTGGTGTACAGGCTGGCGGCGGGGATGTTGCCCTCGTAGGTGTCCAGGCGCAGGGCGGCGCAGCCCTGCCGAGCGGCCAGCTCCTCGGCGAAGGCCACGAACCGCCGGGCCAGGCCCCGGCCCGAGCGGGACGGGGGGACGCACAGAGTGTGGATGACCAGCACCCCGTCCCCTTCGCCGGGATACTGCCAGGGGATGTCCTTGTACTCGGGCAGCTGGACGTGGTTGAGGATGGCGGTGGCCTGGATGAGGCCGTCCTCC
This sequence comes from uncultured Oscillospiraceae bacterium, assembly GCA_944386845.1. Lineage (GTDB taxonomy): Bacteria > Bacillota > Clostridia > Oscillospirales > Oscillospiraceae > CALXCT01. The sequence goes on along the minus strand of CALXCP010000040.1, from coordinate 13,079 downwards.
TCCAGCACGTAGAGCCAGCCCTCTTTCAGGGCGTTCCGGGCGGTCTCCGCGGTGGGATAGACCCCCCGGACCCAGTTGGTATAGCTCTGGGTCTGCTCCTCGTTGGCGAGGATCTCCTCATAGATGGCGGACACCTGGGGGATGTCGGCCTGAACGGCAAGACGGATCATGGTCAACGCTCCTTTTCTCTCTCCTGGTCCGAGGCCAGGCTGGCGATGAACTGCCGGGCGGTGCGGGGGGTGCGGCCGTGGTGGCGCAGCTCCCACTGCATGGCGCGGCGGTGGAGCTGCTCGGCGTCCAGGACGACGCCGGCCTGCTCCGCCAGCCGGTCCACCATGGCCAGGTACTCCCCCTTGTCCAGGGAGAGGTAGGGGATGCGCAGGCCGAAGCGGTCGGCCAGAGAGGTCTTCTCCTCGATGGTCTCGCTGGCGTCCACCTCGTCCCCCGCCCGGTCAGAGAAGGTCTGCCGCACCAGATGGCGGCGGTTGGACGTGGCGTAGATGGCCACGTTGGCGGGCCGGCGCTCCAGGCCGCCCTCCAGGATGGTCTTGAGGGCGGAGTAGGTGCGGTCGTCCTGGTCAAAGGCCAGGTCGTCGATGAAGAGGACGAACTTGTGCCGCTTGCCCGCCAGGCTCCGGATGAGCTGGGGCAGCTGGGCCAGGCCGCTCTTGTCCACCTCGATGAGGCGCAGGTCGTCAAAGCCGGGGACGGCCAGCAGGGACTTGACGGTGGCCGACTTGCCGGTGCCGCTGTTGCCGTAGAGCAGCACGTTGTTCACCAGGTTGCCCTCCAGCATGGAGCGGGTGTTCTCGATGACCTGCCGCCGCTGGAGCTCATAGCCGAACAGCTCGTCCGGCCGGGGACAGTCGGGGTCGGCCACCGGGGCGAGCCGGCCGTCCTGCCACAGGAAAGCCCGGTAGCGGGCGTACATCCCGGCGCCGTTGGCCCGGTAGAAGGCGGTGAGGCCGTCGAAGTCGAAGGGAGCGGCGCTCTCCCACCGGGGCAGCGAGGCCACCAGCGGGGCGTATTCCTCCCCGGGGAGCAGGGCGGCCACGGCGGCGACGAGCTCGTCGCAGGACAGCCGGCACAGGGCGGACAGGACCTCCACATCGCTCCGGGCGGCCCGGGCCAGGGCCTCGTCCTCCCGGCGCTCGGCCAGCAGGATGGGATAGGGGGTCTCCCGGTAGCGCAGCTGGTCCAGCGTCCACGCCCCGAGGCTGGGCCAGCCCCCCTGACGCAGCAGGCAGAACAGGTCGGCGTAGCGGGCGGCAGCCCGCTCGCCCTCCCGGCGGCCGATGGCATCCAGCAGGTCCAGACAGGTCCGCAGCTCCGCCGCCTCCAGCAGGGGGCGGTAGGCGGACAGGCCCGTCAGGCGCAGCCGAAGCTGGTCCAGTGTCATGGGACATCCCTCCCGGCAGAAATCTTCTCCCATTATAGCCGTCCGTCCGCCCACTTGTCAACCGAGGGCCATCCGTGGTAAAATATATATTCACCAGACTTTGGAGAGGAGGCGGTCCCCGTGGTGGACATCGGAGGGGTGGACATCCCCAACCGGCTGGCCCTGGGCCCCATGGCGGGGGTCACCGACCTGGCCTTCCGCACCATCTGCCGGGAGCAGGGGGCGGGGCTCACCTGCACCGAGATGGTCAGCGCCAAGGCCCTGTGCTATCAGGACAAGAAGACCATCCCCCTGCTTCAGATGGGGGAGGACGAGCACCCCGCCGCCGCCCAGATCTTCGGCAGCGACCCGGTGTGCATGGAGGAGGGGGCGGCCATCGCCCATGAGGTGTCCGGGGCCGACCTCATCGACATCAACATGGGCTGCCCGGTGCCCAAGATCGCCAACTCGGGAGACGGCTCCGGTCTCATGCGGGACCCGGACAAGGCGGTGAAGGTGCTGGAGGCGGTGATCCGGGGGGCCAAATGCCCGGTGACGGTGAAGTTCCGGCTGGGCTGGGACAAGGGGTCCATCAACTGCGTGGAGTTCGCCCGGGCCATGGAGCAGGCCGGGGCGGCCGCCGTGGCCGTCCACGGCCGCACCCGGACCCAGATGTACGCCGGCCGGGCCAACTGGGACTGGATCCGGGAGGTCAAGCGGGCGGTGAAGATCCCGGTCATCGCCAACGGCGACGTGTTCAAGGGGGAGGACGCCCCCCGGATCCTGCGGTATACCGGGGCGGACATGGTCATGATTGGCCGGGGGGTGTTCGGCAACCCGTGGATCTTCGCCCAGTGCCTGGCCGCCCTGGAGGGCCGGCCCATCCCCCCCATGCCCCCGCTGTCGGAGCGGTGCGACGCCGCCGTGCGGCAGTTCGAGATGGCCGCCGCCCAGAAGGGGGAGAAGATCGCCTGCCTGGAGGCCCGGAAGCAGTACGCCTGGTACCTGAAGGGGGTCCCCCACGCGGGCTACTACAAGGAGCAGATCAGCCGCCTGACCACCCTGCAGGACGTCTATAAGGTGACGGCCGGGATCAAGCGGGACCTGTGTTGAGAGAGTAAAGAGGGAAGAGATAAGGCCATACCAAGCGGGGCCCTTCACGCTTCGATCTGACGAAAGGTGGTGGTCGCATGACGGAACAGGAGCTGGTCTCCCGGGCCAGAGCGGGGGACGAGAGCGCCTTCGCCCAGCTTGTGGAAGACAACCAGCGGCGGGTGTACAACCTGGCCCTGCGGATGACGGGCAGGCCGGAGGACGCCGAGGAGGTGGTCCAGGAGGCCTTCCTCAACGCCTGGCGGGGGCTGGACTTCTTCAAGGGGGAGAGCACCTTCGCCACCTGGATCTACCGGCTGACGTCCAACGCCGCCATCGACCACCTGCGCCGGGAACGGCGGGCGGGAGAGGTCCTCTCCCTGGACGCCGAGGGGGACGCCGCCCCCCCCGAGCCCGCCGACCCCGCCCCCGGGCCGCAGGAGGCCCTGGAGCGCCGGGAGCGGGCGGCCGCCCTGCGCCGGGCGCTGGACGCCCTGTCCCCCCAGCACCGGGAGGTGCTGGAGATGCGGGCGGCGGACGGGCTGAGCTATGAGGAGATCGCGGCCCTGCTGGACCTGACGCCGGGGACGGTGAAGTCCCGGCTGGCCCGGGGGCGGCTGGCGCTGAAAAAACTTCTGGCGGAGGACGGGAACTTTTCCGGATTTCTTTCGTCTATGGAGTCAGAAGACAGGAAAGGAGGCGGCCAGCCATGAACTGCGAGGACTACACTCCGCTGCTCAGCGCCGCCCTGGACGATGAATTGACCGGGGAGGAGCGGGCCGCCCTGGACGCCCATCTGGCCCAATGCCCCCGCTGCCGGGCCCTGCTGGAGGAGCTCCGGGCCCAGGACCGGGCGCTGGAGGAGCTCAACGCCGAGCCCCCCGCCGAACTGAAAAGCCGGGTGATGGCCGCGGTGGCCGCCGAGCCCCGCCGCAGCCCCGCCGCCCGGGGGAGCCGCTCCCTGCCCTGGAAGCGCTGGGGCGCCCTGGCCGCCGCCCTGGTGCTGGTGGTGGGGGCCGCCGCCCTGCCCCGGCTCACCGGAGCGGACGGCCTGACCGCCGGCCAGCCCAACACGGCTCAGTTCTCCGTCGGAGACCCGGCCGTCCGGTCCAGCGGCCAGCCCGCCGGCCGGGAGGGCGAGATGGGCGGGGGCAGCGCGCCCGACGCCGTCATCCCCCAGGAGGCGGCGCCGGAGACCGCCGGCGGCCTCAGCGCGGAACCGGCGGCGGAGAGCGCCGCCCTCACCGTCACCGGGGCGCTGGAGCTGGTGGTGGACCGGGTGTCCGCCGACAGCGGCTATGACCGCACCCTGACCATGGGGGCGGAGTCCTGCGCCATCACCCTCACCGACGGGGATACCGTGGTGGACGAGAGCGTGGTGGAGTACCTGGGCCGTTCGGACAACGGGGACTACTACCTCTTCCGCTGGACCTGGGAGGGGCAGAGCGCCCAGGACGCCGACTGGTACCGCTACGCCGTCCCCCTGGACGGCAGCGCCGTCATCTGGCGGGGGGAGTCCGCCCCCGACAGCGCCGGCTTCGACGACATGCTGAGCCGGTAAAGCACAAAAGGCCCCGGCCCGCCTGACGGCGGGCCGGGGCCTTTTTCCGCCCGTTTTTCTTCGCGGCGAAAAAATTAGGCAATTAAATCAAAATATCAGTTGTCAGCCAAAGGAATCTGTTATATAATGACTAACAGCGAGTCCCGCCCGACCCATGGCCCCCGGCCCTGTGTTTGGCAAACATCTCTTTGAGGAGGATCGTTGAAAATGAGCTATTCTGTACAGAACATCCGCAACGTCTGCCTGTTGGGCCACGGTGGCAACGGAAAGACTTCTCTGGCTGAGAGCCTGTTATATATGACCGGCGGGACCGACCGGATGGGCAAGCCCGCGGACGGGAACACCGTGTGCGACTATGACCCCGAGGAGGTCAAGCGCCAGATCTCCATCTCGGCGGCCATCGCCCCCATCGAGTACAACGGCTGCAAGATCAACCTGCTGGACACCCCGGGCAACTTCGACTTCGTGGGCGAGGTGGTGGAGTGCCTGCGGGTGGCCGAGGCCGGCATCATGGTCTGCGCCGCCAAGGGCGGCATGAGCGTGGGCACCGAGCGGGCCTGGAAGTACCTGGAGCGCCGGCGGCTGCCCTGCATCATCTACATCTCCAAGACCGACGAGGAGAACGGCGACTTCAACGCCGCCTTCAACGCCCTGCGGGACAAGTTCGGCAAGACCATCGCCCCCCTGGTGGTCCCCATCTGGGACGAGAATAAGAAGGTCATCGGCATCGTGGACGTGCTGAACAAGCGGGCCTACGGCGTGGACAAGGGCAAGGGCCACGCCGTGGAGATCCCCGTCCCCGAGGACAAGGAGGACGTGGTCAAGGAGCTCTACGAGGCCCTGAAGGAGTCGGTGGCCGAGACCAGCGAGGAGTTCATGGACAAGTACTTCTCCGGCGAGGACTTCACCTATGCCGAGATGATCCAGGGCCTGAAGGCCGGCGTGCGGGACCGCTCGGTGGTCCCCGTCTTCTGCGGCAGCGCCATCACCGGCCTGGGCAACACCGCCCTGCTCAACGCCATCGTCTCCCTGCTCCCCGACCCCACCGAGGGCAACCTGGAGATGGGCACCGATGAGAACGGCGACCCCGCCGAGTTCGTGGTGGCCCCCGGCGCCGCCCCCGCCGCCTTCGTGTTCAAGACCATCTCCGACCAGTACGGCAAGTACTCCTGTGTGAAGGTCCTCTCGGGCAGCCTCACCCCGGACATGACCCTGGTGAACGCCCGCACCGGCGCCCAGGAGAAGCTGGGCCGCCTGTACACCATGAAGGGCAAGAAGGCCGAGGAGGTCAAGGAGCTCACCTGCGGCGACATCGGCGCCATCGGCAAGATGGACAAGCTGAAGACCGGGGACACCCTGTGCGACCCCCGGAAGGTCATCGCCCTGGACCCCCTGCCCTTCGCTGAGCCCTGCTACTCCCGGGCCATCGCCCCCAAGACCCGGGGCCAGGAGGACAAGATCGCCGCCGGCCTCACCCGCCTCAACGAGGAGGACCCCACCTTCACCGTGGTCAACGACCCGGAGACCCACCAGATGGTGGTCAGCGGCGCCGGCGACATCCAGATCGACGTGCTGGTGTCCAAGCTGAAGACCCGCTTCGGCGTGGAGGCCGCCCTGGACACTCCCCGGGTGCCCTACCGCGAGAAGATCCGCAAGACCGTCCAGAAGCAGGGCCGGCACAAGAAGCAGACCGGCGGCTCCGGCCAGTTCGGCGACGTGTGGATCCGCTTCGAGCCCAACCCCGACCAGGAGGAGATGGTCTTCGAGGAGGAGGTCTTCGGCGGCTCCGTGCCCAAAAACTTCTTCCCCGCCGTGGAGAAGGGCCTGCGGGAGGCGTGCCAGCACGGCGTGCTGGCGGGTTACCCCGTGGTGAACCTGAAGGCCGTGCTGTACGACGGCTCCTACCACCCGGTGGACTCCTCCGAGATCGCCTTCAAGACCGCCGCCCAGCTGGCCTATAAGGCCGCCCTGCCCGAGGCCAACCCCGTGCTCATGGAGCCGGTGGGCGAGCTGAAGGTCACCGTGCCCGACAGCTACATGGGCGACGTCATCGGCGACCTGAACAAGCGCCGCGGCCGCGTCATGGGCATGACCCCCACCGGCGACGGCGACCAGGTCATCGAGGCCGAGGTCCCCATGGCCGAGATGACCACCTATGCCATCGACCTGCGCGCCATGACCCAGTCCCGGGGCGCCTTCACCTTCCACTTCATCCGCTACGAGGACTGCCCCCCCGCGGCCCAGCAGAAGGCCATCGAGGAGGCCAAGGCCCTGGTGGAGGACTGAGAACCAAATACCAAGCCTGAAACAAAAAAGGGCAGGGTGTACGAGTCAGTACACCCTGCCCTCTTTTTTGCGCGCTGGGGGATGATTTTTGGGAATAGTTGGATGGAAACGTACACTTCCCGAGCCATTCCCGCCCCATGTGTAGAGGCGGCCCCGTGTGGCCGCCCGGCGGGGGACGGCTCCGGCATCCGACACGCTTCGGCGAATCCGCAATATGTAGGGCGGGGGCTTGCCCCCGCCGGCTTTTGTAGGGGCGGATATCATCCACCCGCAGGGCCGGCGAGGCGCCGGCCCCTACGGTGAGGCTGGGGACGCTTCCCTCTTGCCCGCCGGGGGTCATAGGGGGTGAAACCCCCTATACCAAAAAAGGGTGGCGGGTGGGAAAAGATAACATAAGGAGGACATATCATGGCGACAAACTACACAGAAAACTATCAGCTGCCCATCTGGGCAGCTGACGACGCATTTTTGAGGACGGAATTCAACGACGCGCACGAAAAAATCGACGCGGCGCTGGGGACGATCCCGAAGGTGGAGAGCGGGAGCTACACCGGGGACGGGACCTATGGGGCGGACAGCCCCTGCTCCCTGACATTTTCTTTTCAGCCCAAGCTGGTGCTGATCTCGCCCTCGGATATCGGTGACCAAGGAAAACTGTATTTCCCCATGACGGCGGTGTACGGGGCGGAACAGGCGTGCAGCTGCTGGAGCGGCTACAGCTACCGGGGGGACTACTGTGTCCTGTCATGGGCCGGGAACACGCTGACCTGGTACAGCGCCGGCCAGTCCGGCCAGGCGGGCAGCCAGTACAATGTCAGCGGCAAAACCTATCACTATCTCGCCATCGGGTGAGGAAAAGCCGGCGCCCCGATCGGGGCGCCGGCTTTTTGCAGCTTATGATGCCGCAGGGATCACTTCTGGACGTAGACAGCAGTCACATACGCAGTGGTGCTGCTGGTATCCAGGACCAGGGTATAGGTGGCGGTGGTGTTGTCCACAGTCAGGTCGCTGGCGCTGGCGATGGTCGCCTCGCCCTTAGCGGTGATGGTGTAGACATCCATGTCGTCCGCGCAGGTGAACACGGCGGTGTCGATCTTCAGAACATCATCCGCAAAGGAGACGTTCTTGTTGGAGACGCTCTCGATAACGATCTTGGTGTCGGTAGCGGGAGTGGCCTCGTCCGCCTGCTTGGCGATGGTCTGCACGTAGCCGCCGTCATAGGCGCTGATGTAGTACAGGCCCTTGTCGCCGGCGTTGATCACATCCACCACACCGGTGGTCGCGGTGTTGTTCTTGGTGGCGATGGTGGTCACCTGGCCGTCCACGATGGCGTTGAAGGTGAACACGATGTCATCGCCGTCCTTGGTCTGGGTGGGAACCTTGTCCAGGATGTAGACCAGATCCTTGGCGCTGGTGATGCCGGACTTCACCTCGGTGGCCTCCACATAGACCAGAGCGGCCACGCCGTTGCTGGTCTTGTACAGAGCGGCGGCATCCGTCATCTTGTCCGTGTCGATGGTGGGCATGTTCTTGATGCCGGTGTACACCGTGACGGTGTCCTTGGTGGTGTTCTTCACCACGAAGGTGGTGGCGGAGTTCACGGTCACAGCAGACTCACCGGGCACGGTGAAGCTGGCGGAGCCGTTGGTGTAGGAGCCCTTGGTAGTAGTCCCATCGTTGTCCACATTGCTGCTATAGGGGGCAGCAGCGGCCTTCAGGTCGTACACGCCGTCAGACACAGTGAAGCTGTAGATGGTTTTGGGGGTGGCGCTGCCCAGCAGAGTCGTATAGTTCGAATCATTCAGTTTGGTCCCATCCAGCTTGCCCAGGGTGATCTCCTTGGAGGTACCGTCAGCGAAAGTGGCGTTGGCGATGATAGAAGTACCCAGGCTGGAACTGGTCGCGGCCTTGGTGATGACCAGATAGTTGGACAGATCCAGAGTCTCATTGTAGGCGGGAGCGCCGATGGCGTAGCCGTAGGCGTCCAGCACCACGTTGTACTCATCGCCCAGCGTGAGGGCGCTGATGGCGTTCTTCTCGCTGTACTTGTAGGTCACGCCGTTGGCCACGAAGTTCTTGGTGCCGGTGATGGCGGTGACGGCGGCGGCCTCCACCACGGTGGCGGGAGTCACGTCAACGATGCTGTAATCGCTGGCATTCTTGGAAGCGGTCACCAGGACATAGTCGTCCTTGGCGAACTGATTGGTCTCATACTTGCCGCTGTCCTTCAGGGTGATGCCGGGGGTGCCCTGCAGGGTCAGAGTGACATAGCGGTCAGCGGTAGAGGTGGCGGCGGTGACGCCGGTCACCTTGGCCAGGTAGGTGTTGATGACCACGATGGTGGCGGCCTTGGTGTCCTGGTCGTAGTAGACCTCGGTCAGCACGCCGTTGCCGGTGCCGGGAACGGCAGTCTCGCTGCCCTTAGTGATGTTGGCCTTCACATCAGAACCGGTGTCGCCATCGGTCTCGATGGTGGCAGAAACCAGGACGTCCACGGTGCTCTTGCCCAGCAGGTTGTACAGGTCGCCATAGGTGACCTTGGCGGTGTAGCTGGCCATGGGGGCGTCAACATACACAGAGGAGATGTCGGTGCCCTTCACCTCCCAGGTGTAAGCGCCGGGACGGTTGAAGTCATCAGAAGCGGAGTCCTTCACGGCCTCAAAGTTCTTGTAGCCCAGGGTGTAGGACTGATAGCGGGACTGGGCGTCAGTGGGGGTGGCACCGGGCTTGGTGGCGTCCAGCTGGTTGCCGGTGTACACGACGCCGGACAGAGCGCTGGTGCCCTCGGTGTAATAGGACTCAGCCAGGCTGCTGTAGCCCACGGGGGTGGTGTTGGTCAGGGCGTTGAAAATCAGCCGGGCGGTGTTCTCGCGGCTGATGCCGGCGCTGGCGGACACGGACATGCCAGCGTACAGGCCGGCGTTCTGGGCCCACTTGGTGACGTTCAGCTCAAACTGGCCGTTGGCGCCGAACTCGTTGTTCTGGTTGTAGCCCAGAGCGGACAGCAGGATGGCGCTGGCCTGAGCGGCGGTCAGGGTGTTGTCGGGGCTGAAGGTGGTGGCAGAGGTGCCGGCGATGACGCCCACGCTGTAGCAGTAGGCGATGTAGGCGGCGCCCCAGTGGCCCTGCACGTCAGTGAAGGGAGTGGCAGTGCCCTCGAACAGAGTCCGGTCAAAGGTGCCGCCGGTCAGGGCGTTGGCGATCATGACGCAGAACTCGGCGCGGGTCAGGGTGGCGGTGGGGTTGAAGTTGCCGTTCTGGTCGCCGCCAACGACGCCCAGGCCGGTGAGAACTTCCACAGCCTCGGTCTGCTTGACCTGGGCCTGATCCCCGTAGTCTGCCGCAGAGGCGCCGACGACCATCAGGCTGATCAGCATGGCAGCCGCCAGAGCCAGAGACAGAGCTCTCTTGAGATTTCTCATGGGATGTTTCCTCCTTACATTATTTGGCCTAAAAGGCCATTTTTCGAGGCGCGAGAAGGCTTTGCGGCCCTGCAAGGGCTGTACGACGCCCCTTACAGTTTTTCAGAGGTTGCGAAAACGGTTCAAACCAACAAAAAAGCCGCCCTTACGGGCGGCAAAAGTGACCTTGGTAGACACCTGGTAGACATTTTTGAGGTGGGAACATCTCCCAGCCTGCAAACCGCTGGGCCCCAGCGGTTTGCGGCGCTTTTCTGGTAGACATTTGGTAGACGGAGCCGAAACTTTCACTCTTTTTCTATACCCGCCCACCGCCCATTTTCGGTATAGGGGGCTCCGCCCCCTATGACCCCATCCCTTCGGGGGAGATGCAAAGCGCCCCCCCCACAGCGTGGACCGTCATCCGCCCACGCCGTCGATTCCGGCACTCAGGCGCCGCCGGGTCAGCGCAGGCGGCTTTTCGTCCGCCAGCTCAGGCCGTAACGGCCGGCGCAAGTGGGGCATGGCCGCCAGGTCTTGCGCGCCGGCCGCGACCGCCAACGTCCGTGTGCTAGCCCCCGTAAAATGGGGGAGGTCTCGGAGGGGCGGGGCCTATGGGGCACCGCCGCAGCGCAGCGGAGGCGAGGGACCCTTCGGGCCCGCCCCCCTCTGAGCGCGTCTTTGGGTACTTTCTCCGCGTGGAGAAAGTACCTCGCCCTCAGGCGAAATATCTATACCCACCCGCCACCCAATTTTGGTATAGGGGGCTCCGCCCCTATGACCCCCCACCCCTTCGGGGGAGAGATGTGAAGCACCCCCCACGGCGGGGGCGAGCCCCCACCCTACATGACGCGGGTCCGCCGGGGGGCGTTGGATATCAGGACACACACGCCGACGCGGCCCAGTCCCGCCTGCTGCCGCCCGTGGGCGGGCGAAGAAACTTTCTGCCCCCGACGGCAAGGCGCCTTGCGTGGGTGGTCTTCGGGGCGGGGGCCCACGAAAACACGGTAACGCCCCGCGCCCCAAATTCCTCATTCCTAACTCCTAATTCCTAATTCTTGACGGGCTTCGCCCCCGTCTTACATGACGCGGATTCGCCGGGGCGTGTCCGACGTCGGAGCCCAATGCCGTCCTTCTGGCTCCGGCATTGACTTTTGGCAGAGGGAGGGGTATGATGCTGTTACAAGAGACCCCGCCCGGCGGGGAGAGAAAGGGTGCGACACCTATGACCGACAGGACCTATCCCCATCTGTGCAGTCCCATCACCATCCGGAACGTGACCTTCCGCCACCGGATGTGCTCCGCCCCCATGGGCAGCGTGGACATCCCCGCCGACGGATGTCTGGGCCGGGCGGCGGCCAAGTTCTACGAGCTCCGGGCCCGGGGGGGAGCCGCCGCCGTCACCGCCAGCGAGGTCATCGTGGACCCCGCCACCGACGGCACCCAGGGCTTCTTCCTGGACAACGCCATCCCCGGCTCCCTGCAGGGGGCGGCCACGGTGGCCGACGCCATCACCCGCCACGGGGCGGTGGCGTCCATCGAGCTGAACCACTGCGGGCAGTACGCCAAGACCTACCTCTCCCACCTGGGCAACAGCATGGTCTACGGCCCCAACGAGGGGGTGCGGGAGGACGGGATGCCCATCCACGCCCTGACAGCGGACGAGCTGGCCCAGGTGGCCGCCGCCTTCGGCCGGGCGGCGGCGGTGGCCCGGCAGGCCGGCTTCCAGATGGTCACCGTCCACATGGGCCACGGCTGGCTGCTGAACCAGTTTCTCTCCCCCTACTTCAACCACCGCACCGACGAGTACGGCGGCAGCCTGGAAAACCGGGTGCGCTTCCCCCGGCAGGTGCTCCAGGCCATCCGGGACGCCGCCGGGCCCGGCCTGCTCATCGAGGTGCGCATGAGCGGCGCCGAGGCCTTCGAGGGCGGCTACGGCGTGGACGAGGGGGCCCGCATCGCCCACGCCATCGAGGACCTCACCGACATCATCCACGTGTCCGCCGGCTCCTTCAAGTACGGCTTCGCTGTCACTCACCCGCCCATGTTCTCCGAGCACGGGTGCAACGTCCACCTGGCCGCCGAGATCAAGAAGCACGTGTCGGTGCCCGTGGCCACGGTGGGGGCGCTGAACGACCCGGCCCAGATGGAGGAGATCCTGGCCACCGGGCAGGCCGACCTGATCATGATGGGCCGGGCCCTGCTGGCCGATCCGGAGCTGCCCGACAAGGTGATGGCGGGCCGGGAGGACGACATCGTCCGCTGCCTGCGCTGCTTCACCTGCATGGCCCAGCGGGCCATCGACCAGACCCGGCGCTGCGCCATCAATCCCCAGATCGGCCGGGAGCAGGACGGGCTGGAGGTCGTCCCCGCCCGGCACAGCCGGAGGGTGCTGGTGGCCGGAGGCGGCGTGGGTGGCATGGAGGCCGCCGTCACCGCCGCCCGGCGGGGGCACCGGGTGGTGCTGTGCGAGAAGTCGGAGCGGCTGGGCGGCATCCTCAACAGCGAGTGGGCCATCCCCTTCAAGTACGAGATGTACCAGCTGGGCCAGAGCCTGGCCCGGCAGCTGGAGCAGGAGGGGGTGGAGGTGCGGCTGAACACCCCCGTCGACCCGGACTACGTCCGGCGGGAGGCCCCCGACGCCCTCATCGTGGCCCTGGGCTCCCACCCCATCGTCCCCCCGCTGCCCGGCATCCACGGGGACAACGTCATCGTGGTCAACCGCTATGACGAGGAGCGCGCCCGGGTCACCGGCGAGGTGGTGGTGTTGGGCGGCGGCCTGGCGGGCTGCGAGTGCGCCATCCACCTGGCCCGGGAGGGCAAGAGCGTCCACGTGGTGGAGATGCGGGATGAGCTGGCCCCCGACGCCAACCCCCGGCACCGGCCCATCCTGCTGGACCAGATGGCCCGGCTCACCACCGTCCACACCGGCCTGCGGGGCGTGGAGGTCACCGGAGAGGGTCTGGTGTGCGAGGACGGGGCCGGGCAGCGGGTGCTGGTGCCCGGCAGCACCGTCATCTGCGCCGTGGGCCAGCGGGCCAACCGGGACGAGGCGGAGGCCCTGCGGGACTGCGCCCCCTGGGTGCGGCTCATCGGCGACTGCGTCCGCCCGTCCAACATCACCAACGCGGTGTATCAGGGCTACCACGCCGCCCTGGACGTCCGCTGAATCCCGGAATGCCGCCGCGGGCGGGGAGCCTTCCCCGCCCGCGGCTTTTTTCGGGCCGGGGGAAAGATTTTTCTCCCGCTCCGGCCCGATGTGTGATATAATCTCAACAGCTGCCGCACAAGTGCGGCAGGATCCCATGGATCCAGGCGTTTTGGAAACAAAACGCCTGCTGTTGATATTGCACCATAGCCAAGA
>CALXCP010000039.1 GCA_944386845.1 uncultured Oscillospiraceae bacterium | reverse complement strand
CAAGACCCTGTCCCGGGCCTTCCGGAACTACGCCGACCAGGTCTATTTCCTGGAGGAGTTCTTCCCCCGGCACCGCGTCCGGTTCATCGCCGTGGGCTCCCCCCGGGTGGACACCCATCTGGACCCGGAGGGGGTGTGCGGCTATGAGGTCCCCATCAGCGGGGTGATCAATGACCGGTACGCCGGCCGCACCTCCCAGGACGTGCGCCGCACTCTGGACGCCAAGCGCCGCCGGGGGGAGTTCATCGGGGCCTTCGCCCCCTATGGCTACCGGAAGGACCCGGAGGACCGGAACCGCCTGCTCCCCGACCCCCCCGCCGCCCGGGTGGTGGCCGACATCTTCCGCTGGTACGCCGACGGGGGGCTCAGCCACCAGGCCATCGCCCGGCGGCTCAACGCCCTGGGAGAGCCCTGCCCCTCTGCCTACAAGCGGCGGCAGGGGCTGCGCTATTTCCACCCCGCCGCCGGGGCGGGAGACGGGCTGTGGTCCCCCCGGACGGTGTCCCGCATCCTGGCCGACCCGGTGTACGCCGGCTGCCTGGTCCAGGGGAGGCAGCGGGTGGTGAGCTACAAGGTCCACGACCGGGTGTCCGTCCCCCCGGAGGAGTGGTTCGTGGTCCCGGATGCCCACCCGCCTCTGGTGCCCCGGCCCCTCTTTGCCCGGGCCCGGGCCCGGGCGGAGGCCGCCCCCCGCCCCCCTTCCGGAGAGGAGGAGGTCCACCCCCTGGCCGGGCTGTTCTTCTGCGCCCGGTGCGGCCGAGCCATGGCCCGGAAGTCGGTGAAGGGCGGGCGGTACGTCTACTACCTCTGCCGCACCCGCCGGGAGCAGGGGGGCTGTCTCCCCCGCTCCTTCCGGGCGGAGGCGGTGGAGGGAGCGGTGCTGGCCGCCCTGCGGGGACAGCTGGCCCGCCTGCCAGACCCCGACGCCCTGGCCGCCGCCCTCCGCTCCGCCCCCGGCGGGGAGCCGGCCCGGGAGGCGCGCCGCCGGGAAGCCGGCCGGGAGGCCGAACGGCTGCGGGAGGTGCGGGAGGGGCTATATCTGGACTGGAAGGCGGGGGTGCTCAGCCGGGAGGAGTGCCTGGCCCTCCGGGCCCGGCTGGCCCGGCGCATCCAGGCGCTGGAGCAGACCGCCCCTCCGGCGGAGGAGCGCCCCCTCCCCCCCGACCTCAGCGACCTTCTGGACCACCGCAACGTGGACCGGCTGGACCGGACGGTGCTGCACGGGCTGGTGGAGCGGGTGCTGGCGGAGGAGGACGGGTCGCTGACCATCCGCTTCCGGTTCGCCGAGCCGTAAGGGCGTTTCCCCTCCGGGCCTGCCGCCACCGGGGCAGCCGGCCCCGCCGGTCCCGCCGGGCCCACCGGTCCCACCGGGCCCACCGGTCCTGCCGGCCAGGGACTGGAGACGGTGACTCAGTTCACCGCCGGCACCCCCTATCCGAGAGGGACCATGCTCTACTACAACGGGGCCCTCTACCAGGTGAACCAGGATAACCCCACCGGGACGCCGGGGACCTCCCCCGACTTCAACCTGGTGTCGGTGACCGGGGCCACCGGCCCCACCGGGCCTGCCGGACCTGCCGGGGCCACCGGGGCAGAGGGTCCCGCCGGACCCGCCGGGCCTACCGGCCCCACCGGACCTGAGGGTCCCACCGGGCCTGCCGGGGCCGCGGGGACCGCGGGGGCCACCGGACCCACCGGCGCCGCCGGCGTCGCCGGCCCCACCGGTCCCACCGGGGCCGCCGGGGCCACTGGTCCCACCGGGCCCACCGGCGCCGCCCCCGCCCTCAACGCCCTGTACGCCACCAACACCGGGTCCCAGACCCTGACCACCACCGGCGACGACGCCTCCTTTGACACCAACCAGGTGGAGGAGGGCTCCGCCATCACCCACACCGCCAGCACGCCCACCTTCACCCTGGTGGAGCCGGGCACCTATCGGGTGAGCTACTCGGTGGTGGCCACCAACAGCACCAGCACTGGCACCGTGGGGGTGGAGCTGGAGGCCAACAGCACCGCCGTCCCCGGCAGCGAGAGCTCGGCCACCGTCTCCACCACCAACAACCTGGCCACCCTGGCCAAGTCGGTGCTCATCAGCGCCAGCGCCAACACCCCGGTGACCCTGACCTCCACCGAGGACAACGTCACCCTCACCGAAGCGGCCATCGTCATTCAGAAGCTGGACTGACCCGACCGCCCCGTTCCGGGGCTCTGGCGGGCGGCCGACTCTCAGCAAAGGCCCTTTGACAAGCGCGGGCGGACGGCATACGCCGCCCGCCCGCGCCATCTCATCTGACAAGGGAGGTCCCTTTCCATGAAGATCGTGGTCTACGCCATCTGCAAAAACGAGGAGAAATTCGTCCGCCGCTGGATGGCCTCCATGTCGGAGGCCGACCAGGTGGTGGTGCTGGACACCGGCTCCGACGACGGCACGGTGGAGCTGCTCACCGGGCTGGGGGCCCGGGTGGAGCGGGAGATCATCTCCCCCTGGCGTTTCGACACGGCCCGGAACCGCTCCCTGGAGCTGGTGGATGAGGACACGGACATCTGCGTGTGCACCGACCTGGACGAGGTGTTCCACCCCGGGTGGCGGGCCCTGCTGGAGGCGGCCTGGCGGCCCGGGTGCAGCCAGGCCGCCTACCGCTATACCTGGAACTTTGAGCCCGACGGGTCAGAGGGCCATGTGTTCTGGTATGAGAAGATCCACGCGCGGCACGGCTTCCGCTGGACCCACCCCGTCCACGAGGTGCTCACCTGGGTGGGCCCGGGCCGGCCCGGGCCCAAGGTGACGGTGGAGGGGATGCAGCTGGACCACCTGGCCGACCCGGAAAAATCCCGGGCCCAGTACCTCCCCCTGCTGGAGCTGTCGGTGCGGGAGGATCCGGAGGACGACCGGAACATGCACTACCTGGGCCGGGAGTACATGTTCCGGGGGATGTGGGACGAATGCATCGCCACCCTCCAGCGCCACCTGGCCATGCCCACCGCCACCTGGACCGACGAGCGGTGCGCCTCCATGCGCTTCCTGGCCCGTGCCTGGCGGGCCAAGGGCCGGGAGGACCTGGCCCTGACCTGGCTGCTCCGGGCGGTGGCGGAGGCCCCCCATCTTCGGGAGCCCTTTGTGGAGCTGGCCCGGCTGTGCTACGACACCGGGGACTGGGCGGGCGCCGTCTGGGCCGCCCAAAAGGCGCTGGCCATCACCCGGCGGCCCCGGACCTACATCTGCGAGGGCAGCGCCTGGGGCAGCCTGCCCCACGACCTGCTGTCCATCGGGCTGTACCGCATGGGGCTGCCCGGCCCCGCCCTGGCCGCCGCCCGGGACGCCCTGACGCTGGAGCCGGACAATGAGCGGCTCCGGCGCAACGTGGCCCTGCTCCGGGCCGAGGCGGAGACCCCCGGGGCGTGAAAAGGGGGCCGGCGCGGGCCGGCCCCCAAACCGTGTTCTGTTTTACGCCCGGCCGCGCCGCCGCAGGGCACACAGCAATAGGGCGCACAGCAGCGTCAGGGTGCCCGCCGCCCCCAGATAGAAGCCCGGGCAGGCAAAGCGCAGGCTGAACCCCGGGTCGGGCAGTCCGGAGGCCCAGAAGAAAAAGGCGCGTCCCTCGGCGGCCAGCAGAAGGGCCACCCCCGTCAGGCAGGCGGTCAGCCGCCGCCGGGGCAGCCACCAGAGCCCCAGCATCACCGCCGCCACCCCCAGCAGGGTGAGGGGGTTGGCCATGAGCTCGATGCCCAGGATCTTCAGCTCCCCCTTGCCGAACCAGGGGAGGAACATCAGCACGATATCCGCCAGCAGCACCCCCGTCAGGGCCAGCCGTTCCCGCTCGGTCTCCATCCCGCGTTCCCTCCTCGCGTTGTATTTCTATAGATTAAGACGCAGGATGAGGGCAAAATGTCGCACGCTTCGGCAAACTTTTTGATTTTTGTCGTTATGTACATTTTTATTTGAATATCGCTCTTTTATTTTATCTATTTTCACCATTCCTCTTCCGGCGCATAGGATGGTGCGAGGTGATGCTTCCATGGAACCCACCCTGACGTTCCGGGAGGAGACCGTCCCCCTGCTCCACGAGGGTGAGCCCGCCGTGGTGCTCCGCCTGCGCTGGGCGGAGGGAGATGAGCGCTGCCCCGGGGGGCTGGCCCGGCTGCTGGCCCTGCCCCCCGCCCTGTGGCGGGACTACGGAGAGAACACCCTGCTCCCTCTGGCCGCCCGGGCCCTGAGGGAGTGCCGGACCCGCTCCCGGCCCTTCAGCCCCTGGCGGTGTCAGCTGGACACCGCCGTCTCCCGCCGGGCCGACGGGCTGCTGCACGTCCGGTGGGAGGCCGCCCTCTTTCGGGAGGGGCGCCCGCCGGCCCGGGTGACCCGGGACCTGACGTGGGACACGGCGGCGGGGGCGGTCCGCCCCGGCCCCCTTCCGCCGGAGCCCGCTTTTGCCCCTTCCCCCGCAGCGGCGGACATGATATAATATGAAACCAAGGCCGGAGGCCCGTGCTCCCGGCCGGACCGGACGGCTGCAAAGCTCCCCCCTTCCGGCGGGGCGCCGGGCTCTCCGGCTCCTCATTCGTCATTCTGTCCGTCAGGTGATGTCCGTGCGCAAGCTGGCCTTCTTCGCCGTCTCCTTCTGCGCCGCCGCGGCGGCGTCCCAGCTCCGGCTCTTCCCCCAGCGGGACCTGGTCCTGCTGGGGGCGCTGGCCGTGGCGCTGATGGTGGCCGCCGCCCTGACGCTGAAAAAGCGGACGGTCCGGCTGCGGGCGGTGCTCATCCTGGCGGGCGCCGGGGCGGGACTGCTGTGGTGCGCCGGCTTTGACCGGGCGGTGTACGGCCCCGCCGCCGCCCTGGACGGGGAGACCGTCTGGCTGGAGGCCACCGTCATCGACTGGCCGAAGGAGACCGACTACGGCGACATCTCGGTGACGGTGGAGGCGGACTGCGGCGGGCTGTTCCCCGTCTCGGCGGTGATGTACGCCCACGAGAGCTACGCCGGCCTGCGGCCCGGGGACCGGATCGGGACGGTGGCCGGCTGTGAGCTGGCCCGCTTCCGCCACGGGGAGGAGGTCACCTACTACACCGCCAAGGGGGTCTTCCTCATCGTCGAGGCCTACGGCGACATGGACATCCACCGGCCGGAGCAGGTCCCCCTGCGCTACCGCCCCGCCCTGCTCACCCGGGCCCTTCAGCAGGGCATCGACCGGGTGTTCGCCGACCCGGTGAACGCCGGGCTGGCCCGGGCCCTGGTGGCGGGGGACAAGGACGGCCTCACCGACCAGCTGGACCAGGACCTGCGGCGCACCGGCCTGTCCCACGTAGTGGTGGTCTCGGGCATGCACCTGTCCATCCTGATCTGGACGGTGACCTCTCTGCTGGGGCCCTACCGCCGGCGGTCGGCCGCCGTGGGCTTCGCGCTGGTGCTGCTGGTGATGGCCATGGCGGGCAACACCCCGTCGGTGGTCCGGGCGGGCGTGCTGCAGATCTTCCTGCTGACCGGGCCCCTGCTGGGCCGGCGGCGGGACAGCCTCACCACCCTCTCCCTGGCCCTGATGCTCCTGCTCATGGCCAACCCCTACGCCGCCGCCAACATCAGCCTTCAGCTCTCCTTCGGCGCCGTCCTCGGACAGTACCTGCTGGGCATGCCCATCCAGCGGTGGGCCCTGGCCCGGCTGTCCCTGCCCCGGGGCAGGACGGTCCCCGCCCGGGCCTGGAGAGGGCTGGGACGCTTCCTATCGGCCACCCTGGCCTCCACCCTCTCCGCCCAGGTGTTCACCGTCCCCCTGTGCGCCTGGTACTTCGGCACCATCTCCCTCATCTCCCCGGTGGCCAACCTGCTGGTGCTGTGGGCGGTGACCCCCGCCTTCATCGGCGGGCTGCTGGCCGGCGTGGCGGGGAACCTTCTCCCCGCCCTCGGGCAGCTCATCGCCTTGCCCGTCTCCCTGCTGCTGGACTGGATGCGGCTGGTGGTCACCGCCCTGGCCAGGGTGCCCTTCGCCTGCCTCACCACCGGGTCGGTGTACTACGTGGCCTGGCTGGTCTTCCTCTACGTGCTCATCGCCCTGGGCCTGCTGTGGCGCGGCCCCCGCCGGGCGCTGGTCCCGGTGTGCGGCGCGGCGTGTACCCTGTGCGCCGCCATGCTCTGCACCGCCCTGACCTTCCGGGCCGGCCCCCTCACCGCCGCCGTCCTGGACGTGGGGCAGGGCTCGTCCGCCGTCCTCCGGCTGGGCGGGGCGGTGGTGATGGTGGACTGCGGCGGGGACAGCTATCAAAACCCCGGGGACGTGGCCGCCGACTACCTCTCCGACCAGGGAGTGGGCCGGGTGGACCTGCTGGTGCTCACCCACTACCACGACGACCACGCCAACGGCATCCCCCGGCTGCTGGAGCGGGTGGAGGCGGGGGCGCTGGCCGTCCCCGACGTGGAGCCGGACAGCCCCCTGCGGGCGGAGATCCTGGCTCTGGCGGAGGAGCGGGGCATCCCCGTCCGCTTCATCCGGGAGGACGTCCGTCTCACCGGCGGCGGGGACCTCTCCCTCACCCTGTTCGCCCCCTTCGCCCGGGGGGAGACCAACGAGGAGGGCCTCACCGTGCTGGCCACCGCCGGAGACTTCGATCTGCTCATCACCGGGGACATGGACGGCGAGGTGGAGCAGCTCCTGCTGGACCAGGCCCAGCTGCCCGACCTGGAGCTGCTGGTGGCGGGCCACCACGGCTCCAAATACTCCACCACCCAGGCCCTGCTGGACGCCCTGCGGCCCGAGGAGGCCGTCATCTCGGTGGGGGCGGACAACCTGTACGGCCATCCCGCCCCCGAGACGCTGGACCGGCTGGAGTCCGCCGGCGTCCGGGTGTGGCGCACCGACTGCAACGGCACCGTCACCCTCCGGATGCCGTGACCCTTACAGAAAAGGAGACTGGTTCCCATGGCACAGAAGAAAACGGCGGACCGCGCCGCCCTCCAGACCCTGAAGCAGCAGCTCTCCTCCGGCCAGCCCGGACAGCTGTACCTCTTCCACGGGGAGGAGGTCTACCTCCGGGACTTCTACCTGAGCAGGCTGCGGGACCTGCTGGTGGGAGGCGGCATGGAGGAGTTCAACCTCCACGCCCTCCAGGGCCCCCAGGTCACCCCCCAGTCCCTGGAGGAGGCGGTGGACTGCCTGCCCATGATGAGCCAGCGCACCCTGGTGCTCCTCACCGACTTCGACCCCTTCAAGGCGGGAGAGGCCGACCGGGGGCGGTACGCGGAGATCCTCGGCTCCCTGCCCGACTACTGCTGCGTGGTGCTGGTGTACGACCTGATCCCCTACAAGGCGGACTCCCGGACCAAGCTGGCGGCGGTGTTCAGGGAGAAGGGGCTGGTGGTCCAGTTCGCCCGGCAGGAGCAGGGGGACCTGGTGGACTGGATCCGCCGGCGGTTCCGGGCCCTGGGCCGGGACATCGACTCGGAGCTGGCCCGCTACCTCATCTTCCTGTGCGGCGACCTGATGAACGGCCTCATCGGGGAGATCGAGAAGATCGGCGCCTACGCCAAGGGCAGCCGGGTCACCCGGGAGGACATCGACGCCGTGGCCACCCCCCAGCTGGACGCGGTGGTCTTTCAGATGACCGACGCCATCGCCGCCGGCAAGGCCGACCGGGCCGCCCGGGTGCTGGGCGACCTGTACCACATGCAGGAGCACCCCATCAAGATCCTGGCCGCCCTCGGGCGGCAGGTGCGGCAGCTCTACGCCGCCCGGCTGGCCCTGGAGAGCCACAGGGGCGCCGACTATCTGGTCTCCCTGTGCGGCTTCCGCAGCGCCTACCCCGCCCAGAAGCTGCTGGATTCGGCCCGGCGCTTCCCCCTGTCCTGGTGCCGGTGGGCCATGGCGCGCTGCGGCCAGACCGACCTGGCCATGAAGTCGGGGGGCGGCGACGGGCAGGAGCTGCTCACCGCCCTGCTCATGGAGCTGTCCTGCAGGGGGAGGGACGGGGCATGCTGAGGATCCGGGAGGCCATCGTGGTGGAAGGCCGCTATGACAAGCACGCCCTGGCCGGGACGGTGGACGCTGTCATCATCCCCACCGACGGCTTCGGCATCTTCCGGCAGCGGGAGACCCTGGAGCTCATCCGCCGGCTGGCCCAGCGGCAGGGGGTCATCCTGCTCACCGACCCGGACGGCGCCGGGCTGGTCATCCGGAACTTCCTCAAAGGCTCTCTCCCCCCCGACCGGGTGAAGCAGGCCTACGTCCCCCCCACCCCGGGCAAGGAGCGGCGCAAGCGCCGCCCGGGCAGGGCGGGCACCCTCGGCGTGGAGGGCATGTCCCCCGCCGTGCTGGAGCAGGCCCTGCGCCGGGCGGGGGCCACCGTGCTGGGGGAGGACGCCCCGGCGGACCGGGAGCCCCCCCTCACCAAGGCCGACCTGTGCGCCGCCGGCCTGGCCGGCGGACCGGAGAGCGCCGTGCGCCGCCGGGAGCTGCTGGCCCGGCTGGAGCTGCCCCCCCACCTGTCGGCCAACGCCCTGCTGGAGGTGCTCAACGCCCTCTACCCCGCCGAAGAGCGCCGGGCCCTGCTGGGCCTGACGCCGGCGGAGGACTGACGAAAACGAGCGCGGCGGCCGGAGGCATCAGCCTCCGGCCGCCGCGCTCTGCTGTCAGCGGATCCCCAGCTCCCGGGCGGTGCGCTCCAGCAGCAGGCTCCCTCCAAGGGCGGTGAGCAGAGCGACCAGCCCGCTATCCCGGAGGTATGCGGCGCAGGTCCAGAGCTCCCAGCTTCCCCGCCCGCCATCCCACAGCAGGGCCAAGCACAAAGCCGCCCCCTCCATGAGGCAGGCCAGCCACAGCCCCCGAATGAGGAACCAGCGGCTGTGCCTCCCCATCGCCTCCAGGCAGTTTCGTGTGTTTTTCATCCTATTTTCGCCCCATTCCCCCGTTTATTTCTCTCTTTCACTTTAGCTGGATCTCTCTTTTCCCGTCAAGCGGTTCTTATTTCCAGCAGATCTTACAAAATTTTGGGGCACGACAGTTCCTGTCGATTTTTGAGTGCCATTTTCGCTATTTTTACCATTTATTTCCTCTTTTTTGTCGAACCGTGTCGAAGGGCGTCGGATGATTTTCCTTCCCTTTGCGAAAATTTTCCGGTACAATGGGGGGCACCAGTCCCGCTCCGGCGGGCGTTTTGAGATCCATATCCCGGGCTGGACGCGTCACACTTCCCGCGCCACGCCCGGAGCGGAAGAGAGGTCGCATCACGATGGAAGGAAGAGAGATCTTGGTGGACACCCGCCGCCTCACCGACGCGCAGGGCAGGGTCCGGGAGTACAGCTATTTCGTCCTGGTGGGCGAGATGGACGTGGGGAATTTTTCCTGCGAAGCCTACGGCGTCATGATCCGGGAGACGGGCGGGGAGAGCGCCGCCCTCCCCGGTCTGACGGTGAGCGCTGCCCGGATCGACGAGCTGGCCGGACTGCTGGTCCGGGGCGGCGTCACCCCCGTCACCCTGCGGGACGTGGTGGACGACTGGCTCTGAGGGCGAAGCCCTCACCCCCTTCCGGCGAACAGCGCCCGGATGGCGTTGAGGACGGCCAGGATCATCACCCCCACGTCGGCGAAGATGGCCAGCCACATGTTGGCCAGACCGAGGGCCACCAGCACCAGGCAGGCCAGCTTGACCCCGATGGCGAAGACGATGTTCTGGTACACGATGGACAGGCACTTCCGGGAGATGCGGATGGCCTTTGCGATCTTCAGCGGGTCGTCGTCCATGAGGACCACGTCGGCGGCCTCGATGGCGGCGTCGGAGCCCATGGCACCCATGGCGATGCCGATGTCCGCCCGGGAGAGGACGGGGGCGTCGTTGATGCCGTCCCCCACGAAGGCCAGCCTGGCCCCGGCGGGCTTTTCGGCCAGCAGCCGCTCCACCTGCTCCACCTTGTCCGCCGGCAGCAGCTGGCTGTGGACCTCGTCCACCCCCAGCTCGGCCGCCACCCGGTCGGCCACCGCCCTGGCGTCGCCGGTGAGCATGACGGTCTCCCGCACGCCGGCCTCCTTCAGGGCCCGGATGGCCGCTTTGGATGTGGGCTTCACCACGTCGGCGATGAGGATGTGGCCGGCGTACTGCCCGTCGACGGCCATGTGGACGACGGTGCCCGCGCCGCGGCAGGGGATGTACTCCACACCCAGCCGCTCCATGAGCCTGTCGTTGCCGGCGGCCACAGTGTGGCCGTCCACCGTGGCGGTGACGCCGCTGCCGCCGGTCTCCCGGATGTCCGTGACCCGGGCGCGGTCGGGCTCCCTGCCGTAGGCCCGCCGGATGCTCTGGGCGATGGGGTGGGAAGAGGCGGACTCGGCCAGGGCGGCGTACTCCAGCAGCGTTTCGTCCTTCATCCGGCTGTGGTGGATGCCGCGCACCTCGAACACCCCCCGGGTGAGGGTGCCCGTCTTGTCAAAGACCACGATGCGGGTCCGGGACAGGGCCTCCAGATAGTTGGAGCCCTTCACCAGCACCCCCGCCCGGCTGGCCCCGCCGATGCCGGCGAAGAAGCTGAGGGGGATGGAGATGACCAGGGCGCAGGGGCAGCTGGCCACCAGGAAGGTCAGGGCCCGATACGCCCAGGTCTCCCACCCGGCGTCCGGCCATAGGCCCAGCGCCCCCGCCAGCGGGGGCAGCACCGCCAGGGCCAGGGCCGCCCCGCACACCGCCGGGGTGTAGACCCGGGCGAAGCGGGAGATGAAGTCCTCGGACCGGCTCTTCCGGGAAGAGGCGTTCTCCACCAGGTCCAGAATTTTGGACACCGTGGACTCCCCGAACTCCCGGGTGGTGCGGAGCTTCAGCACCCCGGTCATGTTGACGCAGCCGCTGACCACCTCGTCCCCAACCCCCACGTCCCGGGGCAGGGACTCGCCGGTGAGGGCGGCGGTGTTCAGGGCGGAGCTGCCCTCTGTCACCACCCCGTCGATGGGCACCTTCTCCCCGGGCTGGACCACGATGACGGCGCCCACGGCCACCTCGTCGGGGTCCACCCGCTCCAGTCTGCCGTCCCGCTCCACGTTGGCGTAGTCGGGGCGGATGTCCATGAGCTGGGAGATGTTCCGGCGGCTCTTTCCCACGGCGTAGGACTGGAACCACTCGCCCACCTGATAGAAGAGCATGACGGCCACCGCCTCGGTGTAGTCGCCGCTGCCCTCGTACAGGGCCAGGGCGATGGCCCCCACCGTGGCCACCGCCATGAGGAAGTTCTCGTCGAACACCTGCCGGTTGCGGATGCCCCTGGCGGCCTTGCGCAGGATGTCATAGCCGATGACCAGATAGGGGACCAGATACAGGAAAAACCGGGGCCAGCCCTCCACCGGCGCGAAGGCCAGCGCCAGCAGCAGGGCGGCGGCAAGCAGGATGCGGGCCAGCATCCTCTTTTGCTTTTTGTTCATGGGGGACACCTCGATGTCATACGATTAAATAATCATTTATTTGTTTGGTCAAAGGAGAGCGCCCCGAAGGGCGCTCTCCGGCGGGGATCAGAGGAAGATCTCGCAGTCGTCCTCCACCCGCTTGCAGTTTTTCCGGACCTGCTCCATGACGGCCCTGTGGTCGCAGCCCTCGGCGAACTCCACGACCATCTTCAGGGCCATGAAGTTGACGGTGCAGCTCTCCACCCCGTCGGTTTTCCGGGCGGCCTCCTCCATCTTGTTGGCACAGTTGGCGCAGTCCACGTCGATCTTGTAGGTCTTTTTCATGACGGCAGCTCCTCTCACGAATTTTAATACAACGATTAAACAATCTTTTAACTATTTGCAGTATACGCCCTCTCAACGTCTTTGTCAACCGGTCTCCAAAAAATTTTTAGGGCCGGCCGCCGGGAGACCCCCTTTTTTTCCTCTCCCCCCTTGACTTGGAGCCCGCTTCAAGTGATACTTTAAGAGGAACGACACGCTGGGGAGGGATCGCGATGCGGCTCAGGAAACGAAGGGCGGCGCCGACGGGGCTGCTGGCGGCGCTGCTGGCCCTGACCCTGTGCGCCTGCGCCCCGGCGGAGGAGCCGCCGGCGGACACCGCCTGGACCCCGGAGCAAATGGTCCGGGCCCTCTGGGAGGCCGGCGGGGCGGCGGGGGAGCCCGCCGTCCTGCTCCCCGGCGACCCGCTCTATGACGCTCACCTGGCAGAGCACTACGGTCTGGAGGCCGGCGCGGCGGCCGATGGTGCCGTCCTGCTGGCCGGCGGGGCCGACCCCCGGGAGGCGGCGGTGCTCCTTCTGGCCGACGGGACCGACCCGGAGGAGGCGGCCGGGGAGCTGGAGAAATATCTGTCCGCCCGGGCGGGGGAATTCACCGGCTATTCCCCCGAGGGGGCCGCCCTGCTGGAGGGGGCCGAGACCGTCGTCCGGGGCCAATACCTATCTCTGCTGGCCGTGGACGACCCGGCGGCGGCAGAGGAGGCCTTTGACCGGTGCTTCACCCAGCCCCCGCCCGAGGAGACTCCCCCCGCGGAGACGGCGGGCCCCGCCCCGGCAGGCAGCCCGAAGCCCACGGACAGCCCCGCCCCCTCCGACGCTCCGGTCCCCGCCGAGACAACGCAGCCCTCTCCCGGCGCTGAGCCGGAGCCGTCCCCCTCCCCGGAGCCCGAACCGGAGCCCGAGCCCGAAGCGCCCTGGTCCTATGACGAGGGGCAGCTGCTGGAGGCCTGGGCCGCCGGGGACTGGAGCGGTCTCCACGAGAAGGACCGGGCCATCCTGGACAGGTGCCGGGAGGTGCTGGACACCGTGGTGCCGGCCGGGGGCAGCGAGTACGACCGGGAGCTGGCCGTCCACGACTGGATGGTCGGATGGGCCAGCTATGACTCCAACACCCTGAGCCTGCTGCCCGGCTTCCGGGAGGACCCGGACAACGGCAACCCCTACGGTCTTCTGGTGAACGGCAGGGGCATCTGCTCGGGCTACACCTCCACCTTCCAGCTGTTCATGGATCTGCTGGGCATCGAGTGCATCACGGTGGAGGGCACCGCCTACGGCGGCAGCGAGGCGCACGCCTGGAACCAGGTGCGGCTGGACGGAGAGTGGTACTGCGTGGACGTCACCTGGGATGACCCGGTGGCCAGCTTCCCCGTCCCAGACTGGATGGCCCACAGCTATTTCAACGTCACCAGCGACTATCTGCGCCGCACCGACCACCAGTGGGACGAGAGCGCCGTCCCCGAGGCCACGGGCACCGCCTATGCCTGGCGCCGGTGAGCCCTGATTTTACAAAGGAGTGAACGGCATGAACGAACCGCGGCTCATCGCGGAGATCCTCCGCCAGGTGGAAAAGGCGGTGGTGGGCAAGGAGCAGGTGCTCTCCCGCATCCTGCTGGCCATCCTAGCCCGGGGCCACGTGCTGCTGGAGGACATCCCCGGAGTAGGCAAGACCACCATCGCCCTGGCATTCTCCCGGGCCCTCGGGCTGAAGTGCCAGCGGGTGCAGTTCACCCCCGACGTGATGCCCTCCGACCTCACCGGCTTCTCCGTCTTCCGCCGGGAGACCGGGCGGATGGAGTACCAGCCCGGGGCCCTGCTGTGCAACCTGTTTCTGGCCGACGAGCTCAACCGGGCCACCAGCCGCACCCAGTCCGCCCTGCTGGAGGCCATGGAGGAGGGACAGGTGACGGTGGACGGGGTGTCCCACCCCATCCCCCAGCCCTTCCTGGTCATCGCCACCCAGAATCCCGCCGGCGCGGCGGGCACCCAGCTGCTGCCCGACTCCCAGCTGGACCGGTTCGCCCTGCGCCTGTCGGTGGGCTATCCCACCCGGGCCGAGGAGGCCGCCATGGTCCGGGGCCGCCAGACGGGCAACCCCCTGGAGCAGGTGGAGCAGGCCGCCGACCATGCCGCCCTCCAGGCCCTTCGGGAGGCGGCCGACCGGGTCTACCTCTCCGACGAGGTGCTGGACTATCTGCTGCTGCTCATCGGTACCACCCGCCACGAGCCCGCCATCCTCCAGGGGGCCAGCCCCCG
>CALXCP010000038.1 GCA_944386845.1 uncultured Oscillospiraceae bacterium | reverse complement strand
GGCGGGGGGTGACCGGATGGGGGTGGTGCGGCTGGTGGGGGTCATCGCCATCACCGCCATCGCCCTGTCGGACACCGGGGAGCTCATCGGCCTGGGGCGGCAGACCATCGGAGAGATGGAGGCCTTCTCCCACGCACTGGTCCCGACGGTGGCCGCCCTCACCGCCGCGGCGGGCGCCCCGGCGGGGGCGGCGGCGGGGCAGCTGGCATCCATGCTGTTCTCCGGCGTGCTGGTCACCGCCGTGGACGGGCTGCTGCTGCCCATGGTGTACGCCTATGTGGCATGCTGCGCGGCGGCGGCCGCCACCGGGAACGAGGGGCTGCGCCGGGTGGGCGGCCTGCTGAAGTGGCTGGTCACCGCCGTGCTGTCCGCCCTGCTGCTGGTGTACGTGGGCTACCTCACCGTCAGCGGCGTCATCGCCGGCAGCGCCGACGCCGTCACCGTGAAGACGGCCAAGCTGGCCCTGTCCGGGGTGGTGCCCGTGGTGGGGGGCATCCTGTCCGACGCGGCGGAGACGGTGCTGGCCGGGGCGGGAGTGCTCAAAAGCACGGTGGGCCTGTTCGGGATGCTGACGGTGCTGGCCATGTGCGTGGTCCCGTTCCTGCAGCTGGGGCTGCACTACCTGGCCTATAAGTGCACCGGCGCCCTGTCGGCCACGGTGGCGGACAGCCGGCTCACCGGTCTCATCGACAGCATCGGCGCCGCCTTCGGGCTGGTGCTGGGGATGACGGGGGCCTGCGCCTTCCTGCTGCTGATGGCCATGGTGTCCGCCCTCTCTCTGGTGGTGCGGTGATGGAGGGGGTGCGGACGTGGCTGCTGGCGGTGACCGCCGCGGCCCTGCTGGCCGCCGCCGCGGAACAGCTCGCCCCCGAGGGGGCCGCCCGCCGGGGGGTTCGGCTGGTGTGCGGGCTGATGCTGCTGGCGGTGATGCTCCGCCCGCTGTCCGGGCTGCTGGAGCTGTCCCCCAGGGACCTGTTCGCGGAGGAGCGGGCGGCCGCCCAGGCCAGCGTCCAGGAGGGGACCCGGGCGGGGGAGGAACAGCTTTCGGAACTCATAGCCCGGGAGACGGGCGCATATATTGTGGACAAAGCCGCCGCCTTAGGGGCGGAGTGCTCCGCCCGGGTGACCTGCGGGCGGACGGAGGAGGGGCTGCTCCTGCCGGTGGCGGCGGAGGTGACCGGGGCGCTGACCCCGGCGCAGCGGGAGGAGCTGGCCCGCCTCATGGAGGAGGAGCTGGGCATCCCGAAGGAAAACCAGACGTATCAGGGAGGAGAGGGCGGATGAAATGGGGAGAGCTGCCCTGGGGCAAATGGCTGGCCCGGGGGAGACAGGCGGCGGGCAGGTACAAGTTCGTCCTGCTGGTGTTCGCGCTGGGGCTGGTGCTGCTGCTCCTGCCCGACGGCGGCGGGGAGAAGCCGGCACCGGCAGCCGGGATGGAGACGGGGACGGCCTTCGACCTGGAGGAGACGGAGGCGGAGCTGGCCGAGGCCCTGTCCCGCATCGAGGGGGCGGGGGAGGTGTCGGTGGTGCTCACTCTGCGCAGCGGAAGCCGCCAGATCCTGGCCCAGGACACCCAGACCGACCAGCGGGAGAGCAGCATCCAGACCAGCCAGTCCACCGTGGTGGTCTCCCGGGGGTCGGGGGAGGAGGGCCCCATCCTGCTCCAGGAGTTCTGCCCCACCTATCAGGGGGCCCTGGTGGTGTGTCCCGGAGGCGGCGAGCCGTCGGTGCAGCTGGAGCTGACCCGGGCGGTGTCCGCCCTGACGGGGCTGACGTCGGACAAAATTTCGATTTGCAAGGGAAAGTGAGGAAGAAGACATGAAGCTCTGGAAGCGCAACGCCGTGGTGGCCGCCATCGTCCTGTTCGTGTGTGTGGCGGTGTATCTCAACTGGAACTATCCCGACGGGACGGCGGATACGGGCAAGACCCTGGGGGAGGCCGCCCTGGTGGGCGGGCAGGCCCAGGACCCCCTGCTGGACGGGGAACAGACCGGGGAACAGGGGGAGACCGGCGGCGAGACGGGAGAGGGGGGCAGCTCCTACTTCGACGCCGCCCGGCTCAACCGGCAGCAGGCTCGGGACAGCGCCCTGTCCCTGCTCCAGGACGCCGCCGCCGGCGAGGGGGTGGGCCAGGAGGCCGTGGACCAGGCCAACCTGACCATCCAGACCATGGCGGAGGACACCGTCACCGAGGCCCAGATCGAGAACCTGGTCATGGCAAAGGGGTACGCCGACTGCGTGGCCTTCATCGGGGAGGACGGCATCAACGTGGTGGTCTCCGCCCCGGAGGCCGGTCTGGCGGAGAGCGACACCGCCAAGATCATGGATATCGTACTCTCCGAGACACCCTTCACCGTCCAGCAGGTGAAGATCATCGGCGCCGAGGGGTAAAGGGCGAAAACGGGGAGAAAAAACAGGTTGTATTTTCCCGATTTTGTGGTACAATGGGAGTACCTTTCCATGTACTACAAGAAGGAGTGATCCCTGTGAGCGAGATGAAGGAATATATCTCCCGGGCGGATGAGCTGGGGAATATCCATATTTCAGAGGATGTCCTGGCGGTGATCGCCGCCGCCGCCGCCCTGGAGGTGGAGGGCGTCCACAGCCTGGCCGCCAATCTTGGCTCCGACCTGGCTGAGCTGCTGGGCGGGAAAAAGAACCTGGCCAAGGGCATCCGCATCCAGGTGGCGGAGCAGGCGGTGACGGTGGACATCTCCATCATCGTGAAGTACGGCTACCTGATTCCCGACGTGGCCAAGGCCGTGCAGGACGCGGTGTCGAGCAGCGTGGAATCCATGAGCTCTCTGACCGTGGCGGCGGTGAACGTCAACGTCAGCGGCATCTCTCTGGAGAGCGCCGGCCACAAGGGTTGACAAAGGTCCGAATTCCTGAAAACGGGATGGCGGAAACGCCATCCCGTTTTTGCGCGGCAGATTTTCGGAAAAGGGTTTCTTTTTCCGGAAAAACTGTATATAATGAATATCACCCCACAAAAGAGGAGCGGGCCGCTGGAGCGGCCCCGCAGGAGGAGCAGAGATGACAAGGATCGTTGCGCGGGAGATCGCGGTACATCTGGTATATGAGCTGGACTTCGGCGGCCGGACGGCGGACCAGGTGCTGGAGGGCTCGCTGACCCGGGAGCACTTCCAGTCCCTGATGGAGGAAGACTCCATCTACCGGGAGTTCCCCAATGAAAAGCAGCAGAACTACATCGAGGAGCTGGTCCGCGGCGTGTATGTCCACGAGCCGGAGCTGGACGAATCCATCTCCCGCTACGCCATCCGGTGGAGCTTTTCCCGTCTGCCCCGGATGGCGGTGGCCGCCATGCGCTGCGCCATGTATGAGATGCTGTACATGCCTCAGATCCCACCGGCGGCCTCCATCAACGCCGCCCTGGAGATCATGAAGAAGTATGTGGAGCCCGAGGTGGTCTCCTTTGCCAATGGCATCCTGGGCACCTTCGTGCGCACCGAGGTGCCACAGGGATCCGTTGGCGGGACAGGCTCGGAAGAGCCAGAGGAGGAGGTCGGGGCGGAGGACGCTCCGGCCGCCGCCGCGACGGAAGAGGGACAGGGATGAGCCGTACCCTGGCCTTTGACACCAGCAACTACACCACCTCGGCCGCCGTGTTCGACGGGGCGGAGGGGGAGAACGCCGGCCGCCTGCTGGATGTGCCGGCGGGGGCGCTGGGCCTGCGGCAGAGCGACGCCCTGTTCGCCCATGTGAAGCGGCTGCCCGCCCTGATGGAGCAGCTGAAGGAGCAGGGGCTGCTGGAGGATATCGTGGCGGTGGGCGCCTCCACCGCCCCCCGGGAGGTGGAGGGCTCCTACATGCCCTGCTTCCTGGCGGGCCGGTCCCAGGGGGAGGTGCTTGCCGCCGTGCTGGGGGTGCCCTTCTTTGGCTGCTCCCACCAGCAGGGGCACCTGGCCGCCGCGGCGTGGTCCGCGGGGCGGCTGGACCTGCTGGACGAGCCCTTCCTGGCCTGGCACCTGTCCGGGGGGACCACTGAGCTTCTGTATGTGGAGCCCGACGGCGTCAACGTCCGGGCCAGGGCCATCGGGGGGACCAGCGACATCTCCGCCGGCCAGCTCATCGACCGCACCGGACAGCTGCTGGGCCTGCCCTTCCCGGCGGGCAAGGCGCTGGACGCCCTGTACGGTCAGGCGGATACCTGTCTGGAATACCGGGTGAAGCTGAAGGAGCTGACCTTCTCCCTGTCCGGGATGGAGAACAAGGTGAAGGAGCTGCTGGCGGCGGGAGAAAAGCCCGCCAACGTGGCCCGCTTCGCCATCGACACCGTGGTCAACGTGGTGCTCCGGGCCACCGGGGCGGCCACGGAGCGTTACCCCGGCCTGCCGGTGCTGTGCTCGGGCGGGGTGGCGTCCAACTCGGCGCTCCGGGCGGCCATGACGAAGGTCTGCGGCGCCCTGTTCGCCCAGCCCAGGTATTCCACCGACAACGCCATGGGGGTGGCCATCCTGGCCCACCGCCAGTGGAAGGAGAGCCGGTCATGAGTCCTTCCGTCCTCAGCGTCTCCCAGGTGAATCAGTATCTCAAGGGCCTCATGGACCGGGACGAGCTCCTCTCCGCCCTGTATGTCCGGGGGGAGATCTCCAACTACAAGTGCTACCCATCGGGGCACCACTACTTCTCCCTGAAGGACGGGGAGAGCGCCCTGCGCTGCGTCATGTTCCGGCGGGAGGCCGCGTCTCTGCGCTTCCGCCCGGAGAACGGGATGCAGGTCATCGCCGCCGGACGGGTGGCCGTCTATCCCCGGGACGGAGCGTACCAGCTCTACTGCGTCCGGCTCACCCCTGAGGGGGTGGGCGACCTGCAGGTGGCCTTTGAGCAGCTGAAGGAGAAGCTCCGCCGGGAGGGGCTGTTCGACCCGGCTGCCAAAAAACCCCTGCCCCGGTTTCCCCGGCGCATCGCCCTGGTGACCTCGCCGGCGGGGGCGGCGGTGCGGGATATGATCCGCATACTGGGCGCCCGCTGGCCTCTCAGCGAGGTGATCGTTCTCCCCGTGCGGGTACAGGGGGAGGAGGCTCCGGGGGAGATCAGCGCCGCCATCGCCTACGCCGACCGGGCGGGTCTGGCCGACGTGATCATCACCGGCCGGGGGGGCGGCTCCATGGAGGACCTGTGGGCCTTCAACGACGAGCGGGTGGCCCGGGCCATCTTCGCCTGCCGCACGCCGGTGATCTCCGCTGTGGGCCACGAGCCGGACGTGACCATCGCCGACTTCGTGGCCGATGTCCGGGCGGCCACCCCGTCCAACGCCGCCGAGCTGGCGGTGCCCGACCGGGACGAGGTGCTCGCCGCCCTGGCGCAGTACCGGGGACGGCTGGAGAAGGCGGTGCGCCGCAGGCTGGAGAGCGCCCGGAGCGCCTGGACGCGCTGCCGGACGAGCCCCGCCCTCACCCGGCCGGAGGAGCAGATCCAAAACCGCCGGCTGGCCTTGGACGGGCAGGGGCTGCGCCTGGCCCACGCCCTGCAGCGGCGGCTGAGCGGTGAGCGGGAGCGCTATGCCCGCACGGCGGCCAAGCTGGACGCCCTGAGTCCCTTCAAGGTGCTGGCCCGGGGCTATGCCATCCCCCAGGATGGGGAGGGGCGGGTGATCACCTCGGCCGGGGCGCTGACGCCGGGAGAGAGATTGACATTGACCATGGCGGACGGCCAGGCCGACTGCGTGGTGAAGGAAAGCAGGTGCCGCTGATGGCGGAGAAAAAGGTATCGTTCGAGGAGGCCATGGCCCGGCTGGAGCAGATCGTGGCCCAGCTGGAGCAGGGGGAGTGCTCCCTGGAGGAGTCCCTGTCCCTGTTCGAGGAGGGCAGCAGGCTCATGAAGCAGTGCGGGACCCTGCTGGACCGGGCGGAGCAGAAGGTGACCAA
Source organism: uncultured Oscillospiraceae bacterium (assembly GCA_944386845.1). GTDB lineage: Bacteria > Bacillota > Clostridia > Oscillospirales > Oscillospiraceae > CALXCT01. The sequence goes on along the minus strand of CALXCP010000038.1, from coordinate 8,697 downwards.
GCTCACCGCCTATACCCAGGGGGCGCCCCAGGAGCCATTTGCCCCGGAGGAGCCCTGATGGAGGGGCGGTACAGCCGGGACAAGGCCCTGGTGGAGGAGGCCCTGGCCCGGGCGGTGGAGTCGTCCGGCGGCCCCGCCGGCCTGCGGGAGGTCATGGCCTACAGCCTCATGGCCGGGGGGAAGCGCATCCGCCCGGTGCTGGTGCTGGAGTGCTGCCGGGCGGCGGGGGGAGAGCCGGAGGCCGCGCTGCCCGCGGCCTGTGCAGTGGAGATGCTTCACACCTATTCCCTCATCCACGACGACCTGCCCTGCATGGACGACGACGAGCTGCGCCGGGGGAGACCCACCAGCCATGTGAGATTTGGAGAGTGGAAGGCACTGCTGGGGGGCGACGCGCTCCAAGCGGCCGCCTTTGACGTTTTGCTGAACAGCGATATGCCGCCGGAGCGGCGGGCGGCCTGCGCCGCCCTGCTGGCCCGGGCGGCCGGCCCGGCGGGCATCTGCGGCGGGCAGTATCTGGACCTGGAGGGGGAGGGAAGAGACCTCACCCGGACCCAGCTGGAGGACATCCACCGGGGCAAGACCTGCGCCCTGCTGGAGGCCGCCTGCCGCATGGGGGTGGCCGCCGCCGGAGGGGATGGAGAACAGATGGCGGCGGCGGAGGCCTATGGCCGGGCGCTGGGTATGGCGTTCCAGATCCGGGACGACATGCTGGACGAGCTGGGCGACCAGCGGGCCCTGGGCAAGCCGGTGGGCTCTGATCGGGCGGAGGGCAAGACCACCTTCCTCACCCTGTACGGCCCGGAGCGGTGCCAGACCCTGGTGGACGAGCTCACCGCGCAGGCCAAAGCGCAGGCCGGCAGGTTCCCCGACGGGGCGTTTCTGCGCTGGCTGGCAGATCGGCTGGCGCTGCGGGAGAGCTGATCCCGACCGGAAAGCGACTGTGACACGAAGGAGGCGTCGGAGATGAACGTCTGGGAGTTCCTCACCACCAACCTCATCCTGGATCTGTCCATCATCTCCTGGGCCATCGCCCAGGTGCTCAAGGGACTGATCATCCTCATCCGGGAGCGGAGGCTCAACATCGCCCGTATGCTGGAGGGGGGCGGGATGCCCAGCTCTCACGCCGCCTTCGTATGTACCTGCGCCACGGCGGTGGGACGGATGTACAGCTGGGGCAGCCCCCTGTTCGCCATCGCCGCGGTGGTGGCCATCGTGGTGATGTACGATGCCTTCAACGTCCGCCGGGCGGCGGGGGAGCAGGCCAAGGTGCTCAACTATATGATCCACCATCTGGAGGAGCTGGACCCGGACGAGTTCGGCAAGGAGCTCAAGGAATTCATCGGGCACACCTTTCCCCAGGTGGTGGCCGGCGCGGTGCTGGGCATCCTGGTGGGCTGGCTGGGCTGTGAGTGGTTCGCCTTCTCCTGACGGGGGGCGCTGAGGAGAGAAAGGGGGCGGAAGGCCCAATGGTACAGGAGGAACAGGAGCAGGATCTGAGTCAGATCACCGACGCTCAGGCGGAGGCGCTGTGTCAGGAGCTGCGGGAGGAGATCGTCAGCGTGGTCTCCCGCACCGGCGGCCATCTGGCCTCCAACCTGGGCGTGGTGGAGTTCACCGTGGCCCTCCACCGGGTGTTCGACACCGGACGGGACCGGCTGGTCTTTGACGTGGGCCATCAGTGCTACGCCCACAAGATGCTCACCGGCCGCCGGGGGCTGATGGAGACGCTGCGCAGCTTCGGCGGCCTGTCCGGTTATCCCAAGCCGGCGGAGAGCGTCCACGACGCATTCATCGCCGGGCACGCCTCCAACTCGGTGTCGGTGGCCACCGGCATGGCCCGGGCCCGCACCCTGCTGGGGGAGGACTATCACGTCATCGCCCTCATCGGGGACGGCGCGCTCACCGGCGGACTGGCCTATGAGGGCCTGTCCGACGCGGGGCAGAGCAGCGAGAAGCTGCTGGTGGTCCTCAACGACAACGGCATGTCCATCACGAAAAACGTGGGTGGCATGGCTCAGTATCTGGCCCACCAACGGCTGAAGCCCCAGTACCTGACCCTGAAGAAGTACTACCGGAAGATCACCTCCTGGACCGCCCTTGGGCGGCTGATCTACCGGGGGACCCACCGGCTCAAGAAGATGATCAAGGACGCCATGCTCCCGTGCAGCATGTTCGAGAACATGGGCTTCACCTATCTGGGGCCGGTGGACGGCCACGATGTGAAGGGGCTGACCCGGATCCTGCGCTATGCCGGGACGCTGAACGGGCCGGTGCTCCTCCACATCAAGACCCAGAAGGGGAAGGGATACTATCCCGCCGAGCTGGAGCCCGACGAGTACCACGGCGTCTCCCAGTACGACGTCACCACCGGACAGCCCCTCGGTGCGCCCAAGCTGAACTTCTCCACCAACTTTGGGCAGGCCCTGTGCCGTCTGGCGGAGGAGGACGGGCGCGTGTGCGCCATCACGGCGGCCATGCAGCCGGGCACCGGGCTGGACGGCTTTGCCGCGCGCTTCCCAAAGCGGTTTTTTGACGTGGGCATCGCCGAGGGCCACGCGGTGGCCATGGCGGCGGGCATGGCCAGACAGGGGCTCGTCCCGGTGTTCGCGGTATACTCCTCCTTTCTCCAGCGGGGATATGATATGCTCATCCACGATGTGGCCATCCAGCATCTCCATGTGGTCTTCGCGGTGGACCGGGCCGGCCTGGTGGGGGAGGACGGAGAGACCCACCACGGTATCTTCGACGTGGCCTACCTCAGCACGGTGCCCGGCATGACGGTGCTGGCCCCCTCCAGCTTCGCCGAGCAGCGCGCGATGCTGGCCCGGGCGGTTCGGGAGCTGGACGGGCCGGTGGCGGTGCGCTATCCCCGGGGCGGGGAGGGCCGCTATGCGGGGGACTCCGGCCCCGCCGCCGCCGTGGTGCTGGCGGAGGGATGCGACATCACTCTGGTGGGCTACGGCACCATGATCGACCCGCTGCTGGAGGTCCGGGACCTGCTGGCCGGGGATGGACTGTCGGCAGAACTTGTAAAGCTGAATGACTTGACACACTTGGACGCCGGTCTGCTTCAGGCGTCGGCGGAGCGGACAGGCCGCCTGCTCATCGCCGAGGAGTGTGTCAGTCAGGGCAGTGTGGGGCAGCGGATCGCCGCTCTGCTGGAGGAGGCGGGCGTCCCCTGCCGGACGGTCCGGTGCGACCTGGGGATGCGGTTCATCCCCCAGGGAACGGTGGCCCAGCTGCGGGAGCACTGCGGCCTGAGCGCCCGGGCGCTCTATCAACGGGCAAAGGAGTGCTGTGCCGATGGCAAAGAAGCGTCTGGACGTCCTGCTGACTGAGCAGGGCCTTGCGGCCAGCCGGCAGCGGGCCCAGGGCGTCATCATGAGCGGCCTGGTCTTTGTGGACGGGAAAAAAGTGGACAAGTCGGGCGCCCAGATCGAGGAGACCGCCCATATCGAGGTCCGGGGAAACGACCTGCCCTATGTGAGCCGGGGCGGCCTGAAGCTGGAGAAGGCCATGGAGGTCTTCCCCATCACGCCGGAGGGAAAGACGGCCATCGACGCCGGGGCCTCCACCGGAGGATTCACCGACTGCATGCTCCAGAACGGGGCCAGAAAAGTGTACGCCGTGGACGTGGGGTACGGGCAGCTGGCCTGGAAGCTGCGGCAGGACCCCCGGGTGGTGTGCATGGAGCGCACCAATGTGCGCTACCTGACCCGGGAGCAGATCCCGGAGCCTCTGGAGTTTGGGAGCGTGGACGTGTCCTTCATCTCCCTGCGGCTCATCCTGCCTGCCCTGCGGCCCCTGATGGTGCCGAGGGGAGACCTGGTCTGCCTGGTGAAGCCCCAGTTCGAGGCGGGCCGGGAGCAGGTGGGCAAGAAGGGGGTCGTCCGGGACCGGAAGGTGCACCGGGAGGTGCTGGAGCATTTCCTGGACCACGCAGCGCAAAACGACTTCACTGTGATGGGAATGACCTTCTCCCCGGTGAAGGGACCGGAGGGCAACATCGAATACCTGGGCTGGCTGAGGGCGGGCGGAGGCGCGCCGGGCTGGGCCGGAGACCTGGGGGCGCTGGTGGAGCAATCCCACGACGAATTGGAGCGTGCTGACACATGAAGATCGTACTCAGTCCCAACCCCTACCGGGACCGGGGCCTGCGGGCCGCGCAGAACGCGGACCGCATCCTGCGGGGAGCGGGGGCCGTGACCCGGATCTGTCTTCCCTTCGACCTGGATGGGAACAGTAAGATCGAGCTGCCCCATAAGCTGAAATTTTTTGACATCGCCAAGGAGATCGCCGACGCCGACCTGCTCATCTGCTTTGGCGGGGACGGAACGATCCTCCACGCCGCCAAGGTGGCCAACGCCCACCAGGTGCCCATCCTGGGCGTGAACATGGGCAGCGTGGGCTTCATGGCCGAGCTGGAGCATGGGGAGATGTCCCTGCTCACCAAGGTGGCTGCCGGTGAGTTCTCGGTGGAGGAGCGGATGATGCTGGATGTGACGGTGCGGCGGAACGGACGGAAACTCTATCAGGACATCGCCCTGAACGATGTGGTGATCACCAAGGGCTCCATCGCCCGGATCATCGAGCTGACCGTCTCGGCGGACGACGTGCTGGTGTCCGACTTTTCCGGAGACGGCATCATCATCAGCACGCCCACCGGCTCCACCGCCTATTCCATGTCGGCGGGCGGCCCCATCGTGGAGCCCACCGCCGAGAACATCGTGGTCACCCCCATCTGCGCCCACTCCATGTCCGCCAAGAGCATGGTGCTGGATGCCCGGCGGGTGGTGACCGCCAAGATGGGCTACATGACCCGAAAGACCGCCTATCTCTCCGCCGACGGGGGCAAGTCCTTCAAGCTCAGCGGGGGCGATGTGGTAGATGTGCGGCGCTCCGCACAGGTGACCCGGCTGGTCCACGTGACTGGACGCACCTTCTATGAAGTTCTCAACCACAAATTAGGGGGGAATACCTGATGAAAGGCACACGGCAGGCGGAGATCCTCCAGATCATCGCCGAACAGGAGATCGAGACCCAGGAGCAGCTCCTGGAGGAGCTGAAAAAGCGCGGCATCCTGTCCACCCAGGCCACCATCTCCCGGGACATCAAGGAGCTGCGGCTGGTGAAGGAGCTCACCGCGGCGGGCAGCTATAAGTACGCGGTGTCCGCCCGGAAGGAGGGCGGCAACGAGGCGGGGCGGCTGCGCAACATCTTCAAGGAGGGGGTCACCTCCTTTGAGATGGCCCAGAACATCATCGTGGTCAAGACCATGCCCGGGCTGGCCTCGGCGGCCTGTGCCGCCCTGGACGGCATGGGCATCAGCGGCATGCTGGGCAGTCTGGCGGGAGACGACACCGCCATCCTTGTGATGCGCACCACTGAGGCCGCCGAGACCCTGTGCGACGAGATCCACCGGATGATGCGCTGACCCCGCCGGGGCCGGAAAGGAGGGGAGCGCGGTGCTCACCCTGCTCCACATCGAGAATATCGCCCTGATCGAGTCGGCGGACATCCGGTTCGCCCCGGGCTTCAACGTCCTCACCGGCGAGACGGGGGCGGGCAAGTCTATCGTGGTGGACTCAATCGGCGCCGTCATCGGGGACCGGACCTCCCGGGACCTGATCCGCACCGGGGCCCGCTCCGCCCTGGTGAGCGGGACGTTCTCCGGCGTCCCCACCCTGCCCTGGCTGGCGGAGAACGGGGTAGCCCCTGACGAGGAGGGCTGCCTGCTGCTCCAGCGGGAGCTCCAGCCCGACGGAAAGAACGTCTGCCGCATCAACGGCCGGCCCGTCACCGTGGCCCAGCTGCGGGAGCTGGGCCACCAGCTGCTGAACATCCACGGACAGCACGAGGGGCAGCAGCTGCTGGACGAGAGCTGCCACATCGACTATCTGGACAGCTTCGGCGGCCTGCTGCCCCGGCGGGCGGCCTTCCTGGAGAAATTCCGGGCGGTGCAGGAGACCCGCCGGGCCATCCAGGCGCTGGAGATGGACGAGGCGGAGAAGCAGCGCCGGATGGACACTCTGACCTATCAGATCGGGGAACTGGAGCGGGCCCAGCTGCGCCCGGGGGAGGAGGCCGAGCTGTCCGCCCGGCGGAACATCCTGCGCAACGCGGGAAGGCTCATGGAGGCGGTGGCCGAGGCGGCCTATGCCATCAACGGGGATGAGGACCGGGACGGCGCCGCCGCTGGTCTGGCGGTGGCCGAGCAGGCGCTGCGCGGGGTGGCCCGGGTAGAGGACCGGGTGGCCGAGCTGGCGGACAAGGCCGCTCAGGTGCGCTTCGCCGCCGACGAGCTGGCCGGACTGCTCCAGGACCTGCGGGACGAGTTCGAGTTCTCCCCTGACGAGCTGGACCGGGTGGAGAGCCGGCTGGACGTGATCTACCGGCTGAAGAAGAAGTACGGCAGCACCGAGGAGGAGATGCTGGACTTCTTGGAAAATTGCCGGGCGGAGCTGGAGCAGATCCAGGACTCCGACGACACCAGGCTCCGGCTGGAGCGGAAGCTCCGGGAGCAGCTGGAGGAGGCCAGGGCATTGGCCGCCGGTCTCACACAGGCCAGAAAGGAGGCAGCCCTGGGGCTGAAGAAGCGCATCGAGGAGGAGCTGACCCAGCTGGACATGCCCAGGGTCCGCTTCGAGGCCCAGATCGCCCCCGTGGAGGGGGAGCTGGAGCTGGACGAGAAGGGAGCCGACCGGGTGCTGTTCCTCATGTCAGCCAACGTGGGCGAGGACTTGAAGCCCGTCCAGAAGGTGGCCTCGGGAGGAGAGCTGGCCCGGATCATGCTGGCCATGAAGAACGTGCTGGCCGAGAACGACCAGGTGGGCACTATGGTGTTCGACGAGGTGGACACCGGCGTCTCCGGCCGGGCGGCCCAGAAGGTGGCCGAGAAGCTGGCCCAGGTGGCCCGGGCCAAGCAGGTGCTGTGCGTCACCCACCTGCCCCAGATCGCCGCCATGGCCGACGTCCACTTCTCGGTGGAGAAGGGGGAGCGGGACGGCCGCACCTACACCCGGGTGGAGGGGCTGGACCGGGAGCACCGGATGGCCGAGCTGGCCCGGCTCACCTCGGGAGACCGCGTCACCGACGCCACCCGGCAGGCCGCCGGGGAGCTGCTGGACGGAGCCGAGCGCTTCAAGGCGGAGCGGGGGAAGAGAAGAAGTCACAAAAGTTAGCTTTTGTTGACCGAGATGATGCGCAGAGGAGGTGCCGGGATGGCAGAGGTCACGGTGCGGGCGGTGCTGCCCTATGACATCCGCCGGGTCTGGGAGACGGTCACGGCGGTGGAGCGCTATCCCGTCTGGCGCAGCGGCCTGAGCCGGACAGAGGGGAGAGGGGAGACCCGGTTCACGGAGCATGCGGCGGGGGACCTTTCCACCGATTTCGCCACCACGGCCTGGGAGCCCTGCCGCCGCTGGGAGTTCGACCTGGAGAACAAAAACCTGCGGGGGCACTGGACCGGTCTGTTCCGGCCGCTGGACGGGGGGACCGAGGTGGAGCTCACCGAGTCGGTGACGCCGAAAAATCCCCTGCTGCGGCTCATCGTGCCCGTTTACCTGCGCAGGCAGCAGGCCTGTTTCCTGGCTGACCTGAAAAGAGAACTGGAACGAGGTGAGAAAGCGTGAAGCCGGCAGTGTCCAAATGGCTCGAGGTCATCGTTCTCTCCGTCAACTGCATCCTCATCAGCTACGCCCTGTCCAATCTCTCGATGCTGCTGCGGACCCACCCGCTGTTTATCCTGTTTTTCGCCTCGGAGGTCTGCGTGATGGCCGGCTACTGGAGGAGAACGGAGAAGCTGACCGGGAGCAGGGTGCTCTCGGCGGCCCTGCTGGTCGTCTGCTTTGCGGCCCACCTGGCCATGGTGTATTTCTTCGGACGGGTCGTGGGGGAGATCGTGCCGTTCCGGCCGTGACGGGGACCTCCCTTTTCAAGGAAAATCGTGATTTCAAGGAAAATTGAAAATCATTGGTGAATAGATACAAAAAGAGGGCTTCTTCAACCACTGGCCGAAGAAGCCCTCTTTACTTAATTATGTTTCCTCAATTGCCTTAAAAAGGTCTTGGAGTTCTTCTTCTGTATACGTTGCCTTTCAAAGATTCCCTGCTGGGTGGTGCCGCCGGTGGGCGGCAAATCGTTTAGTTGTCTAAAAATTCCGCTACATATTAAGTATGGCAGCGATCGCTTCTGGCGCATCTTTGTTGATCTCGTGGCCTGCGCCGGGGACGATTTGCAAAGTCGCATAGGGAAGTAACTCATTTAGCTTTTTCGATGCTTTTAGATTGGCGCTATCTTTTTCGCCGCATACAATAGTGACAGGACAAGTGACCCTGTTTAATTGTGAAGTAAAATCCAATGACCGCATCGAATGGGACAGCTTGATCGTATCGCTTTTTGATGATCCCATGCTATCAAAACTCTTGCCGGGCATACAGCGGAACAAGAAATTTTGAAAATCTATCAGGAATGTCGGCATTTTGTATTGTGCGCCGATCAAGACCAGCGATGCGACTTTATCCCCATGACGAATAGTGAGATCGAGGGCAAGCAGCGCCCCTAACGAGAGTCCACAGATACGAAGCGACTCTGTTACATTAGAATACTGCCGTTCCAAATCAGCTAAAATCCGGGAATAGGATATTTCATTTCCTGTTGAAGAAAAAAGCTCCGGGCACTCAACATGGGAAGTCG
>CALXCP010000037.1 GCA_944386845.1 uncultured Oscillospiraceae bacterium | reverse complement strand
GCCCGCCATGCCCTGCCGCTTTATTACGTTTCCAGTTTTATTCTATACCATGCCCTTCAATATTTCAAGTGGCTTTCGCGATTTTCGGCACGGTCTCCAGCCGCTCCCCGGCTGTCAGCTCTAATTCCACCCCTGCGCTGGCGGAGCCAGCGTCCCCCCTTTTGGGCCTTGCCTGGGGCCTTGACCTCAAGGCTCCAGGCGCGGATGTGCGGGCGGGCGCTTGCGCCCTTATATCCATCCAGGGAAAAATCCGCCGCAGGCGGGCAGACAGCGACAGGGGCGGGGCGCGCAAGCGTCCCGCCCCTGTCGCCGTCGTAAAGGGCGCCCGAAGGGCATTCGGCGGCGTGAGCCGCCGCGCAGGGCCGGCTTTGCCGGCCCGAGCATTTGGATCACCGAAGGGTGGAGCCGCCCTTCGGGCGGTGGGACCCAACCGGCCTTCTGGCCGGCGGCGCAAGTGCGCCGTAAATTCGGAGCCGCCAAAGGCGGTAGAGAATCGCGCAGGGCGAATTCACCGCGCAGCCGTCGGCGGCTCCGCCGCCCTACGGATGCGGCGTACCCCTTGCGGGTGCTTCGCCCGAGCATTGAGATCACCGAAGGGTGAAGGCGGCCAAGGGCCGCCGAAACCCACAAGAAAAGGACGGTCAAAATCGATATTTTCTCAGTGCACCAAAATACCGCCGCGCAGCGGCGGCACCCAACCGCGAGCCCAGCGCAGCGGGTCGCGGTTGGAAGCGAGGAGCAGCAGAATGAGCGCGCGATGAGCTTTGCAATGAAATGAAAAAGCTCGTCGCAAGCGATATGTCGCTTGCGACGAGCTGGTACGCCCGAAGGGACTCGAACCCCCAACATTCAGAACCGGAATCTGACGCTCTATCCATTGAACTACGGGCGCGTATCATGTGCTTTTTTCAAGCCTACTTATTATAGCAGGCTTTTCCACCGTTGTAAAGTCCTTTTTCATAAAAAACCGGAGGGAGGGGGGCCCTCCCTCCGGACTGCGCCGGTCAGCCGGGCAGGCGCAGCAGCTGCCCGGGGAAGATCAGGTCGGGGTTTTTGATCCCATTGAGCCGGACCAGCTCCCTCACCGTGGTGCCATGGCGCCTGGCGATGGCCCACAGAGTGTCTCCCCGCTCCACCCGGTACTCCGCCGAATCGCTGCCGCCGGGCAGGCGGAGCTCCTGCCCCACGTAGATCAGGTTGGGGTCGGGCAGGTCGTTGAGCAGCTCCAGCTCCTTCACTGTGGTGCCCTCGCGCCTGGCGATGGCCCACAGGGTGTCCCCCCGCTCCACCCGGTACGCCCGGGTGTCCTCCGCCGCCGGAGCCTCGGGATCGGCCGGGGCGGCGGCGTGGCCGCCCTCGTCCTCCTCCAGCAGCACGCCGGGGGTGAAGCGGTCCAGATCCACCGCCGCCCGGATACCGGGCACCCGGCCGCTGTCGCTGTACTGGAAGCCGGCCCAGGCGGTCCAGGGGCTGCCCTCGATCCGGGGCTCCGACGGGCCGTACTCCGCCGCCCACAGGGGGTAGGCCCCCATGCCGGCGTCCCACACCCGCTCCGCCGCCGAGGCGTCGGTGTACAGCAGGGGGGTGGTCCCGGTCTGGCGGCTCAGCTCCTCCTGGAAGGCCCGGCCGATGGCGTTGACCTGGGCGTTGGGCAGGCCGGTGTAGTTCTCAAAGTCCATGGCGGGGCGGCAGTCGTAGCCCGTGCCCCGGATGACGCTGGCGAAGGCGGCGGCCTGCCGCCGGGCCTCGTCCTCAGTCCGGGCGGTGACGTACCAGTAGAAGCCGAAGTGGAGCCCCGCCCGGGCGGCCCCCTCCGCGTTGCGCTGGAAATAGCGGTCCACCTTGTCCGCGCCGTAGCCGGCCCGGATGTAGACCGCCTCCACGCCGCTGTCCTTCACGGCGGAAAAGTCGATCTCCCCCTGGTAGACGCTCACGTCCATGCCGGACATCTGCCGGCCGGGCATGGGGCCCAGAGCGGCGGCGGGCAGGGTCAGCCCCGCCGCCATCACCGCCGAGAGCAGCAGGGCGGCCAGCGGTCTCGTTCTCATATCGCATCCCTCCGCCCCATGCTATGCCGGAGGCGGGGGAGCCGTCACTCCTCCGGCGGGCGGAACAGCCCGTCCACCGTCACCCCCAGCTCCCGGGCCAGCCGGAAGGCCAGGGAGAGGGTGGGGTCGTACTTGTCGTTCTCGATGGCGTTCACCGTCTGCCGGGAGACGCCGCACCGCCGGGCCAGCTCGTCCTGGGACAGGCCCCTCTCCCGGCGCAGGGCCCGGATCTGGTTCTCCATGGCCTCAGCCCCCGTACCGGTGCCTGAACCAGCCGAGGAAAACGGCGTACATCACCGCCGTCACCACCAGGCTGATGAAGGGGGAGACGGGCTCCCCGTTGGGCTGGGCCGCCGTCACCTCCACCAGCTCGATGATCTGGCCCCCCACCGTGGCGATGAGGGTCCAGGTGCACGCCTTGCCCACGATGAGCTTCCGCCGCTCGTCGGCCACCTCCGAGTGGACCAGGGTGACCATCATCCACACGATGAGGGCCGCCGACAGCACCAGGATGCCCACGAATACCCACACCATGACCGCGCCGCTCTGTCCGTCCATGATTTTGCCTCCGTTTCATCGTTTTTGTCAAATTCTTTTGACATCTCCAGCATACACGGTCCCGGTGGTTTTGTCAAGAACTTTTTACATTTTTTCTGAGCGGACCTTCCGCCCTTTACTTTCCCGGCGGGAACGGGTATAATAAATCGAAATAACGCATCATCACGGGGCGGCCGCCGCCCCTCTGGAGGGAAGAGACATGGCTTTGGATCTGAATTGGTTTCAGCAGATGGAGGACCGCATCCCCAGGGGGGGCGTCCGCACCCGCTTCGCCCCGTCGCCCACGGGGTACATGCACGTGGGCAATCTGCGCACCGCCCTGTACACCTGGCTCATCGCCCGGCACGCGGGGGGGAAGTTCCTGCTGCGCATCGAGGACACCGACCAGGGCCGCCTGGTGGCCGACGCCGTGGACGTCATCTACGCCACCCTGCGCAGCTGCGGCCTGAACTGGGACGAGGGCCCCGACGTGGGCGGCCCGGTGGGCCCCTACATCCAGACCGAGCGCCGGGACCTGTACCGGAAGTACGCCGAGCTGCTCATCGAGCGGGGCCACGCCTACCGCTGCTTCTGCTCCGAGGAGCGGCTGGAGCAGCTGCATCAGGCCGACCCCAACGCCAAGTACGACCGGCACTGCCTGTCCCTGACGGCGGAGGAGATCCAGGCCAGGCTGGACGCCGGGGAGCCCTACGTCATCCGGCAGCGCATCCCCGAGGGGACCACCACCTTCCACGACGCGGTGTACGGCGACATCACGGTGGACAACAGCGAGCTGGACGACCAGGTGCTGCTGAAGTCGGACGGACTGCCCACCTATAACTTCGCCAACGTGGTGGACGACCACCTCATGGGCATCACCCACGTGGTCCGGGGCAGCGAGTACCTCTCCTCCGCCCCTAAGTACGACCTGCTCTACAAGGCCTTCGGCTGGGAGATCCCCACCTACGTCCACTGCGCCTCGGTGATGATCGCCGACCCGGACACCGGCTCGGTGCGCAAGATGTCCAAGCGGAAGGGGGACCCCTCTTACGAGGACCTGATCGCCATGGGCTACCTGTCCCAGGCGGTGGTGAACTACGTCACCCTGCTGGGCTGGTCCCCCCGGGGGGAGATCGCCGAGCGGGAGTTCTTCACCCTGCCCGAGCTGGCCGAGGTGTTCGACATCGGCGGCATCTCCAAGTCCCCCTCTGCCTTCGACCTGGAGAAGCTCACCTATTTCAACGCCCACTATCTCCGCTCCATGGCCCCGGAGGAGTTCGCCGCCCTGGCCGGGCCCTATATCCGGCAGACGGTGAAAAACCCCGCCTATGACGCCGCCGCCATCGCCGCCCTGCTCCAGGCCCGGTGCGAGAGGCTCACCGACATCCCGGAGAAGCTGGACTTCTTCGACACCCTGCCCGACTACGGCCTGGACCTGTTCACCAACAAGAAGTCCAAGTGCACCCCCGAGGTGTCCCGGGCCATGCTGGAGGCCGCCATCCCCATGCTGGAGGGGCTGGAGAGCTGGACCCAGGAGGCCGTCCACGACGGGCTCGTGGCCCTGGCGGAGCGGCTGGGGGTGAAGAACGCCACCCTCATGTGGCCGGTGCGCATCGCCGCGGCGGGCAAGGCCGTCACCCCCGGCGGCGCCGTGGAGATCTGCTGCATCCTCGGAAAGGACGAGACCCTGCGCCGGCTGCGGCTGGGGCTGGACAAGCTGAACGGGCAGTGACGGCAGAAATTGCCGCGCCCGCCCGGAGAATAGACCGCGCCCCCTTCTGCCACACTGACGGCAGAAGGGGGCGTTTTCTCATGGTACGGTTTTCCCTGTCCCGCCGGGCTCTGGTCCGGGCGGTGAGCTTTCTGACGGCGGCCTTCCTGGTGTTGGGGGGCTTCCTGCTGGCCCAGGGGGAGCAGCTGCGCTGGACCCGGCAGCAGCAGGCCCTGGAGGGCCAGCACGCCTTCGCCGAGCTCACCACCGCCGTCACTGAGCTGGACACCGCCCTGCAGAAGGGGCTCTACGCCGCCACCGCCCCCATGCTCACCACCGTCCTCAGCGAGGTGTACGCCAAGAGCCAGATGGCCCAGATGGCCCTCGGGGACATCCCCTACGCCAACGTGGAGCTGGAGCAGACCGCCGCCTTTCTGGCCAAGGCGGGGGACTACGCCTGCGCCCTGTCCCGGAGCGCCGCCCGCAGCGGCGGGATCAGCGGGGAGGAGCGGGAGGGACTGGCCGGCCTGTCCGCCGCGGCGGCGGAGCTGTCCGGCAGGCTCAGCGAGATCCAGACCGGCCTCACCGAGGGCTCCCTGTCCCTGGAGAGCCTGGAGCAGGCCACCGCCCGGCTGTCCGAGGCCGCCGGCGACGCCGGGGCCGCCGTGGCGGGCACCACCTTCCAGACCATGGAGGAGGAGTTCCCCGAGGTGCCCACCCTCATCTACGACGGCCCCTTCTCCCAGCATCTCACCCAGCGCACCCTCCTCGGGCTGGAGGGCCTGCCCGAGGTCACCCAGGAGCAGGCGCGGCAGGCCGCCGCCGACTTCCTCGGCGTCCGGCCCGAGGTGTTCACCCTCTCCTCCCAGAGCCAGGGGGAGCTGCCCGCCTACGCCTTCACCGCTGCCCTGGACGGGGGGGAGACCTATGTGGAGGTCACCCGGCAGGGGGGCAGGGTGCTGGAGCTGTTCACCTCCCGGGCCATGGGGGAGGAGAGGCTCTCCTTTGAGGAGGGGGTGGCCGCCGCCGACTGCTTCCTGACGGAGCGGGGCTTTGAGGGGATGGAGCACAGCTACTATATCGACCAGGAGGGGCTGCTCACCGTCCACTACGCCTACGCCCAGGACGGGGTGGTGTGCTACCCCGACCTGATGAAGGTGTCGGTGGCCCTGGACACCGGGAAGGTGGTGGGCTATGAGGCGTCGGGCTACTGGTGGAACCACCGGGCCCGGGAGCTGCCCGCTCCCGCCGTCCCCGAGGCGGAGGCCCGGGCGGGGGTCAGCCCCCTGCTCACCGTCCGGTCGTGCCGGCTGGCCGTCATCCCCACCCCCGGGGAGCACGAAACTCTGTGCTACGAGCTGGCCTGCCGGGACCCGGAGGGGCGCAACTGCCTGGTCTACCTGGACACCCAGACCGGCGAAGAGGTCCATATCCTGATCCTCATCGAGAGCGAGAACGGCACCCTGGCCCTGTGAGAGGGCGGGGAGAGGGCGGACGCCCCGCTTAAGCGGGGCGTCCGCCCTCTTGTGATGCGCCGGGGGTCAGTAGTAGTGCTCGGTGTGATAGGCGAACAGGCCCTGGAGCATGGAGGTGATGTTGCTGGTGGAGACGGTGGCGCCGGCCACCGCGTCCACGTCCACCCCCTGGACCTGGGTGCCGTAGCCGCCCCAGGCGTCGAAGTCGGCCTTCTCCGCCCGGACCAGGGCCTGGACGAAGTTCTCGTCCATGTACTCCTGGGTGTACTCGGAGCGGTAGTAGTTGGGGTTGCTGTCCCCCCACAGGCCCCGGTTCTCCCCGAAGGTGATGGCCCGCACGGCGGCCTCTTCCGGGTCGTCCTTGTTGTTGAGCAGCTCCACGTAGGCCACCGAGTAGTAGTTCACGATGGCGTCCCGGCAGGTGCAGGAGGAGAAGGCCACCTGATAGCTGGTGAAGGTGGAGTTGCTCTGCTCGAACAGGATGACCGCCTGGTAGGCCTCCTGGGTGCCGCCGGAGGAGTAGTGGGTGTAGGGGAAGGTGGGGTACTGTTCCGCCTCCTCCGTCCCGGCGGAGCAGCCGGACAGCCCGGCGGCCAGCGCGGCCGCCAGCAGCAGGGCGGTGATGCGTCCTCTCATGGCGTCACCCCACGGGGTGGAGGCGGGAGAAGTCGATGTAGGCGTAGTCCGCCCGCCAGGTGGCGTAGATGTTCTCCTCCTCCGCGTCCTCGGGGTAGACGATGAGCTCCAGCCCGTTCTCCCCGGTGTAGGTCCAGTTGCCGCCGATGTTGTAGAGCAGGTCCTCGTCCCAGCCCAGCTCCAGCAGCAGGGTCTTCATCATGCCCGCGTAGCCTCCGCCGCCGCACATGAGGAAGATGGCCTTGTCCCGGGGGAACAGGTCCTCCAGCACCAGCATGGACTCCTGATAGTTCTCCCGGACGGAGGCGATGGTGCCGTCGCCGTTCCACTCCACGGTGAACAGGGTGTCCCCGGCATAGGCCCCCTCCACCGGCAGGGCGGACAGGGTGGCGATGTAGGGATAGGGCACCACCCGGAAGCCCCGGATGGTGCGGGACAGGTCGGCCTCCCCGCCGATGGCGGCGTAGTCCGCCGGGTCAAAGAGCATCCGCACGTCCCGGTAGGCCACGTCCTCCCGGTCCAGATACTGGTCGATGGTCTCCATGTTGATGTTGACGTCCACGCCGAACTCGCTGGACGCGTCGGTCTCCGGCGGGGGCAGGCTCCCGCTCCCCCCCTGGCAGGCGGCCAGGGACAGGACCGCGGCCAGGGTGAGGACGGACAGCAGCACACACAGGGCGCGTTTCATGGGCGGCTCCTCCTTTCAGACGGGAGGGCGGGCGAAAGCCCGCCCTCCCGGGCGGTGCGCGTTACTCGGCGACGATCTCCACCACCAGCTTGCAGTAGGCGCTGGAGGCGTCCTCCAGGCAGGGGGCCACCCACACAGTGCCCTCCTCCCCGGTCTCCTTGTCCTTCTCGATGGCCAGCAGGGTGTATTCGCTGTTGGCGCTGTCCAGGGTCAGCTCGGTCTCATACCCGTCGTTGGCCACCGCCTTCACGGTGGTGTAGTCGGTGACGCCGGCGGCCGCCAGCACGTCGGACAGGCGATAGCCGGTGTAGGTGGAGGTGGAGGACTCCCCCTTGCTGTTGGTGGTGGTGGCGTCGATCTTGTAGATGTGCTGCCCCTCCAGGGTGTCATTGGTCACCTCGGTGCCGTTGACCAGGAAGCTGTAGGGGGCGAACTCCACCTTGTCGGTGCGGTCGGAGATCTCAGGCAGGCCGCCCTCGGCGCCCTCGCCGCTCTCGCCGCCCTCACCGGGGAGCTGGGCCGCCGCCCCGTCCAGGGTGATGGCCACCATGCCCTTCAGATAGTCGCCGGTGGTGCCGGAGCCGCAGGGGGCGAACCAGGGGGAGGAGGAGAACTGCGCGCCGTCCTCCGAGATGGCGATTAAGGTGGTGGGGGCGGAGGCCACCTCGGCGGAGACCTCCACGGCGTAGCCGTCGTCGGCGGTGGCGGTGACGCTGGTGTACTCGGTGACGCCGGCGGCCGCCAGCACGTCGGTGAGGGCGAAGCCGGCGTAGGTGGTGGTGGACTCGGTGCCCGCGCTGTTCACCGAGGTGGCCTGGATCTCATAGACGGGGCAGTCGGCCAGCGTCTCGTTGGTGATCTCCACGCCGTTGACCTGGATGGAGAAGGCGGGGACGGTGACCACCACCTCCTGGATCTCAGGGGCGGCGGACTCGGGGGTGGTCTCCACCGGGGCGCTGGCCTCGGGGCTGTCGGTGGCGGGGGGATCCTCCGTCCCTCCGCAGGCGGCCAGGGACAGGGCCATGGCCAGGGTGAGCAGCAGGACAAGTGCTTTCTTCATGGGTTTGAGCTCCTTTCATGTACGTGGTGTTTTATATGGTCGGGTCGGGGACCGGCCCGGGACCACTCACAGGTTGGGGAACAGGCACACCGTCCGGCCCAGCTGGGGCTCCCACTGGAGCTTCAGGTCGGCCTGGTACACCTGCCGCAGGGCGTCCTCCCGGATGATCTCCTCGGCGGGGCCGGCGGTGAGGTGGCCCGCCCGGTCCAGGATGGCGGCCCGGCCCCCCAGGAGGATGGCGTGATTGGGGTCGTGGGTGGTGACCACCACGGCGTAGCCCTGCCGGGAGAGGTTTTTCAGCACCCGGAGGGTGCGCAGCTGGTTGCCCACGTCCAGGTGGGCGGTGGGCTCGTCGAAGAGGACGGCCTGGGGCTGCCGGACGATGGCCCGGGCGATGGCGGCCTGCTGCCGCTCGCCGCCGCTGACCTCGGTGCAGGCCCGGTCGGCCAGCCGGGTCAGCCCCATCTGCTCCAGGACCTCCCGGGCGGCGGCCCGGTCGGCGGGGCCGGGGCGGCCCAGGGTGGGGATGAGGGGGGCCCGCCCCATGAGGACGAACTCGAACAGGGTATAGCCGAACACGGGGGCCAGGTTCTGGGGGACGTAGCTCACCAGCCGGGCGATGTCCCGGGGCTTCAGCTGGGCGATGTCCCGGCCCTCCAGGCGCACGGACCCCTCCTGGGGGACGAGCATGCCCAGCATGCAGCCCAGCAGGGTGCTCTTGCCCGCCCCGTTGGGGCCCAGGATGGACAGCACCTCCCCCCGCTCCAGGGTCAGGGACACCCCGTCCAGCACCCGGGGACCGCCGTGGTAGGCGAAGGACAGCCCGTTCACTTCATAGATCACAGCGCCCGCCTCCTTTGCCGCCACAGCAGCCACGCGTAGAAGGGCGCCCCCACCAGGCCGGTGAGGATGCTGATGGGCATCTCGGCCGCCCCGATGATGCGGGTCAGCGTGTCCACCACCAGGAGGAACAGCCCTCCCAGCAGGGCGGATATGGGCAGCAGCCGGGTGTGGTCGGGCCCCACCAGCATCCGCCCCAGGTGGGGGATGACCAGGCCCACCCAGCTGATGGTGCCGGCGATGCACACCGAGCTGGCGGTGAGCAGGGTGGAGCACAGGATCACCAGCCCCCGGATCACGGGGACGTTGACCCCCAGGGCCCGGGCCTCATCCTCCCCCAGGGAGAGCACGTCGATCCGCCAGGACAGCAGCAGCAGCCCCGCCGCGGGCAGGATGAGGAAGGGAAGGGTGGGCAGCAGGTCGCCCAGGGAGATGTAGGTGAAGCCGCCCATGGTCCAGTAGGTGATGGCGGCCAGCTCGGTCTCCGGGTCGGCCACATACTTGATGAAGCCCAGGATGGAGGACATGGCCGAGCCCACGATGACCCCTGAGAGCACCAGCATGATGTTGGACCGGTTGCCCAGGGCGGTGGGCAGGGCCACCGTCAGGCTCACCGCCACGATGCCGCCCACGAAGGCGAACAGCTGCAGGGTCCCCCCGGGCAGGCCCAGGAGGATGGCCAGCGCCGCGCCGATGCACGCGCCGCTGGACACGCCCAGGAAGTCGGGGGAGATGAGGGGGTTGCTGAACACCCCCTGATAGGCGGCCCCCGACAGGGACAGGGCCGCCCCCACCAGCACGCTGGCGAAGATGCGGGGGATGCGCAGCCCCATGACCACGTTCACCGTCATCTCCGGATAGGTGCTCTCCAGCCCCAGCAGCTGCTGGAACAGGATCTCCAGGCTGGCCGCCGGGGAGACCTGGTACTTGCCGGTGCACACGGCGCACACCACCCCCACCAGGAGCAGCGCCCCCAGCAGCGTCCCCAGGGACAGGGCGTACAGCGGGCCGCGGCCCGCGGGGAGCAGCTTCCTCATCCCAGCGTATACCCCAGGTAGTCCGGGTCGAAGGTCTGGCCGAAGAGGAAGGTGTAGTAGTCCTCGATCTCGGCCTCCAGCTCCTCCACGGAGAAGTAGTCGGGATACATCTCATGGAGCATCCAGAAGGTGCCCAGCACGCTGGCGATGCCCGGCATGTCCCAGGTGTCGATCTTGGTGGGGATGACGGCCACATGGCCCTCCTCCACCGCCGTCATGGCGCTCCAGGTCTCGTCCCCCAGGATGTCGTCCACCGTGTAGTCCAGGGCGGCCGAGCTGGTGCAGAACAGGAAGTCGGGATCCCACTGGAAGACGGTCTCCACCCCCACGGTGATCCAGTTGCTGTCGTTCTCCACCCCGGCGGCGGAGGAGATGCCCCCCGCCTTCTCGATCATCCAGGACTGGAGCATGTCGCCGCCGGCCACCCGGCCCAGCTCGCTGCCCATGACCAGGGCGGTGACCCGCTCCTCCTGGGGGATCTGGGCCACGATCTCATCGATGCGGTCGAACTTGCCGTCCATCCAGGCGATGACCTCCTCCGCCCGGTCCTGGACGCCGAAGTAATCGGCCAGTAGCTCCAGGGTGCCGTAGATGCCGTCCATATCCTCGGCGGAGATGCACAGCACGTCCACCCCCAGCTTTTCCACCGCCTCCACCGTCTCACTGTCGTTGGCCCGGTGGACCAGCACGGTGGCGCCGCAGGCGGCCAGGGCCTCCAGGTCCACCACGCCGCGGCCCACCGACACGGCGGCGTCCAGATGCTTGTCGGCGTTGGTCCAGAACACGGACTTGCAGTTGATGGCCACCACCTGGTCGGTGAGGCCCAGGGCCACCAGGAAGGGCACCGACGTGGCGTACACCGAGGCGATGCGCTCCGCGCCGCCGTCCCCGGGGACGGCCAGCACCCGGCCCGCCCCGTCGGTGACGGTGGGGCCGGTGGGGGAGGGGGAGGCCTCCGCGTCCCCCGTCCCTGCGCAGGCGGCCAGGGACAGAGCCATGGCCAGGGCCAGCAGCAGGGCAGCGAGCTTTCTCTTCATACGACCTCCGTCCTCTCGTCACTGGGGGGCCAGCAGGCTCTCGTCCAGGGTGATGTCCAGGGGACCGGAGCCGGGCAGGGTGACCACCAGCTTGTTGAAGTACTTCACCGAGGCGCCCTGGACGCCCTCGGCCACGATGCGCAGCGGCCCGGCGGTGTTGCCGGCCAGACCGGTGTAGCCCTCGTGGTCCTCGTCGTTCACCAGGGGCACGCCGTTGATGGCGTAGGCGATGATCAGGGGCCGGCGCTCGCCGTCGGCGTTGACCACCCCCTGCTCCAGCCCCTCCAGATAGAACAGGCTGAGCAGGTCGTTCTTGTAGCCGTCCTCGGCGTAGACGGTGACCGACACGGGCTCGTCCATCCCGGGCAGGTCGCCGGCCACCCGCTTGGCCAGCTTCCACAGGTCGATGCCCTCGCAGGTGCCCAACTCCAGCACGTCGTAATCCGCCCGGACCACCAGGTCCTCCATGGACTCCAGCTGCTCCACGGTGAACACGTGGGACCACTCGCTGTCGTCGTTGCGGAAGGTGAGGGTCATCTCATAGTCCAAAAATTCGCTGTACACGTCGCTCATGGCGTGGCCCCAGGTGTCGATCTCGTTGGCGGATACCTCGATGGACACCACGTCGTCCAGGCACAGGGAGAGGTTGTCCTCCCCCTCCTCGCCCATGGGCACGATGAGGCGCAGGGGGCCGCCGGCCTCCTCCGTCAGGGGGGCGCCCTGGGTGATGTCGCCGTCCACCGTGCCCGAGCCGTAGGCCAGCATGGCGCACAGGGCCTTCTTCTCCGGGGCGGCGTAGTTGACGAACTGCTCCCCCTTCAGCTTGGAGAGGGAGAGGGTGACGCTGCTGCCGTCCGCCGAGGTGATGGTCACGTCCCCGGCGTTGCTGCGCAGGCCGATCTCGGTGAACAGCTGGTAGACGGGCACGCCCCGGTAGCGCTCCTGGGTGAGGCTGCCCGCCCCGTCGCTGAAGCTGTAGTCCAGGGTCACCGCCTGGGTCTGCCGGCGCTCCAGGTCGGCCACGGTGTAGGAGGCCTCTCCCTCCAGCCCGTCGCCGCCGAAGGACACCGTCCGTCCGGCCAGGCTGTCGTCGCCGCTCTCGATGTGGGCGTAGCGGTCGGGCTGGATGTCCACCGTGAGGGAGGTGACCCCCTCCAGCGTCCGGGCGCCGTCCTCGCCGGGCAGCACCAGCATCAGCGGCCCGCCGGCGTTGTCCACGGAGTAGGCCGCCGGGTCCTCCTCGGTGAAGGGGGACAGGGCGATCTCCGCGGTGTAGCCCGGGTCGCCCTCCCCGGCCACCAGGGGGGCGCCGTTCTTGGCGAAGGCCAGGATGGCGGGCAGCCCGGTCATGCCGGTGTCCGGATCGGCGCCCGGGGTGAACAGGTCCTCCAGAGCCACGGTGACGCTTTCCGTCCCGTTGGAGAAGGTGGCGGTTCCCACGGTGCCCGGGATGGCCACCACGTCCATGAGCAGGTGGTACAGGTCCACCCCCTCCAGCACGGCGCGCTCCCCGCTCTCCAGGCCGTAGAGCAGCTTGACCTTGGCGGCCTCCTTGTCGGCGGGGGCCACGTCCTGGCCGTAGATCAGGTCCTCCAGCTGGCCCACCGTCATGGCCTGCCGGAGCAGCTGCCCGCCGTCGCTTCCGTTGACGGTGATGGACAGCTCCTCCTCCGCCAGCCGGGCCCGGTCGGCGTCGTCGGTGTACTGGTGGGTGTTGTAGAGACGGTCCTCCCCGGCGATGACCTCGCTGAGGTACTGCACCTGGTTGGAGCCGTTGGCGTGGTTGTACTGGGTCTTGCCGAACACCACCCGCAGCGGCCCGCCGCTGTTGGCCAGGCCGGAGAGATAGCCCGGGTCGCCCCGGTCCACCGTGTAGGGGTAGCGGTTGACGCCGTAGGCCAGCAGCACCGGGTAGCCGGTGTCCACCAGGTCGGCGTTGGAGGGGGCGTAGGTGCCGTCCCCCTGGTCGGCGGCGTTCTTCTCATAGAAGCCGAAGGCGTCGGGGTAGGAGAGCACCTCCACCGAGAAGGCCTCGGGGGACTGCCGCCCGTCGGCGGCGTTGAAGGTGACGATGGTGGTCCGGGCCGCCGAGCGGCCCATCTCCTCCGCCGTGTCCATCCCGAGATAGCACAGCAGCTTGTACAGGTCCAGTCCCTCGTACTCGTTGACGTACCAGTAGGCGTTGTTGGCCAGGCTGTACTCGTCCCGGTAGGCCATGCCCCCCTCGGGCAGGGAGCCGTCGGCCCCGGTGTGGACCAGGTCCTCCAGCTGCCCCACCGTCAGGTCCAGCTCGGCCCCCAGGGCCTCCCCCCGGAAGGTGATGATGTAGTCGGTGTACTCGGGGGAGGAGTAGGCCGGGTCGGCGGACCCGGTGTGCTTGTAGCCGGGCTCGCTCTCCTCGCACAGATAGATGTAGGCCACGTTGGAGAAGGTCTCATAGTCGTTGCCCGCCCCGTAGTCGTCCAGGTCGTACACCAGGCGCAGGCAGCCGTCTTCGTTGTCCAGCGCCTCGATGTAGCCCAGGGAGTGCTCCCCCTCGGCGTTGGCGTCGAAGACGAAGGGAGCGGCGGTCTCGCCGTCCACGGTGCCCATGCCATAGGCGATGAGGATGGGGCGGCCCGCCTCGTGGGCGGCGGCCACGTCGTCCAGGGTCAGCTCGGCCACCAGGGCCCGGTTGCTGTCCTTGAGCTGGACCTTGTAGGCTGTGTCGGTGAGGAAGATGCCGTTGTCCCCGTCGGTCATGTCGTGGAGCATGTAGTACAGGTCGGCCCCCTCGTAGATGAAGCGGCCGGTGCTGTCCTCATAGATGCCCCGGAACAGCCCGTCGTTGCGGTTCTCCAGCTCCCGCACCGACAGGGGGATGCTGGTGACCACCCCGGGGCCCTCCACCGTCAGGGTGGCGCCAGTGATGGCGTCCACATTGTAGGGCAGGTCGGGGTCGTCGGTGATCCCGCCGTTGGTGATGTGCTTGTACACCGACTGGGCAAAGTCGATGGCCGAGTTGTCGATGTCGATCTCCTGGGGGGCCGTGCAGGCCGTCGTCAGGAGCAGGGCCAGCGACAGGGCCGCCGCCCAGAGCCGTCTGAGCTTCATTCCGGGATGTCCTCCTCTCCGCCGCGGGCGAAAAAACGAGCCCCTCCTCCGGGCAGACCGGTCCCCTGAACAGGGACCTGGTCCGCCGGAGCAAAGGGGCTCGTCCACCGATCCGCACCGCGAAAACCAGAAAATGCTTGTATTTCCAAACAAGAGTATACTATTTTTTTGGCCTGCCTGTCAACCCTTTTCCGGCTTCCCGGCCGCCCGGACAGGGGAACGCGCCCCCGCCGCGGCGGAGGCGCGTGTCTGCTGCGCGGTCAGGCCTGGTTTTGAGCCTCCACCAGGCGCACACCGCAGTACTTCTCCCGGAGTTTGGGCTTTTCGATCTTGCCGGTGGCGTTGCGGGGGACGTCGGCAAAGATGACCTTCCGGGGCCGCTTATACCGGGGCAGGTCCAGGCAGAAGCGGTCGATCTCCTCCCGGGTGCAGGTCTCCCCCTCCTTCACCTGGATGATGGCGGCGGCGATCTCCCCCAGCCGGGGGTCGGGCAGACCGATGACCGCCACGTCGTGGACCTTGGGGTGGGCGGCCAGGAAGGACTCGATCTGCACGGGGTAGAGGTTCTCGCCCCCGGAGATGATCACGTCCTTCTTCCGGTCCACCAGGAAGTAGAAGCCGTCCTTGTCCTCCTCGGCCATGTCGCCGGTGCGC
Organism: uncultured Oscillospiraceae bacterium; assembly: GCA_944386845.1. Classification (GTDB taxonomy): domain Bacteria; phylum Bacillota; class Clostridia; order Oscillospirales; family Oscillospiraceae; genus CALXCT01. Next base: position 698 of record CALXCP010000037.1, on the reverse strand, counting down.
AGCCAGCCGTCCTTCAGCACGACGGCGGTGGCCTCCGGGTCGTGGTAGTAGCACAGCATCACGCCGGGGCCCTTGACGCACAGCTCGCCCACCTGCCCCTGCTCCACGGGCCGGCCCTGCTCGTCGATGATCTTGGCCTCCCAGCCGTAGCCCGGCCGGCCGATGGCCCCCACCTTCTCCGGGTGGTCCATGCCGAGGTGGACGCAGCCCGGGCCGGTGGACTCGGACAGGCCGTAGTTGGTGTCGTACTTGTGGTGGGGGAAGTAGGTCATCCACCGCTTCACCAGGCTGGGGGGCACCGGCTGGGCCCCGATGTGCATGAGCCGCCACTGGTCCAGGCGGTAGTCCTCCCGCCGCAGGGCGTTGGTGTCCAGGGCGGCCAGGATGTCCTGGCACCAGGGCACCAGCAGCCACACGATGGTGCACCCCTCCCGGGAGACGGCCTCGAAGATGGCCCTGGGGCTGCTGCCCTTGAGCAGCACCGCCTTGCCCCCGGTGAACAGGGAGCCCAGCCAGTGCATCTTGGCCCCGGTGTGGTACAGGGGCGGGATGCACAGGAACACGTCCTCGTGGGTGGTCTCGTGGTGGATGGCCTCCATCCGGGCCGCCTGGGTCAGGGCCAGGTGCCGGTGGAGGATGGCCTTGGGGAAGCCGGTGGTGCCCGAGGAGAAGTAGATGGCCGCCTCGTCCTCGTCGTC
>CALXCP010000036.1 GCA_944386845.1 uncultured Oscillospiraceae bacterium | reverse complement strand
GGGTTATCCATATCCGGGTTTTCCGTATCTGGACAAGCCGTATCCGGCTCGTCCTCACACGGCTGGCCCGTGTCCGGGGGATGGGGCGTCTCGTAGATGACATACTCCACATCCACGATCTTGCCCTTGCTGTCCCGCAGCCGATTGCGGACTATGTACCCGGCCCGTTCCAGCTCCTTTAGGGCGGAGCCGATGCTGTCCGTGCCCTCCTTGCAGATTTTGGCCAGGCCCCTGGTGGTGTAGTTCCAGTCCTCCGGCAAGGACAGCATCATGGAGAGCAGCCCTTTGGATTTCAGCGACAGCCCCGCGTTGCGCAGGTGGTGGTTGGACATCACCGTGTAGTCGCGGGTTTTCTCAATGCGAAATACCGCCATGGTATCACCTCCTTTCGGCGGTTGGGAAAAGTGTTTGTTTTTGGGAAAAAGGCGGCCTCTATGCCGCTCGGATACCCCGGAGGGGAAAACCTATGGGCGAGGGCTTTGCGATTGATTGCGGGAGAAAAAACAAGGAATTTTCGACTTCTTTCGGTGCGATTTTTGGTATAAAAAACGCCATAGGTTAATCCTATGGCATGACAAACAAAGATGTGTTGCCGTTAATGGAAAACGATGGTACAATAAATTCAAATAATAAAATAGTATCTTTTACCAAAGCTGATGGGGTTGATAATATATGTTAATTGCTGCAGTTACATCCTATTGTCACGAGAAGTATCAGAATAAAGAAAGCTGTCCTGAGTGCACCTATAAAGAGCATTGTCCTGGCCGCTGTGATAAATGCCTTCATTATATCCATACGCCTGCAGCGGCTCCTGCCCCCAGAAAGTATGACTGCCCCAATATGGCCAATTTTTATACATGCAAATACTCTTACAAATACATGTCAGAATTAGTCTATGCGCTTAGTCAGGTTAAGGATTTAAGGGATAAAAAACATTTGAGAGTTATGTCTGTTGGATGCGGACCATGTACAGACTTATTTGCTTTGGACTATTTGAATGAAAACGGGATATTCAAATTTGAGACCATTGAATATCGAGGTATTGACTTGGCCAGAACAGTGTGGGGAGAAATACACAAGCAAATCAAAAAATATAATCCATCAAAATATCATACGCACTTCTTTTACCAAGATGTTACAGAGCTGATAGATACTATTGTTAAAGTCAAATGGGTTCCTGATCTTATAATTTTCCAATATGTATTTTCCGATATGGAGAAACATTGCGAACCAACAAAGCTTGGGAGTTTTATTTCGAAAATTGCTCAATTTATTAATGTTGATATGAGCGAAAACACATATATAATCTTAAATGACATTAATCTTACCACAGCAATGGGAGGTGGACGCGAACATTTTGACGAATTGTTGGCTCAAATTCCTCAAATCGAATTCAGAAAATATCATTTTAACAACAGCAATAGAGCTACACATTATAACTATGGGGTTGAATACAATCAAAATGATTTGGTTTTGAAAAACCCTTCCTATTTGGACTCTTATGAACCATATACATCATGTGCAAGTGCCCAGTTGATAATAAAGAAGGTGAAAAAATGATAATAAGCGCTAGTAGGAGGACAGATATACCAACATATTATTCTGAATGGTTTTTCAATCGAATTAAAGAAGGTTATGCACTGGTAAGGAATCCGATGAATGCGCATCAGATTAGTAAAATAAGTTTACGTCCTGATGTTGTAGATGGAATTGTTTTTTGGACTAAGAATCCCACGCCAATGATGACTAACCTTGATCGTTTGAAAGATTACACATATTATTTTCAGTTCACCTTAAATGCCTACGGCCAAGATGTAGAGGCGTCAATACCATCCAAAAATAATGTTATAATACCAGCTTTTCAAAAATTATCTGATATGATTGGCCCGGAAAAGGTGATTTGGCGCTATGATCCCATATTTTTGAACGAAACATATACTTTTGAGTACCATATTCACTATTTTGAAGAGTTAGCAAAACGCCTCTCGCCATACACTAAGAAGTGCACTATCAGTTTTCTGGATTTCTACAGGAACACAGAAAAAAACATTGCTGGACTTTCTGTCGAAAAGTTTACTCAAGAAATGCAAGAGCTACTTGCCAAAAGCCTTGTGGAAATTGCAAAAAGTTACGGACTTAAAATGGATACTTGTGCAGAAGGTATTGATCTACAAAAATATGGAATTGATCATGCGCGATGTATAGATGATCGGTTGTTTGCTGCTCTTTTAAATTGTCCATTGAAGGTTGGAAAAGATAAAAACCAACGTCTTGAATGTGGTTGTATCGAAAGTCTTGATATAGGTGCTTATAACACTTGTCGAAATGGTTGCCGCTATTGTTATGCTAACTATAGCGCAAAAACAGTTTCTACAAATACCGGCAAGCATAATCCGAAATCTCCGCTCTTAGTAGGAGAAGTTGGACCAGATGATAAAATAACAGAACGTAAAATGCATTCCTGCCTTGTTAATCAAATGCAGTTTGATTTTTGATGTGAGCCCAATATATAAGAAGCACATAGGCATAGAAATAGCCCGGAAACCTCTGCACATTGTAGAAGCACCGGGCTATAGCCTTACTGTTTACCCATTCATTTCTTCGGGTTCTTCCATCTTAAGCCAATCCTCAAACGACTTTTTGGAAATACGGATCGCATAACCAATGCGAATTGTTTTGAACTCTCCAGAGTTCACCAAGCGGTATGCGGTGGATTTTGCAATACCGAGGATTGCGGCAATATCATCCACGGTGTATGTTCTGTTGCTCGGCAGCTTCTTTTCCTGCAATGTACTCATAATTTTGCCTCCCATTTTTCGTAGGCATTTTGACTATGCCTATCTGATTTTCCTTGTGGCAAAGGGGCTTTCTGCCATCATCCATGCTAAGAATTTGCTAATTTGACATTCTGAACAGGCCGTAACAAGGCGGCATTTTACGAATTTTTGTGTAGATTGACCAGTAACCACACAATGTCATAGCGAATCAAAAGTAATGGGAAGTTATGATGGGTATATCGTACCAAAAGAAACGCCAAACTCCTAAGCGGTAGGCCACCAGTTAGAGTCTGGTCAGGGGTGCCAAAACGAAAGGCACGACGAAAGTCGTGCCTTTCGTTTTGGGTCCCGCTCCCCTTGGTCGTTCCACCCTTCGGCGTTTGAATGCTCGGGGGCGGCAAAGCCGCCCCGGCGCGACCCTCCGCCGCCAACAGCGGCGGAGGATCCACGGCGCATTCGCGCCGCCGGCCAGAGGGCCGGCTGGGCAGGGTCTCTTCTGACGTTCCAAACGATGAAAATATCGATCTTGACCGTCCCATTCCAAAAACGCCGTGGTCCTGCGGGAGCGCGGCGTTTTTCTTCAGACCTCTGGGGAGAAGGGCCGCCGGAAAGAATGGCGGGCCGCCGGTTGACGGGGGCGGGCCTTTGGGGTAAACTGGGGGCAGAGGCGTGAGACACGGGGAGGGGGGAGGCCGCATGGCCTGGGAGGAGCGCAGCACCGGCCGCGCCGGCGGAGAGAGCCGGCGGCGGGCCGACATGGCCGCCGAGGAGCAGCTGGCGGTCTTTCTGGACAGGTACCTCTACGCCCGCTTCCCGGACGCCGCCGCCGGTACCGAGATCCGCCGGATCGCGGACAGGGGGGAGCAGCTGGAGGGGACCGACGTCCGGTTCATCCGGCGGGACGGCCGGGTGCGGAACATCGACGAGAAGGCCCAGCTCTACTACCTCAACCGGGACCTGCCCACCTTCGCCTTCGAGATCCAGTTCCTGCGGCAGGGGGTCCCCACCGTGGGGTGGCTGTGCAACGGCCGGCTGGATACCGACTACTACCTGCTCATATGGCCCTTTGCCCGCCGGGACGACCCGGCCGGGATCTCCTGGCAGGACTTCACCCGGGCGGACTGCCTGCTGGTGGCCAAGGGAGGGCTTCTGGCGCACCTGGCGGCCCAGGGGCTGACGGCGGAGCGCCTTCTGGCTGACGCGGACCGGATACGGGCCCGGGGAGAGGTGGGCCGCGTCCCGATCGCCGGCCTGCAGGGGATCTATTACTTTGCATCCTCCCCCAGCCGGTATGTGGAGGCGCCGGTCAATCTGGTCATCTCCAGGGCCCGTCTCCGCCGCATCGCCGCCCGCCAGTACATCGTCACGCCGGAGGGCGTGGAGCGCCGCTGACCGGCGCGGAGGGCGGGGCAGCCGGGCCACGGATTTTTCTTGCGATCGGCGGAGAAAGCGGGTATAATATCCATTTGAACAGCGCGGGGCCGGAGGCGCCGCGGGAAGGGAGGGAGCGCCGTTGTCGGACGAGCGGGCGCGGGGCGGGACGCCGGAGCAGGCGGAAGAGGAGCTGCGGCGGCAGGAGCCGTCCGGGCTGAAGCAAAACCTGTTTTACTGGCTCCAGGCCCTGGTGGTGGCCCTGGTGGCGCTGACGGTGGTGTTCACTTTCTTCGGCCGCATCGTGGTGGTGGTGGGTCACTCCATGGACCCCACCCTCAACAACGGCGAACTGCTCATCCTCCGCAGCATCGGCTACGAGCCGGAGCAGGGGGACATCGTGGTGCTGAACAAGTACACCTCTCCCGCCCTGAAGGGCGAGGCCATCGTGAAGCGGTGCATCGCCACCGGGGGGCAGACGGTGTCCATCGACTACGCCGCCGGCACCGTCACGGTGGACGGGCAGGTGCTGGACGAGCCCTATATCAAGGAGGCCATGCGGGACCCGAGCCTGGTGAACTCCAACATGACCATCACGGAGGTGACGGTGCCCGAGGGGAGCATCTTCGTCATGGGGGACAACCGCAACAACTCCACCGACAGCCGCCACGCCCAGGTGGGCACGGTGGACGAGCGGTACGTCCTGGGCAAGGCGGTGCTGGTCCTCTTCCCCCTCGACCGGGCGGGCCTGCTGCCCTGGTGAGAAAACAGAACGGGACGCCCGGAGCGTTTTGCGCTCCGGGCGTCCCGCCGTTATTCGCCCCTCACTCGCCGGTGGGGAGGAACGACTGGATGGCTTCGGCCACGTTGGAGATGGGCATGGTCTGGAGCCAGACGGTGCCCGGCCCGGTGAGCAGGGTGTGGAAGAAGCCCTCGCCCCCCAGGAACTTGTTTTTCAGGCCGGCCACCTGCCGGATCTCCATGCTGACGCCGACGGTGAAGCCGGCCACGTTGCCGGTGTCCACCACCAGCTGTTCCCCTGCGGCCAGGGTGTGCTCGACCATCTCCCCGTCGATCTCCACGAAGGCGGTGCCCCGGCCGGAGACCTTCTGCATGATGAAGCCCTCGCCGCCGAAGAAGCCGGCCCCCAGCTTCTTACTGAAGTGGATGGACAGCTCCACCCCGGACTCCGAGGCCAGAAAGGCCCGCTTCTGCAGGATCATCTCCCGGCCGGGGCCGATCTCCAGGGGAACGATCTTCCCTGGGAAGCTGGAGCCGAAGGCGATGGTTCCGGCCCCCTGGGCGGTGTAGATATTCTGGAAGATGCTCTCGCCGGACAGGGCCTTGGAGAACATCTTTCCGATGCCGCCCCCCGTGGTCTCCATCCGGATGTTGGGGGTCTGCCAGACCATGGAGCCCCGCTCGGTGATCATCTGTTCCCCGTCCTCCAGCTGGCAGACCACCACGGGGAAGGCGCCGCCCTTGATCTCGTACTGCATACGATCTCCTCCTTGCTGTTTTTTTGTATGTGATCGGGCCGGAGCCCGTTACGGCCGGTCCTCCCCCGGCCCCTCCCCCGGGTCGGGGGGCGGGGCCGGGGCGGACTTCCCGGGCTTCAGCCGGAGCAGCTTGCGCAGCAGCTCCTCCCGGCTGCCGCTGAACTTCCGGAACATCAGCAGCCAGCACCCCAGCAGGTAGATGAGGGCCAGCTTCTCCGGGTCGGGGAAGCGCAGGGCGGTGAACAGCAGGCAGGCCAGCAGGGCGGTGACGGCGGCGGCGGCCGCCATCAGGCCCCCCAGCCACAGCAGCAGGGCCGTGGTGGACCGGGCCCGGAACCAGGCGTCCCACCCCTCCGGGTCCCTGCCCAGCCCCTTGCCCACCAGCCACAGGGCCCCCAGCACCAGGGGCAGGAAGACCAGCCCGTTCAGCTCGTACAGGGCGCAGGACAGGGCGGCGAAGGCGGCCAGCCGCTTCAGGGAGTAGGCCCCCGCCCCCTCCAGCCCGTGGAGAAACAGGACTCCCAGGGCGATGGCGGCCAGGGCGCACAGCACGGCGGCCACCAGGAAGAGGGGCTCCTCCCGCTCCATGGTCCAGCGCCGGCCGCACCGGCCGGCGCTCCCCGCCAGCACCAGGGCCAGAAAGCCCGTCCAGGCGGGGCTGCCCTGGAGCAGGCAGGCGGCGCACAGCAGCAGGGCCAGGACGGTGAGCACGCTGCCCGCCGTCCCCCGGGCGGCCTGTTCCCCCTCCCGGTCCCGCTCGTCCCGGAGCAGGCGCAGCTCCCGCAGGCGGCGGGCCTCCTCATTTCGGTCGGTCATGGGAAACCCTCCTCACATGTGCGTCTCATAGTGGACGGCGGCGGCGATGGCCACCACCGCCTCCAGGGCGAGGGACAGCCCGCCGAACAGGAACAGGCAGCCGAACACCAGATTCTCGGTGCAGAGGTAGCCAAGCAGTCCCGCCAGCATGGCGGCCACCCGGGCCCAGCCCATCACCCGCAGGGTGAGGGAGTTGGTCTTTAAGCGTACCAGCCGGCTGCGCTCGTCCAGCGCCTCGATTTTGTCCTCCCGGCTGGCCGATTTGGAGAGGGCCCGGGCCAGGCAGGTCAGGCCCGCGGCCAGCATCACCAGGGACAGGACCACCGACTTGATTTGCTGGGGCAGAAAGTCGCTGGCATCCACCGCGTCCTGATACAGGCAGAAGACGCCGGCGGCCATCCACAGAAGGCCGGCGACAAAGCCCTTTTTGTTATAGATCTTCAAACTGCTCATCCTCCAGTCGCTTGTTCTCCTCCAGGCAGCACAGCTCCTCCACGCTCACCCCGAACACCAGGGCCAGCCGGTAGGCCAGCATCAGCGAGGGGCTGTACTGCTCCTTCTCGATGGAGATGATGGTCCGGCTGGACACCCGGACCAGGTCGGCCAGCTGCTGCTGGGTCAGCCCGGCGGCCTGACGCAGCTCCCGGACGCGGGTCTTCACGGCGCAGCCCCCCCTCTTCGAGATATGAAGTATACTTCATGTGAAGCTAACTTCATGTTACACCGAAAGAGGGGCGCTGTCAAGGGGGAAATTTCCCGGAGGATGAGCAGGATACACAAATATTTTCCGGGGGACGATCGGGATCTTCTCCCCCTTTCCCCGCCCCCGCTCCTTGTCCGGCGGGGCGAAAAAGAGTATAATGGGGTCCGTCGCGCGGGCGGGGCCCGGGAGAGGAGAGACCGGTATGCTGGGAGATTTTCTGGTGGTGGTGGGGCAGGTGGGCACCCTGTTCCTGCTGATGGGGGTGGGCTTCCTGCTCACCCGGCTGGGCAAGATCACGGCGGAGACCAGGGGACAGATGTCCTTCCTGCTGCTGTACGCCGTGGCACCCTGCCTGGTGGTGGAGACCCTGCAGGTGGAGCTCACCCACGAGCTGCTGGTCCTGCTGGGGAAGGCGGTGCTGGCCTTCCTGGTGAGCTATCTGATCTTCATCCCCGTCTCCCGGCCCATGTTCCCCAGCCGGGACGCCGACACCCGCCCGGTGCTCCAGTTCGGCATCATCTTCGCCAACACCGGCTTCATGGGCTTCCCCCTGGTGGAGGCGGTGGCCGGGCCGGACGCCCTGATTTTCGCCGCCGTGTCCACCATGGTGTTCAACCTGCTCCAGTGGAGCTACGGCGTCGTCCTCATGGGGGGGAAGGCCAGCCCCCGGAGCATGCTGGTCAACCCGGGCACCATCTCCATCGCCATCGGGCTGGCGCTGCTGTTCTCCGGCCTGCGGCTGCCCGGGGCGGTGAACAACGCGGTGTCCTTCCTGGCCGACATGAACACCCCCCTGGCCATGGTGGTCATCGGCAGCCAGATGGCCCACGCCAACCTCCGGGAGACCTTCCGCCGCCACCGGCTGTTCGAGGCGTCCTGCCTGCGGCTGGTGGTCCTGCCCGCCATCGTGGCGGTGGTGCTGCTGCCCTTCGGGCTGGACCCCCTGCTGTACATCTCAGTGGTCATCCTGTCCGCCGCCCCCTCCGCCGGGGTGACCAGCATCTTTGCCGAGCGGTTCGGCCGGAACACGGTGGCGGGGGCCCAGCTGGTGGCCCTGTCCACCCTGCTGTCCATCATCACCCTGCCCCTGTTCGCGGTGGCCGCCCGGCTGCTCAGCGCCTGACAGAAAAAACGAAGCGGCGGCCCGGAGCGATCTTCGCTCCGGGCCGCCGCCCTTTCATGTCACGATCAGAAGCCAAAGAAGAAGGGCCAGTCCCCGTAGCCGCCGTAACCGTAGTCGGGCTGGACGGAGGCGGAGGGCTGCACCGCGGGCTGGCTGTCCTCCTCCGGGGTGACGCCCAGCACCACCTCCAGCGCCAGGGTCTCCCCGCCCCGGACCACGGTGAGGGTGACCGTTTGGCCCACCTTGTACTGGCTCTTCAGGGAGGTGAGCTCCTGCTGGGTCTCCACCGCGTCCCCGTTGAGGGCGGTGATCACGTCGCCGGCCCGGACGCCGGCCCGGGCGGCGGGGCCGCCCTCCTCCACCGAGACCACGTAGGCCCCGGCGGGGACGCCGTACTGCTGTCCCTCGGTGCTGACGGTGCGCACGCTGACACCCAGATAGGGCTGGACGATCTCACCCGTCTCGATGAGCTGGGTGATGAGGTCCTTCACCTGGTCGATGGGGATGGCGAAGCCGATGTTGTCGATGGAGGCCTGGCCGCTGCTGCTGCTGCTGGAGTACTTGGCGTTGGTGATGCCGATGACCTCGCCGTACTCGTTGAACAGGGGGCCGCCCGAGTTGCCCGAGTTGATGGCGCAGTCGGTCTGCAGCAGGTCCATGACGGTGCCCGAGCTCATGGTCACCGTCCGGTCCAGGGCGCTGATCACGCCGGTGGTGAGGGAGAAGGTCAGCTCCCCCAGGGGGTTGCCGATGGCGGCCACCGGCTCGCCCACCACCAGGGAGTCGGAGTCGCCCAGCACCACGGTCTGCAGCCCGGAGGCGTCGATCTTCAGCACCGCCAGGTCGTGGGCCTCATCGAAGCCCACCACCTCGGCGGGATAGGTGGTGCCGTCGTACATGGCCACCGTGATGGTCTGGGCCCCCTGGACGTTGATGACGTGGTAGTTGGTGACGATATAGCCGTCCTGGGTGATGACGAAGCCGGAGCCCGCCGCCGCCCCGGAGGTGGTCATGCCCCACCAGTTGGTGGTCACCACGTCCACCGTGATGCCCACGGTGGCGTCCACGTTGGCGGCGTAGATCTCGGCGGCGCTCATGGGGGAGCCGCTGGGCACGCTGGACACGTTCACCGCCGACAGGGGGGTCTGGGCCTCGTAGATGGTGGTGCCCTCCTCCTCGTCGGCCGCGGGCGTCCCGCCGCCGGACAGATGGCCGTACAGGGCGGCGCCCCCCGCGCCGGCTCCGCCGCCCACGATCAGGCAGGCCAGCAGCAGGGCCACGATCTTCGCGCCCCGGCGTCCCTTTTTCTTCCTGGGGGCCTCCGGGGGGACAGAGGTATCCTGGAAGCCGCTCTCCGGCGCGCCGGAGGGCTGGGTATGATACACGCTGAGATCGTTCTCTTCGTGGATGTAGTCACTCATGATGATTGCCTCCTCTTGCCTTCTCGTTCCTGAGAACAGCATCAGGATACCGGATATTTATGTCCATTTCATGAAGAAAAAACGCATGTTTTTTGAATTGTTCCCCGATCCCGCCGGCAGAGGGGGCGAAAGCCGGGGGAAGCGGGCCGGGCCCCCTTGCATTTTGGCTCCGGGTGGTGTATCATGGACAGGACCGCAAGGACGATCGGACACAGGGGCGCTGAAAGACATTTTCGGCTGAGATCGGGGCGAAACGCAGCCCCGGGTCCCTTGGCGGGCAGCCGCCTGGACCTGATCCGGATAATGCCGGCGTAGGGAGTGCTTTCGATGCAGCCGCGCCACTGCCGGCTCCTCGTACCGCACTGCACCCGTTCGGATGTACTGCGGTATCTCATTTTTTGGAGGGATCGGCAAATGACGAAGAGAAGAAACTACACCCGTATGCTGTGCGAGGGGGCCATCCTGGTGGCCCTGGCGGAGATCCTGGGCTTCCTGAAGATCGGTCACCTGCCCAACGGCGGCTCCATCTCCCTGATGATGCTGCCCATCGTGGTGTTCGCCCTGCGCTGGGGGCTGGGCAGCGGGCTGCTGGCCGGCTTCGTGCTGGGGGTGGTGGACTTCATGATCGCCGGGGGCATCGCCATCGGCTGGCAGTCCATCATCGGCGACTACGTGGTGGCCTGCACCCTCATCGGCCTGGCCGGGGCGGGGCACTACATCAAGAACCTGGGGGGCGTCATCCTGGGGGCGGTGCTGGGCTGCGCGGGCCGCTTTCTGGCGGTGACCACCACCGGCGCCACTATCTGGGGCGACCTCATGCCGGAGACCTTCCTGGGGCTTCCCATGAGCAACGAGTGGATCTACTCCCTGCTCTACAACGGCATCACCGTGGGGGCGTCCGCCGTGGTCACGGTGGTGGTGTGCGTGGTGCTCTATCAGATCGGGTCGGTGCGCAAATATCTGCTGGGGGAGGACATCCCCCGGTAAACGGGGAAAGGGGCCGGAGACGGTGGGACGATTTGACGGCGTGCTGCTGGTCAGCGACTACGACGACACGCTCTACGATCACAACCTGACAGTGAACGACCGCAACCGCCGGGCCCTGGACTACTTCCTGAGGGAGGGCGGCCGGTTCACCGTGGCCACCGGCCGGGCCCACCGCACCTTCACCCCCCAGATCGGGAAGGAGCACCTGACCCTCACCGCCCCGGCGGTGCTGTCCAACGGGGCGTCCATCTACGACTATCAGGCGGACCGGCCTCTCCTGGAGACCCAGCTGCCCGCCTCGGCCCCCGACGACCTGGCCGCCCTGGCCGAGGCCATCCCGGAGATCGGCTTCGAGGCCTACCACGGGGAGGACATCTACGTCTACCAGGGCAACTTCGTCACCGACATGCACATGAAGCGGGTGGGGGGCAGCTATGTCCAGTGCCCCATCGCCGATATGCCCACCCCCTGGGTCAAGGTGATCCTGGAGCAGGACCACCCGGTGCTGCTCCGGGCCCAGCGCTTCATGCTGGACCATTTCGGCGACCGGTACGAGGCCATCTTCTCCAACCGCTACCTGCTGGAGCTCACCGCCAAGGGGGCCACTAAGGGGGGCATGGTGGCCCGGGTGGCCGACCTGCTGGGCATCCGGCGGGAGGACCTGTACTGCATCGGGGACAACCAGAACGACCTGCCCATGCTGGCCATCTCCGCCATCCCCTTCGCCCCGGCCAACTGCGCCGAGGAGGTGAAGCGGTGGGGGGCCCGGGTGCTCTGCCACTGCAACGAGGGCGCCGTGGCCCAGGCCATCGAGATCATGGGAGAGCGCTACCCGGAGAAATAACTGCACAAAAAGAGACCGCCCCCGCGCCGCTGCCGGCGCGGGGGCGGTGCTTTGTCCGGACTAAATGCCCAGCACCAGCCGGGCGAACTGGAAGTAGATGAGCAGAGACAGGGCGTCCACCACGGTGGAGATGAAGGGGGAGGCCATCACCGCCGGGTCGAAGCCCAGCTTCTCGGCCAGCATGGGCAGGATGCAGCCCACCGTCTTGGCGCAGGTCACCGTGCCGATGAGGGTGAGGCAGACCACCGCCGCCACCCCGGCGGTGACCTCGGGGTTCTGGAAGAGCATCCGGTCCACCAGCAGCATCTTCACGAAGTTGGCCGCCGCCAGGCACACCCCGCACAGCAGAGCCACCCGGATCTCCTTGAACACCACCGGCAGCAGGTCCCGGAACTCCACCTCGTCCAGGGAGAGGGCGCGGATGACGGCGGTGGAGGCCTGGGTGCCGCTGTTGCCGCCGGTGCCGGTGAGCATGGGGATGAAGGCGGTGAGGATGGCGTAGGACATCAGGGCGTTCTCAAAGCTGGTGAGGATCATGCTGGTGAAGGTGGCCGACAGCATCAGCAGCATCAGCCAGGGCAGCCGGGCCCGCCAGGTCTCAAAGACCCCGGTGCGGAGATAGGGCTTGTCGGAGGGGAGGATGGCGGCCATCTTCTCGATGTCCTCGGTGGTCTCCTCCTCCATGACGTCCATGGCGTCGTCGAAGGTGACGATGCCCACCAGCCGGTCCTCCCCGTCCACCACCGGGACGGCGGGCAGGTCGTACTTGGAGAAGACCTGGGCCACGTCCTCCTTGTCGTCGTGGGTGTGGACCGAGACCACGTTGGTCTCCATGATGTCCTCGATGCGGGTCTCATAGCTGGACAGCAGCATCCGCCGCACCGTGACCACCCCGATGAGCACCCGGTTCTCGGTGACGTAGCAGGTGTACACCGTCTCCCGGTCGATGCCGATCTTCCGGATGCGGGCGAAGGACTGCTCCACCGTGGCGTCCCGGTGGAGGGTGACGAACTCGGGGGTCATGAGGGAGCCAGCGGAGTCCTTGGGGTAGCTGAGCAGCTCGTTGATCTGGCTGCGGGTGGCCGAATCGGTGTTGCGCAACATCCTGGAGACCACGTTGGCGGGCATGTCCTCGATGATGTCCACCGCGTCGTCCAGGTACAGGTCGGCGATCACCGCCCGCAGCTCGGTGTCGGTCAGGTCGTTGATGAGCTGCTCCTGGATGTCGCTGTCCTCCAGATAGGTGAAGATGTCGGCCGCCATGGACTTGGGCAGCAGGCGGAACACCAGCACCAGCAGCTCCCGGTCCTCCAGGGACTCCAGGAACTCGGCGATGTCCACCTCGTTCATCTCCACCAGCAGGGCGCGCAGCTCCCGGAAGCGGTGCTCCCGGGCCAGCTCCTTGAGCTGGTCGAAATCGATGTTCTCCTGCACGGGGATCACGCTCCTTTCCGTTTCAGATGGGTCGGGACGGAACGCGGACGACAAAAACAGCCGCCCGGCCACGGGGGCCGGCGGCTGTGCTCAGAGACACCGAAGGGCGGCAAAAGGCGACCGCTCACAGGGGGCGGCGAAGGCCCCGCCCGGCAGAGGCAGGGCGGTCCACACGGTGTATCTGACCACAGCAGTCCGCGGCGGCGCGACTTCGGCCTTCCATCCTGCCTCACTTCCTTTTCCTGTTTATTTGCCGGAAAATCCGGCGGATAGCGCTATTATATGCCCCTCAGCGGGAAAAATCAAGGGCGGGTAAGCAATTTACCCGCCCTTTTTACCCGTATTTCACATTCTGGCCCGCTCAGTACCGCCGGACCACCGCCACCACCCGGCCCAGGATCTGGGCGAAGGTGCCGTCGATGGGCTCGTAGGCGGGGTTCTCCGGCATGAGCCACACCTGCCCGTCCCGGAGGCGCAGGGTCTTCACCGTGGCCTCGTCCCCGATGAGGGCCACCACGATGTCGCCGCTGCGGGCCTGCTGCTGCCGGTGGACCACCACCAGGTCGTCGGGGAGGATGCCGGCGTACAGCATGGACTCCCCCCGCACCCGGAGGGCGAAGTGCTCCCCTTCCAGCCCCTCGGTGTCAAAGGTGAGGTAGTCCTCCACGCACTCCTCCGCCAGGATGGGGGAGCCGGCGGCCACGTTGCCCAGCACGGGCACCCGGTCCCGCTCCCCGTGCTCCTCCTCGGCCACCGGGCGGGCGACGCCGGCCAGGGTGATGGCCCGGGTCTTGCCCTCCGCCTTCACCAGGATGCCCGCCTCCTCCAGCCCCTTCAGGTGGAAGTGGACGGTGGACGGGGATTTGAGCCCCACCGCCGCGCCGATCTCCCGCACCGAGGGGGGATACCCGTGCTCCGCGGAAAAGGCCTGGATGAACTCATAGATCTGCCGCTGCTTGGGGGTAAGCTGCTTCATGGCGACCGCTCCTCCCTGTGCCCCGCCGGGGCCTTGGTGAGGACATTGTACCATAGCTGCAAGTCCGTGCGGACTTGCGCGCCGCAGCTGCGGCGTAAGATCGGCGGAGCCGATCTTAGCTATGGTGCAACATCAACAGCGGGCGTTTTGTTTGCAAAACGCCCGGATCCATGGGATCCTGCCGCACTTGTGCGGCAACTGTTGATATTGTACCACAGCCCGGCCCGTTTGTCAAACATTTGTTCCAGTATCGCGCGGCCCGCCGGGGTGGCCCAGCTGCTCCACCCGGCGGCGGAGGATGCGGGGCAGGGAGAGGAAGAACAGGGTCCCGGTAGTGGCGGCGGCCAGGAAGTCGGCCACCGGCTCGGCCAGGAAGACGGCGAACACCTTGTCGTCCAGGAAGTTGGGCAGGATGAAGATCAGGGGGATGAGCAGGATGATCTTCCGCAGCAGGGCCAGGAAGAGGGAGATCCGGGCCTGCCCCAGGGCCACGAAGGTCTGCTGGCAGGCGAACTGGATGCCCAGCATGAACATGCACCCGGCGTACAGTCGCAGGGTCCAGGTGGCGATGCCCACCAGCTCGGGCTCGTCGTTGAACAGGGCCACGAACAGCCCGGGGAAGAGCTGGATGGCCGCCCAGGCGGCGCAGCTGAAGACCAGGGCGCTGGTGAACAGCAGCCGGAAGGTCTTTTTCACCCGGTCCAGCGTCCCGGCGCCGTAGTTGAAGCCGATGATGGGCTGGGCCCCCTGGGCCAGGCCCTGGAACAGCATGGTGAACACCTGCATCACGCTGGAGCAGATGGTCATGGCCCCCACCGCCGGGTTGCCGCCAAAGACCTTCAGGGAGGAGTTGAAGGCGATGTTCACCAGGCTCTCGGTGGACTGCATGATGAAGGGGGACACCCCCAGGGCCAGCACCGGGGCCAGCACTCCCCAGCGCAGGCGGAGGCAGCGCTGCCGGATGCGCAGCCTGGTGCGCCCGCCCAGCAGGAAGCGCACCACCCAGACGGCGGACACCCCCTGGGCGATGACGGTGGCCAGGGCGGCCCCCCGGACCCCCATGTGGAGGCCGAAGATGAAGATGGGGTCCAGCACGATGTTGATGACGGCCCCGATGATCACGGTGGCCATGGCGGTGGTGGAGAAGCCCTGGGAGGTGATAAAGTAGTTCAGCCCGAGGGAGAGCTCCACGAAAAGCGTGCCGCACAGGTAGATGGTCAGGTAGTCCATGGCGTAGCCGATGGTCTCATCGGTGGCGCCGAAGAGGTAGAGCATGGGCTCCTGCACCGCCAGGAAGACCGCCGTCACCGCGACGGCCAGCAGGACCAGCAGCAGGGTGCAGCTGCCCAGGATGGACTCGGCCAGCTCCTTTTTCCCCTCCCCCATGCGCACCACCGCCCGGGAGGCGCCCCCCATCCCCACCAGGGCGGAGACGGCGGAGACGAACATGATCACCGGGAAGCACACCCCGAGCCCGGTGAGGGCCAGGTCGCCCTCCCCGGCGATGTGGCCGATGTACATCCGGTCCACGATGTTGTACAGGGCGTTGACCAGCTGGGCGGTCACCGTGGGCAGGGCCAGCCGCAGCAGCAGCGGGCCGATGGGGTCCCGGCCCAGGTCATTGACCCGTTTCTGTGCCATGGGGCTTACTCATCTCCCTCCAGGAAATAGCTGGCCTCCATGTCGGCCACCGCCAGCGCGAAGGCCAGGGGGTATTTCTGCAGGGCCTGGCCCACGGTGCGGTTGTCCTCGGGGCCGGAGAAGCCCATGTGCCAGCGGATGGCCATGGCCTCCTCCCGGCTGAGCCGGACGAAGCCGTTGACGATGTAGACGCTCTTCTCCCCGTGGCCGTAGGGCAAGGGGTCGTCAAAGGTGTAGGTGGGCACCTTCTCCCACTGGCCGGTGGCGTCGTTCTTCACGTTGCGGAAGGACTTTTTGTAGCAGCCGATCTTGCAGGCGTCGTGGAGCAGGGACACCAGGGCCACCGACTCGGGGGAGTACTCCATGCCGTACAGCTCCTGGACCCGC
>CALXCP010000035.1 GCA_944386845.1 uncultured Oscillospiraceae bacterium | reverse complement strand
TCCTCGAAGGTCCACTCCAGCCGCTCGCTGTTCTGGCTCATCTCCAGGGCGGAGGTGGCCACGCCGCCGGCGTTGGCGGCCTTGGCGGGGCCAAAGAGGATGCCGCTGCTCTGGAACACGGCCACGGCCTCGGGGGTGGAGGGCATGTTGGCACCCTCAGCCACCGCCTTCACGCCGTTGGCCACCAGCAGCCTGGCGGACTCTTCGTCGATCTCGTTCTGGGTGGCGCAGGGCAGGGCGATGTCACAGGGGACGGACCAGATGCCCTTGCAGCCCTCCACGTACTTGGCGGTGGGGACGTAGTCCAGGTAGGTCTTGATGCGGTCGCGCTTGACCTCCTTGATCTGCTGGATGACCTTGTAGTCGATGCCGTTCTCGTCCACGATGTAGCCGTTGGAGTCGCTCATAGCGATGACCTTGGCGCCCAGCTGGGTGGCCTTCTGGTTGGCGTAGGTGGCCACGTTGCCCGACCCGGAGATCACCACCCGCTTGCCCTCGAAGGAGCTGCCGTGGTCCCGGAGCATCTCGTCGGCGAAGTAGCACAGGCCGTAGCCGGTGGCCTCGGTGCGGGCCAGGGAGCCGCCGGAGCCCACCTTCTTGCCGGTGAGCACGCCGGTGAACTCGTTCTGCAGGCGCTTGTACTGGCCGAACATGTAGCCGATCTCCCGGGCGCCCACGCCGATGTCGCCGGCGGGCACGTCGGTGTCCGGGCCGATGTGCTTGGCCAGCTCGGTCATGAAGGACTGGCAGAAGCGCATGACCTCGGCGTCGCTCTTGCCCTTGGGGTCGAAGTCGGAGCCGCCCTTGCCGCCGCCGATGGGCAGGCCGGTGAGGCTGTTCTTGAAGATCTGCTCAAAGCCCAGGAACTTGATGACGGACAGGTTCACAGAGGGGTGGAACCGCAGGCCGCCCTTGTAGGGGCCGATGGCGGAGTTGAACTGCACCCGGTAGCCCCGGTTCACCTGGACCTTGCCCTGGTCGTCGGTCCAGGACACCCGGAACATGATGATGCGCTCGGGCTCCACCAGCCGCTCGATGAGGCCGGCCTTCTCCAGCTCGGGGCGCTTCTCCACCACGGGCTCCAGGGACTCCAGCACCTCTTCCACGGCCTGGAGGAACTCCGGCTCGTTGGCGCAGCGGCTCTTCAGGCCGGCGTAGACGCTCTGCAGATACTTGTTCTTGATGGACATCGTTGTCTCCCCTTCGTCTTTGAATTGGGCTGGGACCGAGGTCCCAAAAGGTGGATTTATTGTATCACGCCGCCCCTCGCTTTGCAAGTCTATCCTTTTGAAATTGCATATTTTGTGAAAATATCCCGTGGAGCGCCGTTTTGCCGAATTTTTACCCCCCTTTTCCGTCCTTTTAGCCAATCCAAACGGCTGCCCCCTGCGTCCCGCGCTCCCCCGCGGCGGGGCGGGCGGAAACCAGCGTGCCCGGATGCGCTTCTCCCCCTTGATTCTTTCCCGCGCATGTTGTATAATGAATCGACCAGACGGCCGCCCCGCGGCGGCATGAACATTCAGGAGGGAATATCATGACCAGAATCAAGACCATCGAGACCCGGGACCTCAACCAGTCCGTCGCCAACGGCGGCTGCGGCGAGTGCCAGACTTCCTGCCAGTCCGCCTGCAAGACTTCCTGCGGCGTGGTGAACCAGCAGTGTGAGAACCGGGACCAGAAGTAAGCTTCTGTCCGGAAACTCATCTCGCACACAAAAGGGGCTTGCGCACCGTTCTCGTGCGAAGCCCCTTTTTCATGGGGGTCACTATGGTACATCAATACGAACTCAACGGCTACCACATCGTGCTGGACACCTGCAGCGGCGCGGTCCACTCGGTGGACGAGGTGGCCTATGACATCATCGCCCTCTTCCCCGACCACAGCCGGGAGGAGATCGTTGCCGCCATGCTGGAGAAGTACGGCGGCCGCCCCGACGTGGACCGGGGGGAGCTGGAGCAGTGCCTGGACGACGTGCAGGCGCTGAAGGACGCCGGCAAGCTCTTCACCCCGGACACCTTCGAGCCCCTGGCCTTCGACTTCAAGGCCCGGAACACGGTGGTGAAGGCCCTGTGTCTCCACGTGGCCCACACCTGCAACCTGAACTGCTCCTACTGCTTCGCCAGCCAGGGGAAGTTCCACGGGGAGCGGGCCCTGATGTCCTTCGAGGTGGGCAGGCAGGCCATCGACTTCCTGGTGGCCCACTCGGGCGGGCGCACCAACCTGGAGGTGGACTTCTTCGGGGGGGAGCCCCTGATGAACTGGCAGGTGGTCAAGGACATCGTGGCCTACGCCCGGAGCCTGGAGGCGGAGCACCACAAGCGCTTCCGCTTCACCCTCACCACCAACGGGGTGCTGGTGGACGACGAGGTCATCGACTTCGCCAACCGGGAGATGCACAACGTGGTCATGAGCCTGGACGGCCGGAAGGAGGTCCACGACCGCTTCCGGAAGGACTACGCCGGCCGGGGCAGCTACGACGTCATCGTCCCCAAGTTCCAGAAGTTCGCCAAAGCCCGGGGGGAGCGGGACTACTACATCCGGGGGACCTACACCCACCACAACACCGACTTCACCCGCGACATCTTCCACATGGCCGACCTGGGCTTCACCCAGCTGTCCATGGAGCCGGTGGTCTGCCCCCCCGACGACCCCTGCGCCCTCACCGAGGAGGACATGCCCGTGCTGTTTGAGCAGTACGAGCTGCTGGCCCGGGAGATGCTCCGCCGGGAGAAGGAGGGAAGGGGCTTCACCTTCTACCACTACATGCTGGACCTGACCCACGGCCCCTGCATCTACAAGCGCATCTCGGGCTGCGGCAGCGGCACCGAGTACATGGCGGTCACCCCCTGGGGGGACCTGTATCCCTGCCACCAGTTCGTCAACGACCCGGCCTATCTCCTGGGCAATATCTGGGACGGGGTGACCAACGAAAAGGTCCGGGACGAGTTCAAGCTGTGCAACGCCTACGCCCGGCCCGAGTGTCAGGACTGCTGGGCCAAGCTGTACTGCTCCGGCGGCTGCCCCGCCAACGCCTACCACGCCTCGGGCTCCATCCGGGGCATCCATGAGCAGGGCTGCCGCCTGTTCCGCAAGCGCATCGAGTGCGCCGTCATGATGCAGGTGGCCCGGAGCGAGGAGACGTGACCGTGGACACCCCCATCTGCGACTTCGTCCGGGACTATCGGCAGTCGGGCGTTCTGCGCCTGCACATGCCGGGGCACAAGGGGACCCCCTTCCTCGGGTGCGAGCCCCTGGACATCACCGAGGTCCCGGGGGCGGACGACCTGTCCCGGCCGGAGGGCATCATCGCCCGGAGCGAGCGGAACGCCGCCGCCCTGTTCGGCGCCGGCCGCACCCTCTACTCCACCGAGGGCTCGTCCCAGTGCATCCGGGCCATGCTGCGCCTGGCCACCCTGTGGGAGCCCGGGCGGACGGGCCGGCCCCGCATCCTGGCCGCCCGGAACGCCCACCGCACCTTCGTCTCGGCCTGCGCCCTGCTGGACCTGGACGTGGTCTGGCTCATGCCCGACGGAGCGCGGCAGTCCCTGTGCTCCTGCCCCGTCAGCCCGGCCCAGGTGGACGAGGCCATCCGCCGGGAAGCGCCCTGGGCGGTCTACCTCACCGCCCCCGACTACCTGGGGGGCAGCCCCGACCTGGCCTCCGTGGCCCGGGCGTGCCGGTTCCACGGCGTCCCCCTGCTGGTGGACAACGCCCACGGGGCCTATCTGAAGTTCCTCTCCCCCTCCCGCCACCCCATGGACCTGGGGGCGGTCATGTGCTGCGACTCGGCCCATAAGACCCTTCCCGTCCTCACCGGGGGGGCCTACCTCCACCTGAACCGGGAGGCGGCGGAACGGGTGGGGCCCTATGCCAAGGGCGCCATGTCCCTGTTCGGCTCCACCAGCCCCTCCTACCTCATCCTCCAGTCCCTGGACCTGTGCAACCGCTATCTCAGCGAGGGCTATCCGGAAAAGCTGGCCGCCCTGCTCCCCCGGCTGGATGAACTGCGGGAGCTCCTGGCCCGTGCGGGGTGGCGGGTGCTGCCCTCCGACCCGCTGAAGATCGTGCTGGCCGGCCGGAGCCGCGGGTACACCGGCGCCCAGCTGGCCGGCCTGCTGCGGCAGGCGGACATCCAGTGTGAGTTCGCCGACCTGGATGCGGTGGTCCTCATGGTCACCCCGGAGAACCTGCCCGGGCTGGAAAAGCTGCGCTGGTGGGCGGAGCTGGACCTGCCCGCCCGCCCCGCCCTGCCGGAGCGGATCCTGCCCCCCCTTCCCCCGCCCGTCCGGCGGATGACCATCCGGGAGGGGGCCCTGGCCCCCAGCCGCCTGGTCCCTGTGGACCAGGCGGTGGGCCGGGTGTGCGCCGACCTCACCGTCGCCTGCCCCCCAGCGGTGCCCATCGCCGTGTGCGGGGAGGAGATCAGCCCCGAGATGGCCCGCCTGTTCACCCTCTACGGCCTGGACGCCGTCCGGGTGGTGGAGGAGCCCTGACCCTTTTCCCGTAAAGGAGGTGGATGTCCCATGCATAGAGCCGGCGCCGCCCTGGACCGGCTGTGCACCCTGTGCGCCGTCCTCTTCTGCGCCCTCATCGTGGGGCAGAACCTGCTCTTCCTCGTCCAGCGGGGGCAGTGGGTCTCCCTCCCCGCCCTGGCCGTCACCGCCGTCCTGGCCGCCCTGTGCGTCCGCTTTCTGCCCGACGGCCGCTGGCTGCCCGGGGTCATCTTCCTCATCCGCTTTCTCTGCGCCCTTGCGGTGATCCTGCTGGTGGGGGCGGAGCCGGTGCAGGACTTCCAGACCATGTACACCGCCGCCTGCCAGCTGGCCCGGGGCAGCCACGAGTACCTGTACCTGGACACCTGCTACTTCTACAACTGGGCCTATCAGACCGCCTTCGTGGTCTATGAGAGCGCCGTCATCCGCCTGTTCGGGGAGGGATATCTGGCCCTCCAGCTTCTCAACGCCCTGTATATGGCGGGCACCGCCGCCCTCGTGTACGCCATCGCCAGACGCCTCTTCCCCGCCGGCCGGGCCGCCCTGGCCGCCGGGGTGCTCTACCTGCTCTACCCCGCCCCCCTGTTCCTGGCCGCGGTGCTCACCAACCAGCACCTGTCCGTCTTCCTGCTCTATCTCGGGGTCTGGGTCTTCCTGGGCCGGGAGGGGACGGGGCCCACCCTGCCCCGGGCCGCCCTGGCCGGGGTGCTCTTCGCCCTGGGCAACGCCGTCCGGCCCATCGGGGTCATCCCCCTGCTGGCCGCGGTGCTGTGCTGCCTGATCTGGCTGGCCCTGCGTCTCCAAACGCCGTCCGGCCGGGCCGTTCTGGCCGCCCTGGCCCGGCCCGCCCTCATGGCGGCGTGCTACCTGCTGGCGGGAGCCCTGCTGTCCGCCGCCGTGGTGTGGAGCGGCGCCAACCCCAACGGCCTGACCAACAACCAGCCCATGTGGAAGTTTGTCCTGGGCTTCAACGAGGAGTCCTCGGGGGCCTGGAACCAAAAGGACTATGACGAGCTCTACCTCCTTCAGGGGGAGGAGGCTGACCAGGCCATGCGGGAGACGGTGAAGGAGCGCCTGTCGGTGGGGCCGGTGCGGCTGGCCAAGCTCATGTGGGACAAGTGTCAGCTCATGTGGGCGGACAACGAGTACATGTTCTGGGGCTTCGGCCACCTGGACCAGTCAGCCCCCCTGGCCGGGCCGCTGACGGTGGGGCAGGGGGTGAACGCCCTGTGCTGGTGGGACAAGGGGGCCTATCTCCTCCTCTTCGCCCTGGCCCTGCCGGCTCTGGTGCGCCGTCTGCTGGACCGGCGGCCCCCCGCCGCCCCCCTGCTGCCCGTGCTGATCTTCTGCGGCTACTTCGCCGTCCACCTGCTCATCGAGGTGCAGTCCCGCTACCGCTACTTCCTCATGCCCACCATCGCCCTTCTGGCCGGCTGGGGACTGTGGCAGCTCCTCCGCCCCCGCGGCCAGGATGCCCCGGAGGCGTCCGAACGCCCCTCTGCCTGAACGAGATACCGAGATACGAAACGGGAGCCCCGGCTGACGCCGGGGCTCCCGTTGGTTTTTGCGATGACTGCGCCGCTGTCTCGGTCTCCCTCAGCTTCTCTATGGCGGCCAGGGCGGCGGAGCCTCCCCATTCACATCACTGGCGCGCACCAGCACCCATCCGTATCCCTTTCTCAGGGCGGTCCAGATCAACACCGCCGTCAGCAGCTTTGGCCGGTACCGCCTTTTAAATACCTGTGGATGCAAAAATCCCTCACGTACTCCGCCGCCGGCGACAGCTTCCTGTGCTGCTGCGTCGGCCATGTGATGTAGATCGGCCGCTCGTTCATCGGATCGTCCAGCTCGATGGCGACGGTCTTTTGCGGGTCGTAGTTCAGGTCAGGAAGGATCGTGATCCCCTTGCCGAGGTTGGTATACACCACTCGCTGCGCCCAGTCCGGGATGTGGCAGGCGTAATTCGGCTTACAGCCGTGAGAACGATACAGCCCCCGGATAAAGATATCGATACCGCTGGTCCTGCTCGATCCGATGATCTTCTCGTTTTTGATATCGTCAAAGGTCAGCTTTTTCGCCGCTGCCAGCGGATGCTCAACGGACATGATGACATACATTTTCTAGTTCAGGATCCACTGGGAGCGGAGCCTCTCGTCATCAGAGTGGTCCGCCCCTGTGAATGCAAGGTCATATTCTCCATCCAGCACCTTCAGGCCCATCTGTTCACTGTCGTCATGCCCCACACTGAAATTTATATTGATGTTCGGGGCGTTCGCCTCCTCGTAAAAATCGTGATTCAGGGAAAACAATAGGCCATGACCCATCACATATGGGCATCCTAAATTGACGTCCCCGCTGTAGGTAGCGGGGGCACGCATGGTATCGATGGTCATCACCGCGTCATCCAGCGTATGGAGGACTGAATTGGCATACTGCAAAAAAATCTCTCCATAACTCGTGAGCATCACCTTTCGGTTCCCATTTCTTATGAACAGAGGGATCCCCAGCTCCTGCTCCAGATTCTTGATGGCACGGCTCAATCCCGGCTGTGCCACGAACAGGTTTTCCGCGGCCTTTGAAAAGCTCAGGAGGTTGGCGACTTCTACAAAATACTTTATCTGCTGTAATGTCATAACAGTTACCTCAGCGGCTTCTTCCTCGTCCTTGCAGGGCGCAGAGCCCTCCCCTTCCCTGATGTCACCGGCCCGTCCGTGGCCGGCTCACATCTATCATCAACAGCTATATGAACTATAACACTTTTTGAAGAAATTGAAAAGGCCTCAAAAAACTTATTTATCGGTCCGGCTGTGGCCGGACGGCTCCCATATGCGGCATACGCCTGTCGTTATCAAATCAAGAACGAACCGGCATTAGAATCATGTGTGCTTTATTGCTATAATTTCAATTGATCGAAGAGGTTTTTTGGGCGAAATGTCCAGTGCTTTGATCTGTATCGTAACCAGCTCCCCCCAGCATGTAGGAAAGGTCTACTACAAAGGAGGATGAGAGCGATGAGGAAAAGGGTCATAGGCGTGACTTGTTACCTGGTATTTTTGGCCATCGGACTTCTCTTCGGACCGGTCGGCAGCATGCCGATCGCTGGCTTCAGAGTCATCATGCTGCTCATAGGTACGATCATCCTGTGGGTCACAGAGGCGATCCCTTCTCCCGTGGTGGGTTTTTTGTTCATGGTCCTCGTACCTGCCATGGGGATCCAGACCTTTACCGACGCCTGCGCGGCATTTTTCAACTCGTCCGTGCTCTTCGTGCTGGCGTCCTACGGTGTTGCCGTGGCTCTTCTAAAAACGAACCTGCTGAAACGATGTCTGAAACATCTTTTGAAGTCGTGTGGACGGAGCCCTGACAAAACGATCTACGCGTTCTCGCTCTCGACGGCCATCCTGTCGTCGATCTGCTCTGACATCCCGTCCGTCCTGCTGTTCAACGGGCTCGCCATGGACTTTCTGGGTGTGCTTGGAGAAAAGCCGGGCAGATCCTCATATGGGCGCGCCCTGCTGCTGTCGATCACCTTCGCGGCGCTGATCGGCGGCATCGCAACGCCCGCTGGCAGCGCGATCAACATCATGGCGCTGCAGATCCTGGAAAATCAGACGGGCTTCACCTGCTCCTTCCTGCTCTGGTCTGTGTTCGGGATCCCGTCCGCCCTGCTGCTCACCCTTGCCAGCTGCTGGGTCTGCACCAAAATACACAGGTCCGCCGAATTTGAGAAGGACGCGATCGATATCCTCAATGAGATCGTCGACATCCCGGAAAAGCTGGACCGCCAGGAGAAGGGCGTGGCGATTGTGATCGTGATCATGCTCGTCGGCTGGATCTCCACCACTTGGCTGCCCCAGATCAACATCGCGATGGTCTCTGTCGCGGGAATGATCATCCTCATGTTCCCGGGCGTGGACCTGCTCACCTGGAAGGAGTATCAGGAGGGTACCTCGTGGAACTCGGTGCTGTCCATGGGCGGCGTCATGGTCATCGCATCTGCGGTGTCCTCGACCGGAGTCGCGGTCTGGCTGGTCGAAGAGGCGATGGTGGTCATCGATTTCTCGGCCCTCCCGCTGTTCCTGCTGTTCCTGATCGTCGCGGTCTTCGTTGGCCTGATGCACATACCGGTCCCGGCCGGACCCGCGCTGATGGGCGTGGTGGTGCTGCCCTGTATCACCATATCGGAGGCGGTCGGGATCGACCCCGTCCTGCTGACCATGACCTGCGCCATGCTTGGAAGCTGCGCGATCATGCCCTTTGACCCGGTGGTGCTCATCACCTACGGCGAGGGGTACTATTCGATCAAGGACCAGGTCAAATGCGGTGTGCCGATCCTTCTGGCGTGGTCTGCCCTTATCGCAGCAGTCATGTCCATCGCCAGTTTCGTCATCTAGGTTCTTGCAGCAAGGCGATCCAGTCACCCAAAAAGAACACGGTTAGGAGGCCAATATGGAAAAAATCTTGAGGATCGATCTTACAAAGAAAACTGCCACATGTGAAGATCTGCCCGAGGCATATCGATACCTCGGCGGCCGGGGTCTGAGCTCCAGGATCGTTTTGGACGAGGTCCCCCCCCGCTGCGATCCTCTGGGGAAGCACAACAAGCTGGTATACACTTGCGGCCTCGTGGCTGGGACGACTGCGTCCAGCAGCAACAGGATATCGATCGGCGCAAAAAGCCCCCTGACCGGCGGCATCAAGGAGTCGAGCGGTGGTGGGCTGACCGCCCTCAACCTGGCGCGGCTGGGATTTCGTGCCATGATCTTTGAAGGCGTCTCCGAGGATCCGGTCATGGTCTATATCGATGAGACCGGAGCGGTCACGTTCCTGGGCGCCGCCCCCATCCTGGGGAAAAAGGCCTACGACGCGATGGACATCCTGCTGGGACAATACCCCAAGGGGACCGCGTTCTCTTTCATCGGCCCTGCCGGTGAGATGCTGATGAACGTGGCGGGCATCGCCAACACGGACATGGAGGGCCACCCCACCCGTTACTCGGCCCGGGGCGGTCTGGGCGCAGTCATGGGCAGCAAAAAGCTAAAGGCTGTCATCATCGGTGCCAGGAAAGGCGGCCCCGCATACGTTCAGGACATGGAGCTCTGGAAGGCCGGGACGAAGCTCTACAGCAAGGCCATCCAGACGGCCAGACCCACCAGCTACGTGATGCCGAACTTCGGCACGCCGCTGACGATGGAGCAGATGAACGGCATGGGCGCAGCCCTGGTGGAGGGTTTTCGGCGCGGCCAGGTGAATGACATCACGAAATGCGGCGGGGAGGCGTACCGGAAGGCGATCTTGGAGCGGGGCGGCTGCGGGAGCACCACCCACGCATGTATGCCGGGGTGCATGGTGCGCTGTTCCAGCATCTTCCCCAATAAGGATGGCAGCTTCTGCAACACTCCCCTGGAATACGAAAATATGGGGCTGCTGGGCACCAACCTCTGCTTGGAGGACCTGGACCAGATGAACATCCTCAATCATATGTGCAACCAGTACGGAGTGGACACGATCGAAACGGGTGCCGCCCTCTCCGTGCTGGCAGAGGCTGGCATCGTAAAATATGGAGATTTTGACGGATTCGTAAAGCTGTTGGAGGAGGTCGAAAAAGGCTCCCCCATGGGAAGGCTCATCGGCTTGGGCGCCGCCGGCTGCGCCAAGGCGTTCGGAGTGACCCGGACCGTCGCCCCCAAGGGGCAGACGATCGCCGCATACGACCCCCGGACCGCGAAGATCAACGGTGTGACCTATATCACCTCCCCTATGGGGGGCGATCACACGGCGGGCAACGGCATCTTCATCCAGGCTGACCACACAGACCCCAAGGGAAAGGTCCAACTCAGCTATGAGTGCCAAGTAGTATCCGGATGGGTGGACTCTTTGGGCATCTGCACGTTCTGCCGCACCGCCCACTTTGTGGATCCCAACGGCCTGCTCTCCATGCTGAAGGCCCGGTATGGCGGGGAGTGGGATCAGGACCGGCTCGATGCCATCGGCCGGGAGACCCTTCGGACCGAGATCACCTTCAATCGGAAAGCCGGCATCCCCGATGTCGCGGAGTACGAGGACTTCGTCAAGGAGGAGCCCCTGCCGCCGATGAACGTGGCGTGGGAGATCGACGAGGAGGAGCTGCGCAACATCTGGAAGCCTCTGTTCGACGAGGTGGAGGACCGCGCCGCACCGGCAGGTCAAAGGAGCTGAGCTTATGAAAATCGAGGTCATCTACACCTTTGGAGAGGACCGGGCTGAGATCTTGGAGCTCCCGGACGGGGCTCATATGAGCGCTCTGAAGGCGCTGGCCCCGGGAAACTATGTGTATATGGTGGACGGATTGGTCCGGGGGGACGCATACCCGTTGAAGGACGGCGAAAGAGTCACCCTGATGCCGATCCTGGAGGGAGGCTGATATCGGCGGAGGAGGAAGGGACTCGTTGTATCACTGTCAGTAAGAAAGGAAGGGATAGACAAAATGAGAATAAGCAAAGCGAAGGCGACCGGCCTGGCTCTTGGCGTGATCCTGTTCATCGTCATCATGCTCATGCCGATCAGCGGGCTCACCCGCGAGGCTCAAACCGGTCTGGCGATCACAGTCTTGGCCGGCGTATTCTGGATCTTCCAAGTGCTTCCGTATGCGTACACCGGCCTGATGGCGCTGATCCTGTTCGTCGCACTGAAGACCACGGATTTCACCACGGCGTTCTCCGGTTTCCGCGAGGCCTCTATCTGGATGATCATTTTCTCGTTCCTCCTGGCAAAAGGATTTGAGAAAAGCGGTCTCGGCAAACGGGTCGGCCTGCTATTGCTCAACATGTTTAAAAAGCTGTCCTTCTCGAAGCTCATCATCACGTTCCTGATCCTGCTCATCATCGGGAATCTGTTCGTCCCCTCTGTTGCAGCGTATGTGGTGGTGCTCATCGGCCTGCTTCAGGGCGTGCTCGCCGCATTGGGGCTGCCCACTGACAAACGCACGAACCTCTCTGCCGGGTTAGCCTGCTTCTTCGGCGTGCTGGGGCTGATCAACGGCAAAAATCTGGTCTCCGGCGTCATCGGCAATTCGGTGCTGACTGTCATGATGTCCGGCACATATGGCGTCGACATCAGCTACATGCAGTGGCTGGCCACCTGGGCCGTCATGATCCCGCTGCCCCTCGTCGCGACCTTCTTCTTCGTCAAAAAGGTCTACAAGCCGGACATCGATTTTGATGACGAGAACCTCTACGCCAACCTGAAGCAGCAGTTGAAAGAGTTGGGCCCCATACGGGGCAAAGAATTGATCACCGGGATCCTGTTCCTGGCGGTCCTGGTCCTTTGGATCTCCGGTCTGGGCGGCTTCGGCGTGCAGCTCGCCACCGGTATCATCGCGTTCCTCATGTGCGTGCCTGGGATCGGCGTGATCGAATATGAGGACTTCGGCAAGATCCAGTACCCCATGTTCATCTTCATCGGCTCCACCGTCTCTCTGGGCAACGTACTGACCGCCCTCAGCATCGACGAGTGGCTGGCCAATCTGCTCATGGGGCTGGACGTATTCAACTCCGGCAACTATTTCGCCATCGCCGCCACGTTCTTCCTGATCATCGTCCTGACCCATATCTTCATGGAGTCCCTGGCCCAAATCTCGTTCTTCACACCGGTCATGATGCAGATGGGCGTTCTCCCCGCTGAAAAGGTCGCCATCATCATGTCCGCCGGTACGCATGTCTATCAGTTCCCGTTCCAGGCCGCGCCCATCGCCGTGTCCCTGGGCTTTGGCATCGTCGACGGCAAAGACATCGGCCGGTACGGCGTGTTCATCACGTTGGTATGTGTCGTTCAGACCCTCATCGGGCTCGCTCTAGGCTGGCCCTCCGTCCCCGGCTTCTGATCCCCAGATGACCCGGTCCGCCCAACAGACGAATATGTTCAAAACACTTTAAGGAGGTACAACGATGGCAGTCCATTTCGCTCGCTACAACGAGTATGTGAACTTCGGCTTCGGGGCCAGGGAGACGATCGTCCCCTATATCAAGACCCGCGGCTACAAAAAAGCACTGGTCATCACGGATAAGGACCTCATCAAGTTCGGCGTCACCGCCAAAGTCACCGACATCCTTGACGCCAACAAGATCGAATACGCGGTCTTTGCCGATGTCGATCCAAATCCGGCCTTTGAAGAGGTCTTCAACGCCCTGGACAAATACCACGCGGAAAACTGCGACTTCGTGATCGGCGTGGGCGGCGGTTCTCCCCTGGACGTGGGCAAGCTGGTCGGCACGATCGTCGCGAACAGCGACCTGGAGGACGGCTTCTCCTATGAGCACTTCTACGCCTGCGCACCGTTTAAGAACAAGGCAAAGTTCATCGCGATCACCACCACGGCCGGGACGGGTTCTGAGGGCAGCGCAGCGGCGGCGATCAAAGACAATGTCCTCCATGTCAAGCGGAGCTTCAACGACCCCTCTATGGTGCCCCCATTCGCTATCGTAGATCCGGAGCTGATGATGTCAGTGCCGCCCAAAGTCCGCGCTGCCTGCGGCATGGATGCGTTGACCCATGCGATCGAATCCTATATCTCCACCGTGGCATTCCCTGTATCCCAGATGGCGGCCATCGGCGCGATGGAGCTGATCGGCAAGTATCTGGTCAAGTCGGTAAAGGACCCCTCTGACCGGGAGGCCGTCGAGGCCATGTCCATGGCACAGTATATGGCGGTGATGTCCTTTGCCCAGGGCCGGCTCGGTCTGGTCCACTGCATGGCCCATATGCTCTCCGCATACTATAACACTGCCCATGGCGTCGCCAATGCGATGCTGCTGGCCACGGTGCTGGAGTTCAATGCCCAGTCTCCCACGGCGAGAGCCCGGTATCCCAAGATCGCGCAGGCCCTCGGTGTCGATACCAGAGATATGACCGAGGACGAAGGAGTGGAAGCCTGCCTCAAGACCATCCGGGACATGGCGGATGAGCTCGGCATCCCCAAGACGATGAATGAGATCGGCGCGAAGATCGAGGATGCAGACGACCTGGCCAGGCTGGCCCTGGAGGACAAGCTGCTGCCCACCAACCCGGTCCAGCCCTCTCAGGAGCAGGTCAAGGAGCTCTATTTGAAGCTTTTCGTGTGATTCGGTCACGGTCGATATCCTCGCCGCAAAGACGGGAGCCCCGGCTGACGCCGGGGCTCCCGTTGGTTTTTGCATCTCTGCTGCACCGACCGATCCGGCGCTGCCTCATCTTGCCGCTGATGCGCCTGGTATGGCCCCCTTCCCCCGCTCGCGTTCGCATTTCAGGAAATCTGCAAGCTCCTGTACGCTTGCCTCACACAGCCAGTATGTGCTTCCCCTTTTTTCTATGGTGAAGAGCCGGTCCTGCGTTGCCCGCATATACACGATATCATGCTTCCGGTCCATCATGCAGGAAAAGTCTCCGTCGTGGAGCGACAGCCACCCCCGCCTTCCCTGTCTTGTCTGCTTCCACCAGCCACAGCAGATCACGTCATTGGAGAGACGAAAAGTGCTTGGTTTCATACATACTAACTCAAAATCGTATGGCATACGATATACCGCGCCGCATTCCTGCCCAGCTATCTCATCCGGTTCCCAGATCACAGTCCTTTCAAGTACATCTTCTGCAAGGAAACCTTTTCCCGTCAGGTCCCACCCCCACTTCCACACAACAAATTTACTCCCCAGCACATCACACGCCCTGGAGCTCACACAGCGGACATTTTCAGGCTCCGTGATGTCAAAGGTATCGATCATCCGGATGAGCTGCGGTACTCTCTCTTTATGGGTCCTTGAACAGTAAAACAGGTCAAGTTTTGTCCCCGTCAGTTCGCAGACCTGTACAACTCCGAGGTCCTGGTATGCCTTGATCCGTTTCTGGCTCCCGTCCGGGAGGATCTGAATGAAGTGATAGTTCTCATAGTCAAGGGTGACCGGGTCTTGTTCTGTCGCCCCAATGAGCAAGACCGACCCGTTGCTCAGGACCTCGCAGAAGCGTTCAAACTGCACGATATCGCTCCGCCACAGGATATTTCCCGCCTGGTCCATTTTTATGACCCTGTCTGCATAGGAGCCATTTTCCGTCTTGCAGTCAAAAACCGCGATATAGAAATACGAACCGCGTGCGATGATCTCACTGACAGAGCCTTCATCTATCGTCTTGCTCCACAGGGGGGTCCCGGTGAAGTCGAAACATTGCAGTTCAACGGTATACGGCTTCCTGTTTGGCAGCCGTCTCCAATTCCCAAACAGGACACAGTCCGTGGAAACTCCGGGTCCCACACAGGAATAATGGCTGCAGTCGATGCGCTTCTCAAACTCATCATGAGGCCAGTTCGAAATAGGGTCATGTCCTTGGGAATAAAACAGCTTGACCCCTTCCGGCGTAACAACAAACGCTCCGCTGTCCAGCAGCACCAGTGTACCAACCCCTGGAATAAACTCGGGCGGCGCAAGGCACCGGGCCGGCAGTTTCACTTGCTTCATCACAAACTCCCTTCCTCAACTCACGGAGACCCCCGCTCTTCACGCTCCGCCCTTCACCCGGATCTCCCCCAGCACCTGGCCGATGGGGGCCTGGATGATGAGGTCCGCCTGGTCGTCGTAGGGGGTGCGGCTCTTGTTAATGAGCACCAGCTTGCTGCCGTGGTAGAAGTCGATGAGCCCCGCCGCCGGATAGACGGCCAGCGACGTGCCCCCGATGATGAGCAGGTCCGCCCGGTGGATGGCGTCCACCGACTCGGCCAGCACCTGCTGGTCCAGGGCCTCGCCGTACAGCACCACCCGGGGCTTGATGAGCCCGCCGCAGTCGGGGCAGCGGGGCACCCCCTCGCTGTGCAGGATGTCCTCGGCGGAAAACACCCGGCCGCACCGCTGGCAGTCGTTCCGGTGCACCGTGCCGTGGAGCTCCAGGACGTATTGGCTCCCCGCCGCCTGGTGCAGCCCGTCGATGTTCTGGGTGATCACCGCCTTCAGCTTCCCCGCCCGCTCCAGCTCGGCCAGCTTGCGGTGGGCGGCGTTGGGCCGGGCGTCCAGACAGAGCATCTTGGCCCGGTAGAAGCGGAAGAACTCCTCGGGCTGCCGCTCAAAAAAGTCGTGGCTGAGGATGGTCTCGGGCGGGTACTTGTACTGCTGGTTGTACAGGCCGTCCACACTGCGGAAGTCGGGGATGCCGCTCTCGGTGGACACCCCGGCCCCGCCGAAAAAGACGATGCTTTCGCTCTCGTCGATCCATCTCTGCAGGGTCTCCTGCGCCGTCTCCATGACGATCCCTCCCGGGTATTTGATACCTCTATCTTACCCTTCCGCCTTCCCCCTGTCAACGGAAACGCGAAGGGGCGCCGCGGCATTGCCGCGGCGCCCCTTTTGCCGGAGCTTCAGCTCTCCATCTGCCTGCCCAGAAAGCCGGAGATCGTCTGGGCCAGCTTGTAGTCCACCTCGCTGGCGGACAGCCCCTCCCTGGTGCCCACGAAGAGCACGCAGCCCATCACGTCCCCCTCGCTGAGGATGGGGGCGGCGGTGCCGATGACGTACTTGTCGCTGTCCGACGCCACGGGCAGGAAGGCGCCGCCGGCGGCGTGCTGGTAGATCTGCCGGCCCTCCATGACCCCCTCCAGCTCAGGGGAGACCCGCTTGTCCGCCAGCTCCCGCCGGGGCAGCCCCGCCGCGGCGATGCAGCTGTCCCGGTCGGTGATCACGGCGATCTGGCCGGTGGTCTTGCTCATGGTCTCGCACATCTGGCCGGCGAAGTCAGACAGCCCGCCCAGCAGGGAATACTTCTTAAAGATCACGCCGCCCTCCTTGTCGGTGAAGATCTCCAAGGGGTCACCGTCACTGATAACATTGGCATGGAACACCTTGTCCGGATGCTGTTTTGCCTCCTGGACGATGGTGACAG
>CALXCP010000034.1 GCA_944386845.1 uncultured Oscillospiraceae bacterium | reverse complement strand
CCTGTACCGAGGTGATGGCCCCGTTTTTGGTGGAGGTGATCCGCTCCTGCAGGGCGCCCATCTCGTTGGCCAGGGTGGGCTGATAGCCCACGGCGGAGGGCATCCGGCCCATGAGGGCGGACACCTCGGAGCCGGCCTGGATATACCGGAAGATGTTGTCGATGAACAGCAGCACGTCCTGGTGCTCCTTGTCCCGGAAATACTCGGCCATGGTCAGCCCGGTGAGGGCCACCCGCATACGGGCTCCCGGGGGCTCGTTCATCTGGCCGAAGACCAGGGCGGTCTTTTCAATGACGCCCGACTCGGTCATCTCCAGCCACAGGTCGTTGCCCTCACGGGTGCGCTCTCCCACGCCGGTGAAGATGGAGTAGCCGCCGTGCTCGGTGGCGATGTTGTGGATGAGTTCCTGGATGAGCACCGTCTTGCCCACGCCGGCGCCGCCGAACAGGCCGATCTTGCCCCCCTTGGCATAGGGGGCCAGCAGGTCGATGACCTTGATGCCCGTCTCGAAGATCTCCACCACGGGGCGCTGATCCTCAAAGGCGGGGGGCTGCCGGTGGATGGACCAGCGCTCCTCCGTCTTCACCTCGCCCCTCTCGTCGATGGGGTCGCCCAGGACGTTGAAGATGCGGCCCAGCACCTCCTTGCCCACGGGCACCGAGATGGGGTGCCCCTGGGCGGTGACGGACATACCGCGGCCCAGCCCCTCGCTGGGGGAGAGCATGATGCACCGCACGGTGCCGCCCCCCACGTACTGGGCCACCTCCATCACCTGGCGCTGGCCCTCCAGCTCTACCTCCAGGGCCTCGTTGATCTGGGGAAGGTCCCCCTCTTCGAATTCCACGTCCACCACAGGTCCCAGGACCTGCACGATGACGCCTTTACGCTCGCTCATAGTGTCACACTTTCCGCGCCCGGGGCGCTCGATGTATCGGGTCCGTCCGCGTCATTTCGCGGCCGCGGCCCCGCCCACGATCTCGGTGATCTCCTGGGTGATGGCGCCCTGCCGGGCGCGGTTATAGGACAGATTCAGCCCCTTGAGGATCTCCTTGGCGTTGTCGGTGGAGGTCTTCATGGCCGTCATCCGGGCATTCTGCTCAGAGCAGAAGGAGTCCACCATGGCCCCAAAGATCACCCCGCTGAGGTAGTGGGGGACCAGCTGCTCCATCACTGTGCTCCGGTCGGGCAGATAGGTCACCGTCCGACTGTCTCCCCCGTCCTCCGCGGGGAAGGCGTCCCGGTCCAGGGGCAGGAGCTTGCACACCGTGGGCTCCATCCGGAAGGAGTTGATCAGATTGGTGTAAAGGAGATAGACTTCATCCAGCTCTCCGCTCAGGAACAGCTCGGCGATCAGCTGAGATACGTTCCGGGCCCGGTAGACCGTGGGATCCTGGGCCGGATAGTGGAAGTCCTCCACCACGGGGATGCCCCGCTCTCCGAAATAGACCCGCCCCATCTGCCCGATGACGAACAGGCTGTGGCAGGGCGTCTGGGCGAGCATCCCCTCCGCCACCTTCAGGATATTGTGGTTGTAGGCGCCCGCCAGCCCCTTGTCTCCGGTGATGATGAGATAGCCCACCTTGCGCTCCTCTGCCGGGATGCGGGGCCGCTTATCGAAGAAGCGGCCCTGCTCCGCCTCAGAGCGGCGGAGGATATCCGCCATGGTCTCCTGCACCCGGTCGAAGTAGGGCCGGACCTGGTTGAGCTGCTTCCTGGCCTTGCGCAGATTGGAGGAGGCGATGAGGTACATGGCATTGGTGATCTTCAGCGTCTGCTCCACGCTCTTGATGTGGGTGCGGATCTCCTTTATGCTTGCCATGTGGCTCTCTCCCGCTTCTTCAGCTCCTCCGCCGCGGCGCGGATGGTCTCCTGGTCGGCCTCCTCCAGCGCGCCGGCGGCGTCCAGCTTCTCCATCAGCGGAGCCGCTGTGCGCTCCAGCTCGTCGGCCAGTTCCTGGACGAAGGGGCGGACCTTGTCCTCCGGCAGGTCGTCCAGCAGACCGCTGGTGCCCGCGAAGAGGAGCACCGCCTGCCGGCTCACCGACATGGGGTGGTACAGGGGCTGCTTCAGCAGCTCCAGAAGGTGCCGGCCGTGGTTCAGGGTCTGCTGAGTGGCCTTATCCAGGTCGGAGGAGAACTGGGTGAACACCTCCAGCTCCCGGAACCGGGCCAGATCGATGCGCAGGGTGCCCGCCGACTTCTTCACCGCCTTGGTCTGGGCGGCGCCGCCCACACGGGAGACGGACAGGCCCACGTTCACCGCCGGCCGCTGCCCCGAGTGGAATAGGCCGGTCTCCAGATAGATCTGGCCGTCGGTGATGGAGATGACGTTGGTGGGGATATAGGCGGACACGTCGCCCGCCTGGGTCTCGATGATGGGCAGGGCGGTCATGGAGCCGCCGCCGTACTCCTCGGTGAGCCGGCAGGCCCGCTCCAGCAGCCGGGAGTGCAGATAGAACACGTCGCCGGGGTAGGCCTCGCGCCCGGGGGAACGCTTGAGCAGCAGGGACAGGGTCCGGTAGGCCACCGCGTGCTTGGACAGGTCGTCATAGACGATGAGCACGTCCCGGCCCTTGGCGATGAAGTACTCCCCCATGGCCGCCCCGGCGTAGGGGGCGATGTACTGCAGGGGGGCGGGCTCGCTGGCGGTGGCCGAGACGATGATGGAGTAGTCCATGGCCCCGTACTTCTTCAGAGTGGCCTGGATGCCGGCCACCGAGCTGGCCTTCTGTCCGATGGCCACGTAGATGCAGATGACATCCTTCCCCTTCTGGTTCAGGATGGTGTCCACCGCGATGGAGGTCTTGCCTGTCTGCCGGTCACCGATGATCAGCTCCCGCTGCCCCCGGCCGATGGGCACCATGGCGTCCACCGCCAGGATGCCCGTCTGGAGGGGCACCGTCACCGGCTTTCGGGTGACGACGCCGCTGGCCTCCCGCTCCACGGGGCGGGTCTCGGTGGTCTCGATGGGGCCCAGCCCGTCGATGGGCTGGCCCAGGGCGTTGACCACCCGGCCGATCATGGCCTCGCCCACGGGGACGTCGGCGGCCCGGCCGGTGCGCTTCACGGAGCCGCCCTCCCGGATGCCGTCAGCCGCGCCCAGCAGGACGACGCCCACGCTGTCCCGGGTCAGGTTCATCACCATGCCGCGGGTGCCGGTGTCGAATTCCACCAGCTCACCGTAGACAGCACGGTCCAGGCCGTAGACGACGGCGATGCCGTCGCCCACCTCCAGGACCGTGCCTGTCTCTGCCCGGCGCACCCGGGTATCATATCCCTGGATCTCCTCCCGCAGGATGGAGACGATCTCCTCCGGTCTGGTATCGCTCATACCGCTTGCCTCACTTCCAGCTGCCGGGTCAGGTCCTGCAGGGCGCCCCGGACGCTCTTGTCATAGGTGACGCCCTCCATCTCCAGCACGAAGCCGCCCAGCAGCGAGGGGTCCCGGCGGATGTCGAAGATGACGTCCTTTTTGTGGTGCAGCTTGCACATGGCCCGGCGCAGCTGCTCGATCTCCCGGGCATCCGGCAGATGGACACAGGTGAGCACACAGCGGGCGCTCTCCTTTTCCTCCAGCACACAGTCGTCAAAGGCTGCCAGGATCTGGGGCAGCAGGGCCATGCGGCCCTTGTTTGCCAACAGCTGATAGAACCGCCGCAGGCAGTCCCGTCCCTCCAGCATGGGCAGACGGTCCAGCACCCGGCACTTCTCCTCCCGCCGCACGGCGGGAGAGCACAGCGCCTCCCACAGGGGGGCGTTCTCCATCAGGGCATGGGCGGTGTCGTGAAGGTCTTTCTCCTCCGGCGCGCACTCATACAGCGCCCGGGCATAACGGCGGGCCAGCTCGCTCATCGAAGCTCACCCACTTCCGCCAGGAACGAGTCCACCAGGGCCCGGTCGTCATTGTCGTCCATGGAGCGCTGGGCCACCTTGGACGCGGCCAGGATGGCCAGAGCGGCCACCTCCTGCTTGGCGCCCCGGAGCATGGCCTCCCGCTCCGAGCGGATGCGGGCCCGGGCCTCAGCGGTGAGCAGGTCGGCGTCGGCCTGGGCCTGGGCCATGCGGCCCTCATAGGCGCGCTCCGCCCGGGCCTTGGCGTCCGCCATGATCTGGGCGGCCTCCTGGTCGGCGCCGGACAGCTTGGCCTCGTACTCGGCCTGGAGCTGACGGGCGCGGTCGTTCTCCGCCTCCGCCTCGCTCAGATCCTTCTCGATCATGGCCTTGCGCTGCTCCATGACGGCATTGACCCGGCCGAAAAGGAACTTCCGGAAGAAGGCGTAGAGGATGAGCAGATTGACGATGGTCAGCACGATGGTGACCGGATGGAATTCCAGCATTGGGGGCACCCCCTTGAAAAAGTGTGATCTCAGCCCATGAAGATGATGATCAGGGCGGTGACGAAGCCGAAGATGGCGGTCCCTTCCGCCAAAGCGCAGCCGATCAGCAGTGTGCTGTTGATCTTGCCGGAGGCCTCCGGCTGACGGGCGATGGCCTCACTGGCCTTGCCGGTGGCGATGCCGATGCCGATGCCGGCGCCGATGCCGGTGAGGACCGCCAGACCGGCGGCGATGATCCCAAGTTCCATGATGTACTCCTCCTAAGATGTCGTTTTTCTATGTGAGGCTATTCTTCCTCTTTGATGCCCTCTCCGGTGAAGATGGCGGTCAGGAACACGAAGACCGCCATCTGGATCAGGCCGTCGAAAAGATCGAAATAGATGCTGGCCACGGCGGGGACGCCCACCGGCATCAGGTACTTGATCAGCTCCATGATGATGAAGGCGCCCAGGATGTTGCCGAACAGACGCATACACAGAGCCAGGGGCCGCACCGCCACCTCCATCAGGTTGATGGGGGCCAGGATCCACACCGGCGAGGCGAACTCCTTCATGCCGCCCACCAGCCCGCGGTAGCGGAACTGGGCGCCGTAGATGACACACAGGCTCATGGCGGCCAAGGCGGCGGTGACGCTGACGTCCTTGGTGGGGGGGGTCAGGCCGAATATGGCGATGATGTTGGAAAAGCCGATGTACAGGGCCACCGTGCCCAGATAGGGGGCAAAGGGTCTCCAGTGCTTTCCGATGTTGTTGTGGGCAAAGTTGTTGAGGAAGTTGACGGCGCACTCCAGCGCGATCTGTACCTTCCCGGGATCCCGGACCTTTAACTTGTGGGTGAGCAGCAGCGTGACGGCCATCAGCACCGCCATGATCAGCCAGGACACCACCACCGACTGGGAGATCCCGATCCCGCCGAAGATCGGGATGGTGAAGGCCGTCTCGTTGGCCATCGCCTCCAGCAATACCTCTTTCAGACCACCCAAGCCGCATCACCTCATCACACGTTCTGTCCCGCCGGAGCGGGGCGGTCTTTTGGGCTCCTGCCGAAAACATCCAGGTCAAGGTCTCATCCCCATACCTTAAAGATATCCGTTCCATGCGCACCGCGGTCCATCGCGGCGGCAGACGTCCTCCAGGCAGTGTGATCCTGACCTTTTTCTTCACTTAGTATAGACGCTGTCCGCACGGCGCTCAACTTTTTACATCAAAAGCATTTTGAAGATATCGCGTGCATTCTGGAGAACAAAGCCCCTATTTTCCCACTATCGACTCATGGACCATCAGATTATTTTTAAATCCGGAAAATTCAGAGATTTTACCCCCGTTTCCAGCAACTTCTCGGAAAACGATCTTTCCAGTCTCCCCGTCACAAGACACCCGCCCGCGCCCCAGCGCCGCGCCAGTCCCGTTCCTGGGCAGGCGAGGAGCCTGGCCTCCAGCCCTATATTTTCAAATTTAATGAAAAATCTATTTATTTTTCCCCGACTTTATCGTAGAATGTTGGCATACTGCGAAAGCAAAGGAGGTCTCCCCATGGAGCTGACCCGCCAGCAGGCCTGGGACCTGCTGACCAAGTACAATCACGAGCCCTTCCATCTGCGCCACGCACTCACCGTGGAGGCGGTGATGGGCTGGTTCGCCCGGGAGCTGGGCTACGGCGACCGGGAGGAGTTCTGGCGCCTCGTGGGCCTGCTCCACGACCTGGACTTTGAGCAGTGGCCCGAGGAGCACTGCACCAAGGCGAAGGAGCTCATGGAGCGGGAGGGGCTGGACCCCGCCCTCATCCACGCCGTGGTGTGCCACGGCTATGGCATCTGCTCCGATGTGGAGCCCGAGCACGAGATGGAAAAGGTCCTCTTCGCCGCGGACGAGCTCACCGGC
The DNA here is from genome assembly GCA_944386845.1 of uncultured Oscillospiraceae bacterium. Classification (GTDB taxonomy): domain Bacteria; phylum Bacillota; class Clostridia; order Oscillospirales; family Oscillospiraceae; genus CALXCT01. Next base: position 10,406 of record CALXCP010000034.1, on the reverse strand, counting down.
CTCATCGGCGCCGCCGCCCTGATGCGCCCCTCCCGGAGCGTGCAGGACATGGAGCTCAAATCTTTGAAAAAGAAGTTCAAGGACAAGAAGTTCGCCGCCGGCTGCTCCCGGGAGACCATCGAAAAGGGCGCCCAGCTGCTGGGCTGGGAGCTGGACGACCTGCTGGACCGCACCCTTCAGGCCATGCGCGCCTGCGAGGGGGACATCGAGGCCGCCGTGGCGGCCCTCTGACCCCCACACCCCACTGAAAAAGGAGAATACCTGTGAACGAAAGACCTTCCAAGACCGTCATCCCCTTCCCCAAGGGCAAGGGGAGTCGTATCCTCATCAACCTCATCGTCACCATCGTCTTCGGCCTCGTCTATTTTTACGTCACCATCCCCGCCATCAATCCCCAGAGCAGCGACTTCTACGTCTTCATCGGAGCGCTGTGCGTCGTTTACGTGCTGTGCGCCCTGATCACCTCGGGCTTCCACATGGCGGGCACTCCGCCCAGGGAGTACTTCCGCTTCGTGAAGAACCAGTGTCTCCCGGTGGGCATCCTCTTCGGCCTGCTCATCGTGGTGGGGATCGTGGGCACCGTCATCTCCATGCCCATCTTCCGGGCCTCTGAGTACCGGGACCTGATCACCATGGAGGACGGCGATTTCGCCACCGACATCGCCCAGATCTCCTTTGATGAGATCCCCACCCTGGACCGGGACTCCGCCGAGTTCCTGGGCGACCGCCAGATGGGCACCCTCAGCGACATGGTCAGCCAGTTCGAGTACTCCAACGACTCCACCCAGATCAACTACCAGGGCCGGCCCGTCCGGGTGGCTCCCATCGACTATGCCGACCTGATCAAGTGGTTCACTAACCGCAGCCAGGGCCTGCCCGCCTATGTGCTGGTGGACATGGTGACCCAGGAGGCCACGGTGGTCCGGCTGGAGGAGGGGATGAAGTACGCCTTCTCCGAGCCGCTGAACCGGAACATCGAGCGCCACCTGCGCTTCCAGTACCCCACCTTCATGTTCGGCACCCCCCAGTTCGAAATCGATGAGGAGGGCCGTCCCTACTGGGTCGCCCCCCGGGTGGTGAAGACCATCGGCCTGTTCGGCGGCACCGATATCTCGGGCGCCGTGCTGTGCGACGCCATCACCGGCGAGAGCGTCTACTACGAGCTGGAGGAGATTCCCAGCTGGGTGGACAACGTGTTCACCCCCCAGCTCATCATGGAGCAGTACGACTACCACGGCACCCTGATCAACGGGTTCATCAACTCCATCCTGGGCCAGCGGGACGTGACGGTGACCACCGCGGGCTATAACTACATCGCCATGAACGACGATGTGTATGTCTACACCGGCATCACCTCGGCCAACGCCGACCAGTCCAACCTGGGCTTCCTGCTGTCCAACCAGCGCACCAAGGAGACCAAGTTCTACGACGCCCCCGGCGCCACCGAGCAGGCCGCCCAGGTCTCCGCCCAGGGCGTGGTGCAGGACCTGGGCTATCAGGCCACCTTCCCCCTGCTGCTGAACATCTCCGGTGAGCCCACCTACTTCATCCCCCTGAAGGACCAGGCCAACCTGGTGAAGATGTACGCCATGGTCAACGTGGCCCAGTACCAGATCGTGGCCACCGGCGACACCGTGTCCCAGTGTGAGGCGGAGTATCAGCGGCTGCTGTCCGAGAGCGGCCTCATCCAGCCCGAGGAGCTGCCCCAGACCGAGTCCTCCGGCGTCATCGCCGAGATCCGCTCCGCCGTCATGAACGGCGACTCCTACTACTTCCTGCGCCTGGAGGGGGACGACCTCTTCTTCGCCCTGTCCGCCGCCGAGAACCCGGTGGCCGTCATCCTCAACGAGGGCGACCGGGTCACCATCCACTACGAGGTCAACGAGTTCGAGTCCGCCGACGACTCCATCGTCTTCTCCACCACCGTCCGGCTAGACGCATCGGGCACTCCCGCCGTCCAGCAGCCCGTCGGGGAGAATGAGGCGGAGGCGGAGCCGGACAGCCAGCAGCCTGCCGTCCCGGAGACGGGCGAACCGTCTGCCGAGACCTGAATGACCGCTGAAATACGGAAACGGGAGGGGCGCACCGGCGCCCCTCCTGTTTTCTCTGTCAGTTGGATATCTGATGAGCGCAGCCCCGCCTACATTATTATAATGACAGGACAAGGCGTCTGACAAAGGCGCGCGCCCCGCGGGGCGCGCGCCTTCTGTCTCCCGCGATCTCCTTCACGGCTCCTGCCGCTCCTCCGGGGCGCTCTGGGGCTGGAGCAGCTGCCGCAGGCTGCGGCCGCCCAGGATCCGCTCCAGGATGGTGAGCCACTGCCCCAGCTCGTCCGCCATCCCCCGGAGCATCCACTCCACGAACTCCCCGGTGAGGCCGTGGGCCAGGAAACCGGCGATGCAGCGGATCTCCTCCCCGTTGAGGGCCTCGCCCTCGGGCAGCTGACCCAGCCGGCTGGCCAGCAGCTCCCGATAGATGGAAAACAGCCAGGCCTCCATCCCCTCCGGCCCCTGGACCTGGAGGGCGTTGTTGTAAAAGCGGCGGTTCTCCCGCATGTACCGGCTCAGCTCCCGCACCTGCTCGCCCCAGCGGCCGCTGAGGTCGGCCCGGCGGATGATGGGCTCCAGCTCGGTGCGGAAGATCCAGTGCAGGATGTCATACTTGTCCTTAAAGTGGTAATAAAATGTATTGCGGCTCACCTGGCTGTCCCGGGCGATGTCCCCGATGGAGATGCGGGCAAAGGGCGTGGTCTCCATCAGGCCCTTGAAGCTCCGGGCGATGAGGCGCTTGGTGCGTTCCGAGGTGGGCATGTCTCCTCCTTTTCAGCGGGGCCAAAAGCATCTGTTCCCATTCTATCAGCTTTATGGGAAATAGCAAGGAAAAGTCCCCCGTGGACCTGTCCAGAAAAAGTCCGTACACTTTTGGGAAACTGTACAAATTTCTGACAAACTCCCGTTTTTGTCAAGTGCTCTTATCCCACCCTCATGCTATAATATCGCATGAAAACGATGCCCCAGCGCCGCCGGCGCGGACCGCCGGCAGGGAAAGAGAAGAGAGAAGAGAAAAACGATAAAGCGAGGTCGATCGATCATGAGCATCACAGACAAAGCCAAAAACGCCGCCCTCAGCGTGGTCATCACCCAGGCGCTGGACTACCTGGAGAAGGACCCGGAGACCAACATCCCCAAGGTCATGGGCCTGGTGGATAAGCTCACCCCCAGCGACTGGTATGTGGCCCAGCGCAAGGCCTTCCGGGAGTCCATCGAGAAGAAGAACAACTGGTATCAGCTCATCATGAAGGTCTACGAGCTGGACCCGGGCGTGCGGCAGACCTTCTTCCGCAACTTCATCCTCAACGCCAGCCTGTTGGGCAGCGCCACCCAGGATGAGACGTCGGCCAAGGAGAACTGCAACATCCCCTGGGCCATCCTGCTGGACCCCACCTCTGCCTGCAACATGCACTGCACCGGCTGCTGGGCCGCCGAGTACGGCAACCGGCTCAACCTCACCTTTGAGGACCTGGACTCCATCATCACCCAGGGCAAGAAGCTGGGCACCTACATGTATATCTTCACCGGCGGCGAGCCTCTCGTGCGCAAGAAGGACGTCATCGCCCTGTGCGAGAAGCACTCCGACTGCGAGTTCCTCTCCTTCACCAACGGCACCCTCATCGACGAGGAGTTCTGTCAGGAGATGCTGCGGGTGAAGAACTTTGTCCCCGCCATCAGCCTGGAGGGCTTCGAGACCGCCAACGACGGCCGCCGGGGCGGCGGCGTGTTCCACAAGGTGATGCACGCCATGGAGCTGCTGAAGGCCCACAAGCTCCCCTTCGGCATCTCCACCTGCTACACCAGCAAAAACGTGGACGACGTGTCCAGCGAGGCCTTCTACGACATGCTCATCGAGGCGGGCGCCCTGTTCGTGTGGTTCTTCCACTACATGCCCGTGGGCGCCGGGGCCGCCCCCGAGCTGCTGCCCACCCCGGAGCAGCGCACCAAGATGTTCCGCCAGATCCGCACCTTCCGGGACACCAAGCCCATCTTCGCCCTGGACTTCCAGAACGACGGCGAGTACGTGGGCGGCTGCATCGCCGGCGGCCGGCGCTATCTGCACATCAACGCCCGGGGCGACGTGGAGCCCTGCGTGTTCATCCACTACTCCAACGTCAACATCCACGACTGCACCCTGCTGGAGGCCCTGAAGTCCCCCATCTTCATGGCCTACCACGACCAGCAGCCCTTCAACGACAACATGCTGCGCCCCTGCCCCATGCTGGAGAACCCGGAGCGGCTGCGGGCCATCGTGAAGGAGACGGGGGCCAAGTCCACCGACTACGAGTCCCCCGAGGCGGCGGACACTCTGTGCGACCGCACCGTGCCCTACGCCCAGAACTGGACGCCCACCGCCGACAAGCTCTGGGCCGAGGAGCAGGCGGCCCGGGCCGCCGAAAAGTGACCCATATCCCCCGACACACGCGGGCGGGACATCCCAAGGGATGTCCCGCCCGATTTTTCTTCTCCCGGTGACGCGGGGGCATTTTTATGTTATCATCAGAAAAAATGGGAGACCTCTGTAACGAATGGGCCCGACGGCGCACCAACAGACAGAGGGACAGAGAGGAGGGATGGCCATGGCCGGCGGAGAGGACCTCTACACCCGCCACGCGGAATACGTGTACCGCTATCTCTTCGCCCTGTGCGGCGAGGTGGACACCGCCGAGGAGCTGACCCAGGAGACCTTCTGTCAGGCTCTGAAGAGCCTGCGCTCCTTCCGGGGCGACTGCACGCCCCAGGTCTGGCTGTGCGCCATCGCCAAGCGTCTGTGGTGGAAGGAGCTGGACCGCCGGGGGCGGACGGCCCCCCTGGAGGACGAGCTGCTGGCCCGGCTGCCCGCCCCGGACGACCCGGCGGCGGAGGCGGAGGCCCGGGAGGAACGGCTGGCCCTCTACCGGGCCATGCAGCGTCTATCGCCCGAGACCCGGGAGGTCATCTACCTGCGGCTGGCGGGTGAGCTCCCCTTCCGGGATATCGGCGCCATCCTGGGCCGCAGCGAGGTCTGGGCCCGGGTGCGCTTCTACCGGGGCAAGGAGGAGCTGGCCAGGATCATGGGAGGTGACCAAGATGAGTGAGCATAAGCTGCCCTGCTGCGTGGTCCGGGACCTGCTGCCCCCCCATCTGGAGGGGCTGACCGAGCCGGAGACGGCCGCGCTGGTGGAGGAGCATCTGGCGGGCTGCCCCGCCTGCCGGGAGACGGCAAACCGCATGCGCGCGGCCGTCCCGGTGGAAAAGGCCCCCAGGCGGGCCCTGCGCTTTTTGAAGCGGGTCCGCCGGGTCCGGCTGCTGGCCGCCGTTCTGGCGGTGGTGGTCGCCCTGTGGACCGTGGTCTGGATGTACGGGCAGGAGTTCCGCTACCCCAACACCGAGGCGGGCCGGCTGGCGGCGGCAACGGACTATCTCGCCTCCAGCGACCACATCGGGGCGGACACGCCCCTACACACCGGCGGCTGGCAGGCCGTGGGAAACGACCTGTTCGTCTTCTATCTGGTGGACAACGGAGAAAACGTCCACGGCATTCTCCAGCTGGAGAGGGGGCTTGGCGGACGGTACCGCACCGTCAGGGCCGACTACTCCCCCGCCGCCCTGTCCGCCGGGATCTACGGGAGGCCCCTCGACGTGGACGGACAACAGATGTTCTACCTGGCGGGCTATGGCTGCCGGGACATCTACGCCGCCGAGGTGACCTTCCGGGGGGACGACTTCTCCGGTCTGGAGCGGTATCAGGCCACCCAGCGCTATGCGCTCTCCGGGGAGGACTTCCTGATGCTCCTGGACCAGGAGGAGCTGATCCGGGAGCTGTGGCCGGAGGAGGATGATGTGGTCCGCCTGTTCGTGGACGAGGTCCGCCTGTACGACCGGGACGGCGCCGACGTCACCGAACAGTATCTGGATAATGCCGGCCCTCTGAACTGGGGCGGCAGCATCGGAACCTACGAGTTCTTCATGCTCTATGTGGGCATGGGCATCGTCGCGCTCCTGGCGGGGTGCGCGGTGTACCTGCTCCTACGCAGGAGCTGAAAGGCATTATCACTTTACACATTTTTCAAGGCTGGCCTGTCGGTCAGCGCACGGATCCATGAAAAAAGACCGCCTTGGAGCGGTCTTTTTTCATGGATCATGGGACGGCGGCTCTTCCCTCTCGTCAGCCCGGAGGCCAGGTCATGTCCCGGCCGGACAGGACGTGGAAGTGCAGGTGGGGAACAGACTGCCCCGCCTGCTCGCCGATGTTGGAGACGACGCGGTAGCTGTCCAGGCCCAGCTCTTTGGCTACCCTGGAGATGACCTCCAGCAGGTGGCCCGCCAGGGCGGCGTTGTCCGGCCCGATGCCGGCCACCGAGGGGATGTGTTCCCTCGGGATGACCAGGAAGTGGGTGGGCGCCTGGGGGTCGATGTCGTAAAAGGCATAGCAGAGCTCGTCCTCGTACACCTTGTTGGACGGGATCTCTCCCGCCGCGATCTTGCAGAACAGACAATCGGACATTGGAAACCCTCCTTTGTGACTCAGGTGCTTTTATTGTACTCCCCCGGCGGGAAATTGCAACGAAAATCTGCCGTTTCTCTAAAAAAGCCCGACCCTAAACAGCCAGCATATTGTTTTCCGGCGGGAAGCGGTGCATCATGGACATGATCATTCCGGCGACAGATACAGAGGACCTTGTGGAGCGGGCCCGCTCCACACCGTGGGATATCCCACGGAAAACTTGAAAAGGAGGAAACGCACATGAAAAAACGCACATCCCGGCTGCTGTCCCTTGTGCTGGCGGTGAGCATGGCTCTGGGGCTGGCCCTGCCCGCCTCGGCGGCGGAGTCGAACACCGTCCAGGTCGGCCCCTACACCTTTACTTTGAATTATGCTGTTGATGCCGATGCAGTCCACCTGACCGGCTATGACAGCAGCCTGGCCACATCCACCCATGCGGACATCCCCGCCTCCGTCACCGGTGAGAACGGACAGGTGTACCCTGTGACGAGAATATCGGATCACGCGTTCGAGGGCACCGACATCACCAGTGTGACCGTCCCGGACAGTGTGATCACGATCGGGGGATTCGCGTTTCGGAGCTGCAATGCCCTGACCAATGTCAAATTGAGCGAAAATCTGATCAGCATCGGACAGGATGCATTCGCAAGCTGTGACGCCCTGCGGGAGATCACCATCCCCGCCAGCGTAGAAGAGATGGACAACCCCTTTGCGTGGTGCACCGGGCTGGACACCGTCTATATGGAGGGCATGGTGGCCCCTTATTTCAACACCAGTTCGATGAACCTCAACGATGAATTCGGCCCAACTGTCTTTGTCGTTCCCCAGGGGAGCACCGGCTATGAGGACTGGGCTTCGATCTCCTCTGTTCTCGCGGTCATCCATGAGGGCGAGCCGATCCCCTCCTACGGTCTCTCCCTGAGCACCACCTCTCTGGACTTCGGCAGCGGGCTCACCGGATACGATGAGCCGGTCAAAACGGTCACCGTCACCAACACCGGCGACAGGCCCCTCCGGGTGACCCTGCCCAAAACCGTTCCGAATTATCTCCTGAGCTGGGACAGCGAGGACATGTATAATTATAAAAACAAGACGCTGGAGCCCGGGGAGAGCGCTCCCCTCTTTGTAGAGGCGCTCAACTATAGGTACGGCACCAAGGACACGACGGTGACCATCACCACGGAGGAGGGCCCCAGCGCCACCCTGTCCCTGTTCTATACCGTACTGGCCCCAAGCCTCCAAGTGTCCGCGGACACGGATTCCATTGATTTCGGCACGGTGGAGGAGGGGTACACCCAGCCCGCCGCCCGGACGATCACCTACACCAACCACGACAACTATGGGGTCCTTCTCTCTCTGAGCAGCAACTCCTACGGCGGCTTCCTCATCTCCGACCTGAGCCCCTACCATGTTGAGGCCAACGGGACATCCACCCTCACGGTGCAGCCCAAGGCCGGCCTGGCGCCCGGCACTCATACATGGGAGGCGAGGGTCTTGGTTGAAAGCAGCGGCGAAAGCGTCTATATCACGACCCCCCTGACCTTCACCGTGGTGGCGGCGGGAACCCTGCCTGAGGAGCCTGAGCCCGAGCAGCCCGCCCAGACCTTCACCGACGTGACTCCCGACGCCTGGTATTACAGCTTCGTGGAGACGGTGGCCGAGAAGGGGCTGTTCGCCGGCAACGGGGACGGCACCTTCGCCCCCGAGAACAACATGACCTACGCCGAATTCCTGGCCGTCCTGTTCCAGTTCTCCGGCGACACTCTGCCCACCAACTCCGGCCCCAACTGGTATGACAACCATGTAGCCTGGGCCAAGGACAGCGGGGTCATCCCGTCCGCCATGCTGGCCGGCTTCGACCCCGAGGCCGCCATCACCCGGCAGGACATGGCGGCCCTGTTCGGCAGCTTCCTGACCCGGTACGACTATGAGGCCGCGCCGGTGAACACCGGCACCCCGAGCTTCTCCGACGAGAGCGACATCGCCGGCTATGCCAAAGACGGCGTGACCCTGTGCTATCAGCTGGGCATCATGGGGGGCAACGACGACGGGACCTTCGCCCCCGGCAATACCGCCATCCGGGCAGAAGTGGCCGTCACCATGGTCCAGATGGCCCGGGTCATGGGACGGTAAGTCGATTCGTGATCACAAATGAGGAATGAAGAGGCCCGGCGGACCGAAAAACGGTCCGCCGGGCCTCTTGTTATCCTTCGCTGTTGGGATGTTTGGGCGGCGGCTGCGCCGCCGTTGAGTGCGATCGCTTACCCCTTCAGCTTCATGGCCACGACGTTGTCCACCATGGCAAGGGCGTTATCCAGCATCAGCGGATCCTTGCCGCCGCCCATGGCGGAGTCGGGCTTGCCGCCGCCGGAGCCGCCGGCGATGGCGGACACCTGCTTGACGATGTCCCCCGCCTTGATGCCCCGCTGGACGGCCTCCTTGCCGCAGACGGCCAGGAAGGTGATCTTCCCGTCCTTCACCGTGGCCAACACGGCCACCGCGTTGGGGGCCTTGTCCCGGAGCTGGTCGCCCATCTGACGCAGCTTGGCGGCGTCGGCCTCCGGGATGGTGGCGGTGATCACCTTCACCCCCTCCACCTCGTGAGCGCCGAAGAGGATGCGGTCGGTCTCGCCGGCGGCCTCCCGGGCCTGGAGCTTCTCGATGGTGTGGCGGAGCTGGCGCAGCTCCTCCATGTTCTGCTGGGCCTTCTCCCGCAGCTCGCCGGGCTTGGCCTTCAGGACGGCCGCCGCCTGGAACAGCAGCTCCTGGTTGCGGTTCATCACCTCCAGGGAAGCCCGGCCGGTGGTGGCCTCGATGCGGCGCACGCCGCTGGCCACCGAGAACTCGCTCTGGATGTGGAACACCCCCACCTTGGCGGTGTTGTCCAGGTGGGTGCCGCCGCAGAACTCCACGGAGTACCCCTCGCCCATGTCCACCACCCGGACGCTGTCGCCGTACTTCTCGCCGAACAGGGCGATGGCCCCGGTCTTTTTGGCCTCCTCGATGGGCATGACCTTGGTCTGGATGTCATAGCCCTCCAGAATCGCCTCGTTGACCACCCGGTTCACCTCGGCCAGCTCCTGGGGGGTCATGGCGGAGAAGTGGGTGAAGTCGAAGCGCAGCCGGTCGGGCTCCACCAGGGAGCCGGCCTGGTGCACGTGGTCGCCCAGGACGGTGCGCAGGGCCTTGTCCAGCAGGTGGGTGGCCGAGTGGGCCCGCATGACGGCCCGCCGGCGGTCCTGGTCGATGGCGGCGGTGACGGTGTCCCCCAGCTTGAGCACGCCCTCGGTCACCTTGCCGTAGTGCATATACTTGCCGCCCTTGTTCTTCTGCACGTCGGTGACGGTGAACAGGCAGCCGTCCTCCCCGCTCCTAACGATGGTGCCATGGTCGGCCACCTGGCCGCCCATCTCGGCGTAGAAGGGGGTCTTGTCCAGCACCACGATGCCCTCCACGCCGGGCATGAGCTCCTCGGCCTGCTCGTTCTCCACCACCAGAGCCACCACCTTGGCGCCGGTGATGGTGTTCTCGGTATAGCCCACAAATTCGGTCTCGGGCACGTCCTTGCCGAACTCCACGCCGGCCCAGCCCAGGTCGCCCAGGGCCTCCCGGGCCTTCCGGGCCCGCTGGCGCTGCTCCTCCATGAGGGCGTGGAAGGCGTCCTGGTCCAGGGTCATGCCCTGCTCCTCCACCATCTCCACGGTCAGGTCCACGGGGAAGCCGTAGGTGTCGTAGAGCTTGAAGGCGTCGGCCCCGGAGAAGGTCTTCTCCCCCTTGGCCTGGTGCTGGGCCAGCATCTCGTTGAAGATCTTCAGGCCGCCGTCGATGGTCTTGGCGAAGTTCTCCTCCTCGGTGCGGATGACCTTGGT